>JBOIFE010000108.1:0-6441 GCA_050741015.1 Burkholderiales bacterium | reverse complement strand
GCATCCATGCGCATCGCTGGGCGGAAATGGACGACGAGGCGATCATCACCGAGTTGACCGAGGTGCGGGGCATCGGCCGCTGGACCGCGGAGATGTTCCTGATGTTCAACCTGCTGCGCCCCGATGTGTACCCGCTGGGCGACCTGGGCCTGCTCAAGGCGGTGCGCGCGAGCTACTTCAAGGGCCGCAAGGCGCCGCTGTCGCGCATCCGCAAGCTGGGCGAGTCCTGGCGGCCCTGGCGCTCGGTGGCCACCTGGTACCTGTGGCGGTCCCTCGACCCGGTGCCAGTAGAATACTGAGCCCGTGAAAACCACCTTCCTCGACTTCGAGCAGCCGGTCGCCGAGCTCGAGCAGCGCATCGAGGAGCTGCGCTTCGTGCAGGACGATTCCGCGGTCGACATCTCCGAGGAAATCCAGCGGCTGACCAAGAAGAGCCAGGCGCTGACCAAGGAGATCTACGCCAAGCTCTCGCCCTGGCAGGTGGCGCAGGTCGCGCGCCACCCGCAGCGCCCCTATACGCTCGACTACGTCGGCATGCTCTTCACCGGCTTCGAGGAGCTGCACGGGGACCGTGCGTTCGCCGAGGACGCCTCGATCGTGGGCGGCCTCGCCCGCTTCGACGGCGTGGCCTGCGTGCTGATCGGCCACCAGAAGGGGCGCGACACGAAGGAAAAGATCGCGCGCAATTTCGGCATGCCCAAGCCCGAGGGCTACCGCAAGGCGCTGCGGCTGATGAAGATGGCGGAGAAGTTCGAGCTGCCGATCTTCACCTTTGTCGACACGCCCGGCGCCTATCCCGGCATCGACGCCGAGGAGCGCGGCCAGTCCGAGGCGATCGGCCGCAACCTCTACGTGATGGCGGCCCTTCGCACGCCGATCATCACGACCATCATCGGCGAGGGCGGGTCGGGCGGCGCGCTCGCGATCGCGGTGGGCGACGTCACGCTCATGCTGCAGTACGCCACGTACTCGGTGATCTCGCCCGAGGGCTGCGCCTCCATCCTGTGGAAGAGCGCGGACAGGGCGCCCGAGGCGGCGGAAACGCTCGGCATCACGGCCAACCGCCTGAAGACGCTCGGGCTGGTGGACAAGGTGGTCGGCGAGCCGGTGGGCGGCGCCCATCGCGACCCGCAGGCTGCGGCGCAGTCCCTGAAGAAGGCGCTGGCGGAGGCGTTCCGCGAGCTTCGCGCGGTGAAGCCGAAGCAGCTCGTCGAGGATCGCCTCGAGCGCCTGATGAGCTATGGCAAGTTCAAGGAAGCCGCCGAGCGCTGACTTCGGCGGCGTCGACCTGCGCGGCAAGCGCGTGGCCGTCGGGCTGTCCGGCGGCCTCGACTCGGTGGTGCTGCTCGACCTGCTGCGCGCGCGTCGGCGCGCGGCGGGATTCACGCTCCAGGCGATTCACGTCCACCATGGCCTGAGCGCGAACGCCGACGCCTGGGCGCGGTTCTGCCGCGGCCTTTGCCGCTCGTGGAAGGTGCCGCTACGCGTGCGGCGCGTGCGCGTCGCAAAGGCCGGACGCGGGATCGAGGCGTCGGCGCGCGCCGCGCGCCGTGCCGTCTTCGAGCGCCATCCGGCATCGGTCATCGCGCTCGCGCACCAGCTCGACGACCAGGCCGAGACGGTGCTTCTCAACCTGCTGCGCGGGGCGGGGCGCCGCGGCGCGAGCGCGATGCCGGTGGTGGGGCGCCTCGGCGCCAAGACGCTGCTGCGTCCGCTGCTCGCCGTGCCGCGCCGCGAGATTCTCGCCCATGCGCGCGCACGCGGCCTGCGCTGGGTCGAGGACGAATCGAACCTCGACGAGGCACTGACGCGCAATTTCCTGCGCCGGCGCGTCGCGCCGCTGCTCGAGTCGCGCTTTCCGCGCTGGCGCGAGGCGCTGGCGCGCGCGGCCCGCCACTTCGCGCGCGTGGAGGCGGGCGCGGGCGATGCGCTGCGCGCGTTCCTCGACGAGCGCGGCCTGCGTGCCCCGAGCGAGGCGAAGCTCGCCGAAATGCTGCGCCAGCTCGCGGGCCGCGGCACGCGGACCGCGATCGCGCACGATGGTGCGCGGTTGCGCATGTACCGGGGGCGGGTGTCGGTCGAGCCGGATCGAATCGCGACCGGCGGGCGGCTGCGGCTGCGCCGCGCGCGCGGGCGAGGCATCGATGCGGCGCGGCTGGAGCGCTCGCGCTTGTCGCTGAGGTCGCGTACGGGCGGCGAGCGCCTGCAGCTCGACCCGAGGCGGCCGCGACGCTCGCTGAAGAACCTCTTCCAGGAGGCAGGCGTGCCGCCCTGGCGCAGGGAGCGGCCGCTGCTGTACTGCGGCGAAGAGCTCGTGTGGGTTCCGGGTGTCGGCGTTGCCGCCGGCTGGCGCGCGGCGCGCGGCGAGCGCGGCGTGGTTCCGGAATGGGAGGAGACCACCTAAGCCCTTGTTTTTACGAACGTCGCGACCTGCACATGCTAGAATTCAAAGCTCAAAATATCAGGCCCGCACGGAGAAATCGGAATGGCGCTCGAGCGCACCCTGTCCATCATCAAGCCCGACGCAGTGAAAAAGAACGTGATCGGCCAGATCGTTGCGCGCTTCGAGTCCGCCGGGCTGCGTGTGGTCGCGGCCCGCATGACGCAGTTGTCGCGGGCGCAGGCCGAGGGCTTCTACGCAGTGCATCGCGAACGACCATTCTTCCGCGACCTGGTGGACTTCATGACCTCGGGACCCGTGCTGATGCAGGTGCTCGAGGGAGACAATGCGATCGCGCGCAACCGTGACCTGATGGGTGCCACCGATCCGAAGAAGGCGGCCAAGGGCACGCTCCGCGCCGACTTCGCCGATTCGATCGACGCCAACTCGGTGCACGGCTCCGACGGGCCCGACACCGCGCGCGTGGAGATCGCGTATTTCTTTGCGGCCTGCGAGGTATTCTCGCGCTGAGACGGCCATGACCACCAATCTCCTGGATCTCGACGCCGCGGGCCTCGCCGAGCTGTTCGTCACGCTGGAGGAGAAGCCGTTCCGCGCGCGCCAGGTCTTGCGCTGGGTGCACCAGCGCGGCGAGGCGGACTTCGCGCGCATGAGCGACCTTGCCAAGGGGCTGCGCGCCAAGCTCTCGGCCGCGGCGCGCGTGGAGGCGCCGCGCGTGGTGGGCGACAGCACCGCCGCGGACGGCACGCGCAAGTGGCTGCTCAAGGTGGACGGCGCCAACGCGGTGGACGCGGTGTTCATTCCGGAGACCAGCCGCGGGACGCTATGCGTATCGAGCCAGGCCGGGTGCATCCTCGACTGCGCGTTTTGCTCGACCGGCAAGCAGGGCTTCAACCGCAACCTGAGTACCGCGGAGATCATCGGCCAGCTCTGGCTCGCCAATCGCCTGCTGCCGGGAGAGCGTCCCGTGACCAACGTCGTGCTGATGGGCATGGGCGAGCCCCTGCTGAACCTGGACAACGTCATCCCGGCGCTGCGCCTGATGCTGGACGACAACGCCTACGGCCTGTCGCGCCGGCGCGTGACGGTTTCCACCTCGGGCGTGCTCCCGGGCATGGACCGCCTGCGCGAGGAGTGCCCCGTGGCGCTCGCAGTGTCGCTGCACGCGCCGGAGGACGCCCTGCGCGACCGCCTCGTGCCGCTCAACCGCAAGTACCCGATCCGCGATCTGCTGCAAGCCTGCCGCCGCTATCTGCAGAAGGCGCCGCGAGACTTCATCACGTTCGAGTACGTGATGCTCGACGGCGTGAACGACGGCGAGGCGGAGGCGCGCGCGCTCGCGCGCATCGCCGAGCGGGTGAGCTGCAAGTTCAACCTGATCCCGTTCAACCCGTTCCCGCATACCGAGTTCCGCCGCTCGCCGGCGGAGCGCATCCGCCGCTTCGCGGAGATCCTGCAGCGCAAAGGCGTGACCGTCACGACGCGCAAGACGCGCGGCGACGCGATCGACGCCGCCTGCGGCCAGCTCGCGGGCGACGTGGCCGACCGCACGCGCCGCGGCGGCGCTCACCGACTAGGGAACGTCTGAAGTAACGGCGACGCGAGCGCTCATTGATGCGAATTTCGACTCACAGACGCCAGTTGGGTACGAATCGGGCGATTTTGGCCCTCGATTCCGCTCGATTTTCAGCTTCTTTGCCATTTGCGGACGCACTACGCCCCTTGAGCTCTGAACAAGTGGTGCCTGACGATGAACAGATTGGCGAGCGCGCAGGTGACGAAGAGCCGGTTGGCGTTCTTCGCGATGCCCCGGTAGCGCACCTTGGTGAAGCCGAAGACGCGCTTGAGCACACCGATCGTATGCTCGACTCGGGCACGTACTCTCGATCGCGCCCGGTTGATGAAGCGGTCGTACTCACTGAGGTACCTGTAGCCCCGGCCGCGGCGCTGCGTGAAGTCCTTGGCCTTGGGCGCCTTGGCCTGGATGCGCTCGGTGCGCCCGGCGTAGGCCGCATCGCCCCAGACGTGAGTCTCTTCTCCGTGCAGCAGCTGCTCGATCATGTTGCCATCGGCCACGTTGGCTGGCGTGGCCGCCACCGAGTGAATCAGCTTGGTCTTCTGATCCACCCCGACGTGCGCCTTCATGCCGAAGTGCCAGTCGTTGCCCTTCTTGGTCTGGTGCATCTCCGGGTCGCGTTTGCCCTCGGCGTTCTTGGTCGAGCTGGGCGCCGCGATGATGGTCGCATCCACGATCGTGCCCGAGGACACCTTCATGCCTTTGCTTTGAAGATGCGCGCCCACGGCCTCGAAGATCCGCTTGCCCAAGCCGTGCTCCTCCAGCAGGTGCCGGAACTTGCACACCGTGGTCTCATCGGGCGCAGGCTCGCGCCCAAGGTCGATCCCCACGAAGCTGCGCATCGAGGAGACGTCGTAGAGTGCTTCCTCCACCGCCGGGTCAGACAGATTGAACCAGTGTTGAAGAAAGTAGATCCGCAGCATGCGCTCCAGCGGGATCGGCGGCCGCCCCGGACCGCTCGTGCCCTTGGCGTATGCCGGCTTGATCAGCGCCACCAGCTCGGACCACGGCACTACCCGGTCCATCTCGGCCAGAAACCGCTCGCGTCGCGTCGGCTTGCGGTAGGCCTCGAACCCTGTCGCGGCAAACGTCGTCTGGCTCGGCTTCTTCATTCTTGTTCTCCTCGGCTCAGGTACTACGCATTAGAGCAGAGGATTACTTCAGAGTTTCCCTAGTGGAGGCGCACACATGAGGCGGACGCTCGCGGTCCTCTTGCTGGCGGTCGCCGGGTGCGCCAGCACGCCGCCGATGCAGGGGCCGGTACCCGACACCGGCACCATCGTCGGCGAGCCGACCACGCCGCGCAATCGCGCGCGCAGCCATACCGACCTCGCGACTGCCTACTACACGCGCAGCAACATGAGCGTGGCGCTGGAGGAATTGCGCGCGGCGGTGATCGCCGACTCGACCTATGCGCCCGCCTACGGCACCTACGGGCTGGTGTACATGGCGCTGCAGGAGAATGCACTCGCGGAGCAGAACTTCGTGCGCGCGCTTGGCCTCTCACCGGACGATCCCGACATCAACCACAACTTCGGCTGGTTCCTGTGCCAGATCGGCCGCGAGCGTGAATCGGGCAAGTACTTCAAGCGCGCGCTGGACAACCCGCTCTACGGCACGCCCGCGCGCACCTACGCCGCGTCCGGCATCTGCTCGATGAAGGCCGGCGACCTGCGCGCCGCCGAGACGAACCTGGAGCGCGCGGTGCGCTACGAACCGGGGCTGTCGATCGCGCAGCTGCAGCTCGCGCAAGTGCACTACCGGCAGGCACGATACGTGGACGCGCGCCGGGACCTCGCGCGCTACTCGAACCTTGCGCAACCCACCGCCGAGTCGCTCTGGCTCGGGCTGCGCATCGAGCGGCGACTCGGGCAGCGAAGCGCGGAACTTTCCTACGGCGAGCAGCTGCGCCGGCGCTTTCCGGGCTCGGCGGAAGCCCAGTCCCTGGTGCAGGGCAACTATGAATGAGACCGAGCCGGTCGCGCCTCCAGGGGTCGACGAGCCCGTCGGCGCAACGCTTGCGCGCGCGCGCGAGGCGGCCGGACTGCCGGCGGACGAAGTTGCCCGGCGCCTGAGGTTCGCGCCGCGCCAGCTCGACGCGCTGGAGCGCGGCGAATGGGGGCGGCTGCCCGGCGGCGCCGCTGTGCGCGGCATGGTGCGCAGCTACGCGAAGCTGCTCGGGCTGGACGCCGAGGCGCTGGTGGCGCGCGTGGGCCAGGGCGTCGAGCGGCCCGATGCCGAGCGGCTTGCGCAGCGCTTCCGCCAGCCCGTGCCCTTCAGCGATGGCGCGCGCCGCTCCAACGTCGCCTATGTCGTGCTCTCGGTAGTGCTGCTCGGGGTCGTCGCGGCCGTGGCGTTCGAATGGCGGCAGGAACGCGCGGGCGCCGCGCGCGTGACGTTCGTCTCTGCGGCCCAACAGCCCGCGGAGCCCGCCCGCGTGGCGCTCGCGAGCAATGCGCCGGCG
>JBOIFE010000107.1:0-3806 GCA_050741015.1 Burkholderiales bacterium | reverse complement strand
GCGTGGCCGGCAGCGGCACCATGGGCCGCGGCATCGTGCAGGTCCTGGCCCAGTGCGGTGCGCGGGTGCGCGTTTTCGATGCGCAGCCCGGGGCCGCGGCGAAGGCAAAGGAGTCGATTGCCAAGGTCCTCGCGGGCCAGGTGGCCAAGGGCCGCGTGGCCCAGGCCGACGCCGACGCGACGCTCGGCCGGATCGAGATCGCGGCCTCGAGCGCCGCGTTCAAGGACTGCCACCTGGTGGTCGAGGCGATCATCGAGCAGCTCGAGCCCAAGCAGGCGCTGTTCCGCGACCTTGAGGCCATCGTGGGCGAGAACTGCATCCTCGCGTCCAACACCTCCTCCCTTTCGGTGACCGCGATGGCCGCGGCCTGCTCGAAGCCCGGGCGCGTCGCCGGCTATCACTTCTTCAACCCCGTGCCGCTGATGAAGATCGTCGAAGTCGTGGACGGCGAGCTCACCGAGCCCTGGGTCGGCGAAGCGCTCGCCGCGCTCGCGCGCCGCTATGGCCACACGCCGGTGCGCTGCAGGGACACGCCCGGGTTCGTGGTCAACCACGCGGGCCGCGGGTTCGTCCCGGAGTCGCTGCACGTGCTGCAGGAAGGCGTGGCGGACTTCGCCACGATCGACCGCATCCTGGTCGACGCGGCCGGCTTTCGCATGGGGCCGTTCACGCTGATGGACCTCGTGGGCCTGGACGTCGCGCACGCGGTGATGAAATCGATGCACCTGCAGTACTACGGCGAGCCGAAGTACCAGCCCGCCTACTTTGCAGAGACGCGCGTCGCGGCGGGGCTGCTCGGCCGCAAGACCGGGCGCGGGTGGTATCGCTACGACAAGGACAACGCGCAGGAGAAGCTTCCCGAGCAAACGGTGCCGGGCACGAAGGCCGCCGAGGTCTGGGCGGCGCCCGAGCTGAAAGAGCTCGTTTCGAAGCTCGGCGCGAAGGTCGTGGCGAAGCCCGGCCGCGACACGCTCTGCCTCATCGCGCCGCTCGGCAGCGACGCCACCACCGCCGCGCTCGAGCAGGACCTCGATCCGCGGCACACGGTGGCGATCGATCCGCTCTTCGGCTTTTCCAGGCGCCGCACGCTGATGACCACGCCCGTCACGGCGCCCGAGGCGCGCGACGCCGCGCACGCGCTGCTCGCCGCCGACGGCGTGCCGGTCTCGGTGATCCGCGACTCGGCGGGCTTCGTCGCCCAGCGCGTGGTCGCGCACATCGTCAACGTCGGCTGCGACATCGTCCAACAGAGGATCGCGTCGCCGGAGGACCTCGACCGCGCGGTAATGCTCGGGTTAGGCTACCCGAAGGGTCCCCTCGCGATGGGGGATGCGGTCGGCGCGGCAAAGGTGCTCGCCGTGCTCGAGGCCATGCAGGACCTGTACAAAGAACCCCGCTACCGACCCAGCCCCTGGCTCACGCGCCGGGCGAAGCTGGGCGTGTCGCTCCTCACTCCGGAGTAACGCCATGCTCGACGCCTACATCTACGACGGAATCCGCTCCCCCATCGGCCGCCACGCGGGCAAGCTCGCGCCGGTGCGCCCCGACGACCTCGCGGGCGAAGTGATCGCCGAGGTGGTGAAGCGCAACGCCATCAAGCCCGAGGAGATCACCGACGTCGTGCTCGGTTGCGTGACGCAGGCCGGCGAAGACTGCCGCAATGTCGCGCGCTTCGCGGCGCTGATGGCCGGCCTTCCGCCGACGACGCCGGGCGTGACCGTCAACCGCCTCTGCGCCTCGGGACTTCAGGCCGTGACCGATGCTGCGCGCGCCATCACCTGCGGCGAGGGCGAGATGTACATCGCGGGCGGCGTCGAGAGCATGTCGCGCGCGCCCTATGTGATGGGCAAGAGCGAGTCGGCCTTCGGTCGAGATGTGAAGCTGTACGACACCACGATCGGCAGCCGCTTCACCAATCCTCGCTTTCGGAAGATGTACGGCGACCACCAGATGCCGGAGACCGGCGACAACGTGGCGAAGGAGTTCCAGGTCACGCGCGAGCAGGCCGACGAGTTTGCGCTCGGCAGCCAGAAGAAGTACGCCAAGGCCGAAGCCGAGGGCTTCTACAAGGGCGAGATCCTGCCGATCGCGCTGCCGTCGAGGAAGAAGGACGCGCCGCCCGTGATGGTCGAGGCCGACGAGCACCCGCGCCGCGACAGCACGATGGAGTCGCTCGCGAAGCTGAAGCCGCTCTTCGAGGGCGGTGTGGTCACCGCCGGCAACGCCTCGGGCGTGAACGACGGCGCCGCGGCGCTCATCGTCGCGAGCCGCAAGTGGGGCGAGAGAAATGGGAAAAAACCCATCGCCAAAATACTCTCGGCCGCGTCTGCGGCGGTCGAGCCGCGAATC
Organism: Burkholderiales bacterium; assembly: GCA_050741015.1. Taxonomy (GTDB): domain Bacteria; phylum Pseudomonadota; class Gammaproteobacteria; order Burkholderiales; family SG8-39; genus JAABQT01. The sequence continues at coordinate 1,457 of JBOIFE010000107.1, read as the reverse complement.
ATGGGTGTCGGGCCCGCCTACGCGATCCCGCGCGCGCTCGAGCGCGCGGGCAAGAACCTGAAGGACATGGACATCATTGAGATCAACGAAGCGTTCGCGAGCCAGGTGCTCGCGTGCCTGCGCCTCATGAACGTGGACTTCAAGGACCCGCGCGTGAACCCGAACGGCGGCGCGATCGCGATCGGCCACCCGCTCGGCTGCTCGGGTGCGCGCCTCGCGCTCACGGTGTCGCGCGAGCTGCAGCAGTCGGGCGCGAAGTACGCCGCGGTGTCGCTGTGCATCGGCGTGGGACAAGGCCTTGCCGTCATCCTCGAGCGGGTGCCGTGATGAATGCCCCGCTCAAGGGCAAGCCAAAGGCGCAGTTCGCCTGGGACGATCCGTTCCTGCTCGACGCGCAGCTCACCGAAGACGAGCGCATGGTGCGCGAGGCCGCGGCCGCCTTCTGCAAGGACAAGCTCGCCCCTCGCGTGCTCGAAGCCTTCCGCGAGGAAAAGGCCGACGTGAAGGTCTTCCGCGAGATGGGCGAAGTGGGCCTGCTCGGCCCCACGATCCCCATCGAGTACGGCGGACCCGGCCTGAACTACGTCTCCTACGGCGTCATCGCGCGCGAAGTAGAGCGCGTCGACTCGGGCTACCGCTCGACAATGAGCGTGCAGAGCTCGCTCGTCATGCTGCCGATCTTCGAGTTCGGCACCGAAGCGCAACGGAAGAAATACCTGCCGAAGCTCGCCAGCGGCGAATGGATCGGCTGCTTCGGCCTGACCGAGCCGAACCACGGCTCCGATCCCGGCTCCATGGCCACGCGCGCGAAGAAAGTGAAAGGCGGCTACAGCCTCAGCGGCAGCAAGATGTGGATCTCCAACTCTCCGCTCGCCGACGTCTTCGTCGTCTGGGCGAAGGAAGTCGACGAAGGCGGCCGCGTCGGCCCGATTCGCGGCTTCGTGCTGGAGAAATCCATGAAGGGCCTCAGCGCGCCGAAGATCCACGGCAAGGTGGGCCTGCGTACATCGGTGACCGGCGAGATCGTGATGGACAGCGTCTTCTGCCCCGAGGAGAACGCCTTTCCCGAGGTGCAGGGCCTGAAAGGTCCCTTCACGTGCCTGAACTCCGCGCGCTACGGCATCGCCTGGGGCGCGCTCGGAGCGGCGGAAGACTGCTTCCACCGCGCGCGGCAGTACGTCCTCGACCGCAAGCAGTTCGACCGCCCCCTCGCCGCCAACCAGCTCATCCAGAAAAAACTCGCCGACATGCAGACCGAGATCGCGCTCGGCCTGCAGGGGTGCCTCCGCCTCGGACGCATGAAGGACGAAGGCACCGCCTCGGTCGAGATCACCTCGATCCTGAAGAGGAACTCGTGCGGCAAGGCGCTCGACATCGCGCGCATGGCGCGTGACATGCACGGCGGCAACGGCATCGTCGACGAATTCAACGTCATCCGGCACATGCTGAACCTCGAG
>JBOIFE010000106.1:0-6648 GCA_050741015.1 Burkholderiales bacterium | reverse complement strand
TCGGCGACGAACCCGTCCATCGCCTCGACGCGGCGGGCATGCGCCAAGGGACCCATGCGCGTCCCCTTGTCGAGCCCGTCGCCGACCTTCACCGCCTTGGTGGCGGCGATGAACTTGTCGACGAAGGGGCGATAGACGCTTTCCTGCACCAGGAAGCGCGTCGGCGCGATGCAGACCTGGCCGGCATTGCGGAACTTGTTGGCGGCGAGGATCTTCACGGCGCTGTCGATGTCGGCATCCTCGAACACGATCGCCGGCGCGTGCCCGCCCAGCTCCATGGTGACGCGCTTCATGTGCTGGCCGGCGAGCGCCGCGAGCTGCTTGCCCACCGGGATCGAGCCGGTGAAGGTGACCTTGCGGATCACCGGGTGCGGGATCAGGTAGTTCGAGATCTCGGCCGGCGTGCCGTACACGAGCTGCAGGACGCCGGCGGGGATGCCCGCGTCGGCGAAGGCCTTGATCAGCGCCGCCGGCGCGGCGGGCGTTTCTTCCGGCGCCTTGACCAGCATCGAGCACCCGGCGGCGAGCCCGGCGCCGATCTTGCGCACCACCTGGTTGATCGGAAAATTCCACGGCGTGAACGCGGCGACCGGGCCGACGGGATCCTTCAGCACCATCTGGCGGATCGAGACGTTCATGCGCGACGGCACGATGCGCCCATAGACGCGGAACCCCTCCTCGGCGAACCACTCGATGATGTCCCCGGCCGCCATCGTCTCGCCCTTCGCTTCCGCGAGCGGCTTGCCCTGCTCCTGCGTGAGCAGCGGCGCGATCTCGCCCGCGCGCTCGCGCATCAGCGCGGCGGCCTTGCGCATGATCTTGCTGCGCTCGGCAGGCACCATGTCGCGCCAGACTTCGAAACCCTTCTTCGCCGCCTCGAGCGCGCGGTCGAGGTCGGGCCGGCCGGCGTGCGCGACGCGCCCGATCTCCTTGCCGGTGGCGGGATTGACCACCGGCAGCGTCTTGCCTTCCGCGGGCTGCTGCCATTTGCCGTCGATGAAGAGCTGCGTGTCGATGTATCCCATGGCGGTCCTCGATTCGTGGCGGATCTGGAGAGCGCGATAGTACTCCGCGCCCCGGCGCGCGGGCGCGTCCTACGCTTCGCCGTAGTACTTCACGCCGATGCGAATCGGCTCCCGGCCCTGGGCGCGCCGATGGCGGTTGGTGTCGCGCAGCGAGTACACGCAGCCGCAATACTCCTGCTGGTAGAACGCCTCGCGCTTGCTGATCTCGATCATGCGGGTCGCGCCCCCGCCTTTGCGCCAGTTGTAGTCCCAGTACGCGAGGCCGGGATAGCGTGCCGCAGCGCGCACGCCGCAGTCGTTGATTTGCGCCATGTCCTTCCAGCGCGAGATGCCGAGCGAGCTCGTCATCACCGGGAAGCCGTGCTCGTGGGCGTACAGCGCGGTGCGCTCGAAGCGCATGTCGAAGCACTGCGTGCAGCGCGCACCGCGCTCGGGCTCGTGTTCCAGACCCTTCGTGCGGGCGAACCAGTCGTCGCGATCGTAGTCGGCGTCGATGAAGGGCACGCCGTACTTTTCCGCGAAGCGCAGGTTCTCGCCCTTGCGCAGCCCGTATTCTTTCTGCGGGTGGATGTTGGGGTTGTAGAAGAAGATCGTGTACTCGATGCCGGCGGCGAGCATCGCCTCCATCACCTCTCCCGAGCAGGGCGCGCAGCAGGAGTGAAGCAGGACCTTGCGCTGCCCGTGGGGCGGCGGGGGCAGCGGGTCGCGCGCGGACGCATCCATGATGCCTATTGTAATCCGCGTCGCCGTGGCAAAATCCCCGCCATGTCGGCGAACGACCAGCGCAACATCCCTGTGCCGCCGGAGCAGCGCGTCGCAGCCCTGGAGGGCGCGTTCGAGCAACGCGGCCTCGCCGCAAAGACCTTCGTCGACGCGCATGTGCGCACCGCGACCGAGGACTGGGTCCCGCAGAACGGCGCTCGCGTCGTGGCGAAGGCGTGGACCGATCCGGCGTTCCGGGCCCGGCTGATGGAAAACGGCCGGGACGCGGTCACCGAGCTCGGCCTGACGATGCCCGTGCACCACCGGCACCTCGTCGTGCTGGAGAACACGGCCAAGGTGCACAACGTCATCTGCTGCACGCAATGCTCGTGCACCGCCTACTCGATCATCGGACTGCCGCCCGACTGGTACAAGGATTTGGAGTACCGCGCGCGCGTGGTGCGCGAATCACGCACCGTGCTGCGCGAGATGGGCCTCGAGCTGGCGCCGGACATGGAGATCCGCGTCTGGGATACCTCGACCGACACACGCTACATGGTGCTGCCGCTTCGCCCGGCGGGCACCGAAGGCTGGAGCGAGGAGAAGCTCGCCTCCATCGTCACCAAGGACGCCATGATCGGCGTCGCGCGGCTCTAGCCATGGATGGGATGCACGACCTCGGAGGCCGGCAGGGTTTTGGCCGTGTCCGGCACTCGCCCAAAGCGGAGGTCTTTCACGCCGAGTGGGAAAAGCGCTCCAACGCCTTGCTCGCGTTTGCGGTCAAGCAGGGCTGGCTCAACATGGACGAGTATCGCCATGCCATCGAGCGCATGGAGCCGCGCCACTACCTCACCGCCAGCTACTACGAGCGACAGTTCACGGGAATGATCACCTTGCTCGTCGAAAAGGGGGTCGTGTCTCGCGAGGAGCTCGAGCGTGTCGCGGGCGGCCAGATTCCGCTTTCGCTCCCCAGCGCGCCGGGACGGCCCAACGCCGCAGGCCGCGTGCGTTTCAAGCGGGACGACCGCGTACGCGTGAAGCAGGAATTCGTTCCCGGGCACATCCGCATGCCGGCATACATTCGCGGCAAGACAGGGACGGTGGTCGCCGAGACACCGGCCTATCCATTTCCCGACGCTCACGCGCATGGCGTGCACGCCGAGGATGAGCCGACCTACGACGTGGCGTTCAGGTCGGAAGACCTGTGGCCGCACAACGCCGACCCGGCGCTCGTCCACGTCGGCGTGTTCCAGAGCTACCTGGAGCGCGTCGGCTAGGCAGCCTTCTTTTCCGGCCCGTGAACGACGCAGCGCACACGCCCGTGATGCAGCAATACCTTCGCATCAAGGCGCAGCACCCCGACGTCCTGCTGCTGTACCGCATGGGGGACTTCTACGAACTGTTCTACGACGACGCTGAACGCGCCGCGGGACTGCTCGACCTCACGCTGACCACGCGCGGCCAGTCTGCCGGCGCGCCAGTGAAGATGGCAGGGGTGCCCGCGCACTCGGTCGAGCAGTACCTCGCGAAGCTGGTGAAGCTGGGCGAGTCGGTGGCGATCTGCGAGCAGGTGGGCGATGTCGCGACGGCCAAGGGCCCGGTCGAGCGCAAGGTGACGCGCGTGGTCACGCCGGGCACGCTGACCGACCCGGAGCTGCTCGAGGACAAGGCCGATAACGTGCTCCTCGCGCTCAGCGCCGACCGCTCGACGGTGGGCCTCGCCTGGCTCGCGCTCGCGAGCGGCGAGTTGCGCGTGGCCGAGGTCGCGCCGCAAGCGCTCGCCAACGAGCTGCGCCGCATCGCGCCGGCCGAAATCCTCGCCGCCGACGGGGTCGACCTGCCTGGATACTTCGTGACACGCCTGCCGTCCTGGTCCTTCGATGTGGAATCCGGCCGGCGGCGCGCGCTCGAGCAGCTCAAGGCGGCGACCCTCGCGGGCTACGGCGTGGACGACCTCGGACTCGCGCTGGGTGCCTGCGGCGCCCTGCTCGACTACGCGAGCAAGACGCAGGGGCAGGCGCTCGCGCATGTCAACGCGCTGCGCGCCGAGCGCGCGTCAGAGTACGTGCGCCTCGACGCCGCGACACGGCGCAACCTCGAGATCGCCGAGACGCTGCGCGGCGAGCCCGCGCCGACGCTGTTCTCGCAGCTCGACCGCTGCGCGGGCGGCATGGGCAGCCGGCTGCTCCGGCACTGGCTGCACCATCCGCTTCGAGACACGGGCGCCATCGGGGCGCGGCACGAAGCCGTCGAGGCGCTGCTCGGCGCATTCGCTGCCGCGCAAGCGGCGCTTCGCGGACTCGCGGACGTCGAGCGCATCGCCGCCCGCATCGCGCTGCGCAGTGCGCGCCCGCGCGATCTCGCGGGGTTGCGCGAGACCCTCGCCCGCCTGCCGGCGGTGCGCGCGACCCTGCCGGCCGGCTCGCCATTGCTTGAATCCCTGCGTGCCAATCTCGCGACGCCGGAAGCGTGCCTCGACCTGCTGCGCCGCGTGGTCGCGGCCGAGCCGGCGGCGATGGTGCGCGACGGCGGCGTGATCGCGCCGGGACACAGCACCGAGCTCGACGAGCTGCGCGCGCTGCAGTCGGGCGGCGGCCAGTTCCTGGTGGAACTCGAGACGCGCGAGCGCGCGCGCAGTGGCATCCCCAATCTGCGCGTGGCGTACAACCACGTGCACGGCTACTACATCGAGGTGACGAACTCGCACGCGGCGAAGATCCCCGACGACTACCGGCGGCGCCAGACGCTGAAGAACGCCGAGCGCTACATCACGCCGGAGCTCAAGGTGTTCGAGGACAAGGCGCTGTCGGCGCGCGACCGCGCGCTTGCGCTGGAGAAGACGCTCTACGACGCGCTGCTGGAGGCGCTCGGTGCGCACCTCGCCGAGCTGCAGCGCGTGGCGCGCGCGATCGCGCAGCTCGACGTGCTCGCGGCCTACGCCACGGTCGCCGCCGAGCGCGCCTACTGCCGGCCGCGATTCACCGACGACGCGGCGATCGAGATCGACGGCGGGCGACATCCGGTCGTCGAGGGCGAGGTCGAGCGCTTCATCGCCAACGGCGTGCGGCTGTCGCCCGCGCGGCGGTTCCTGCTGATCACCGGCCCGAACATGGGCGGCAAGTCGACCTACATGCGCCAGGTGGCGCTGATCGCACTGATGGCGCACGCGGGGAGCTTCGTCCCGGCGGCCGCGGCGCGCTTCGGGCCCCTCGACCAGATCTTCACGCGCATCGGCGCCGCCGACGACCTCGCCGGGGGCCGCTCGACCTTCATGGTCGAGATGACCGAGAGCGCGAGCATCCTGCACAACGCCACCGCGCGCAGCCTGGTGCTGATGGACGAGGTGGGCCGCGGCACCTCGACGTTTGACGGCCTCGCGCTCGCGTGGGCGATCGCGCGCCACCTGCTCGAGCGCAACCGCGCGCTGACGCTGTTCGCGACGCACTACTTCGAAATGACGCGAATAGCGCTGGAGTACAAGGAAGCGGCGAACGTGCACCTTGACGCGGTCGAGCACAAGGACTCGATCGTGTTCCTGCATGCGGTGGAGGAAGGGCCCGCCTCGCAGAGCTACGGCCTGCAGGTCGCGCAGCTCGCCGGCGTGCCGAAGGCGGTCATCCAGCGCGCGCGCCGGCTGCTGCAGGAGCTGGAGGACGCGAGCCGCGCGGGCGGCGCCCAGGCCGACCTCTTCGCCCGGCGGGCGCCCGAGGAACCCGAGGCCAGCGCCGACCCGCTGCGCGAGGCGCTCGCCCAGGCCAACCCGGACGAGCTCTCGCCGCGCGAGGCGCTCGAGCTTCTCTACCGGCTGAAGAAGCTCTGACTTCGTACGATGGGCCGGCGGCCCACCCTACATTCCCTACAACTTACAATGGGCCGGTGCAGTTGGTAGACATCGGGGCGAACCTCACGCACGCGGCTTTTGGCGACGACCTCGAGGCGGTGCTCGGGCGGGCGCGCGCGCAAGGCGTGGAGACGATCATGATCACCGGCGCCTCGGTCACGGAGAGCCGGCGCGCGGCCGAGCTCGCCGAGGCGCACGGCCTCTACGCCACCGCGGGCGTGCATCCGCACCACGCACGCGATTGCGATGCGTCCACGATTCCCGCCTTGCGCGAAATCGCGGCGCACCCTCGCGTCGTCGCCACGGGCGAGTGCGGCCTCGACTTCAACCGCAATTATTCGCCGCACCCGGACCAGGAGAAGTGGTTCGTCGCGCAGCTCGAGCTCGCCGCCGAGCTCGGCAAGCCGCTGTTCCTGCACTCGCGTGACGCCCATCCGCGGTTTGCGGAGATCCTGCGCCATCACCGCATCGGCGCGGGTGTCGCGCATTGCTTCACGGGCGAAGCCGAAGAACTGCGCGCCTACCTCGACCTCGGCCTGTACGTCGGCATCACGGGCTGGATCTGCGACGAGCGCCGGGGCCGCTCCCTGGTTGCGCTCGCGAAGGACATCCCCGAAGACCGCCTGCTGATTGAGACCGACGCGCCGTACCTCACGCCGCGTGACCTGCATCCGCAGCCAGCGGGCCGGCGCAACGAGCCTGCCTTCCTGCCGCACGTGTTGCATGCCCTGGCGCGCGCGCGCGGCGACGACCCGGAAGCGCTCGCCGCGGCGACCGCGCGCAACGCGCGCACGCTGTTCGGGCTTCCGGCATGAACCTCGCGCAGCTGCTGCACGCCGTCGCTCGGCGACTGCCGCAAGCAAGCGCGCTCGCGCGCGGTCCGCGCGTGGTGGCGACCTATGGCGAGCTCTCCGAGCGCGTCGCGCGGCTCGCGGGCGGGCTTCGCGCGCGCGGCCTCGCGCGCGGCGACCGCGTGGCGCTGGCGATGAAGAACTGCCCGGAATACTACGAGCTGCTGTTCGCCTGCTGGCATGCGGGGCTGGTGGCGGTGCCGATGAACGCCAAGCTGCACCCGCGCGA
>JBOIFE010000105.1:0-3209 GCA_050741015.1 Burkholderiales bacterium | reverse complement strand
CGTTTGAAGAGGAAAGCCTTAAATATGGCGTGGATCGCCGTCGGACGCGTGTACCAGAAGCCGATCAGCAGGTACGACACCAGGCCCACCGCCTCCCAGCCGAAGAACAGCTGCAGGAAGTTGTTCGCCATCACCAGCATCAGCATCGAGAACGTGAACAGCTAGATGTAGGCGAAGAAGCGCTGGTAGCCCGGGTCGTCCGCCATGTAGCCGATGGTGTACACGTGGACCATCAGCGAGACGAACGTCACCACCACCATCATCAGCGCGCTCAGGCGGTCGACCAGGAAGCCGATCTCGAGCCGCACGCCCGCGCTCGTGAGCCAGGTGTAGACCGTGCCGTCGAACCCGTGGCCGCCCAGCACATCGGCATAGATCCAGCACGAAGCGAGGAACGACGCCAGCACGCCGACGATCGCCACCGCATGCGCGCCCGCGCGGCCGACCTGGCGGCCGAACAGGCCGGCGACGATCGCACCGGCCAGCGGGGCCAGCGGCACCAGGAGGTAGAGGGCCTTCATCCCTTCAACGAGTCCAGGTCCTCGACGTTGATGGTCGAGAGGTTGCGGAACAGCACGACCAGGATCGCCAGGCCGATCGCCGACTCCGCCGCCGCCACGGTGAGGATGAAGAAGACGAACACCTGCCCCGCGATGTCGCCGAGGAACTGCGAGAACGCGACGAAATTCAGGTTGACGGCGAGCAGCATCAGCTCGATCGCCATCAGCAGCACGATCACGTTGCGCCGGTTGAGGAAGATGCCGACCACGCTGATCGCGAACAGCAGCGCGCCGAGCACCAGGAAGTGGTTGAGGTCGGGCGCGCCCATCAGCGGTCCTTTTCCGCCGGCATGCTGACCAGCCGCACGCGTCCCTCGCGCCGTGCCGCGACCTGCCGCGCCGGGTCCTGCGCGCGCGAGTCCTTGCGGCGCCGCAGGGTGAGCGAGATGGCCGCGATGATCGCCACCAGCAGGATCACGGCGGCGATCTCGAAGGCATAGACATACTGCGTGTACAGCACGAGGCCCAGCTCGCGCGTGTTGCTGTAGTCCGCCGGCACCGGCCGCGGCCGCGTCGCGGCGCCGAAGGTGCGCTGCGCGACGACCGCCACCATCTCGAAGGCCATGATGCCGCCGACCACGATCGCGCTCGGCAGGTTGCGCCAGAACCCCTCGCGCAGGCGCTCGAGGTTGATGTCGAGCATCATGACCACGAACATGAACAGCACCATGACGGCGCCCACGTAGACCAGCACCAGCGTGATGGCGAGAAACTCGGCGCGCAGCAGCAGCCAGATGCCCGCGGCGGTGAAGAACGCGAGCACGAGCGCGAGCGCCGCGTGCACCGGGTTGCGCGCGGTGATCACGCGCAGCGCCGCGAGCAGCAATATCGTGGCGAAGACGTAGAAGACTACGGTCTCGAGCATGCCTCAGTGGTCAGCGGCGTCAGCGGTAGCCAGCGTCGGCCGCGCGATCCTTCGCGATCTGTTCTTCGTATCGGTCCCCCACCGCGAGCAGCATCGGCTTGGTGTAGTACAGGTCGCCGCGCTTCTCGCCGTGGAACTCGAGGATCCGGGTCTCGACGATGGCGTCCACGGGACAGGCCTCCTCGCAGAATCCGCAGTAGATGCACTTGATGAGGTCGATGTCGTAGCGCGTCGTGCGGCGCGTGCCGTCGGCGCGCGACTCCGACTCGATGTGGATGGCGAGCGCCGGGCAGACCGCCTCGCACAGCTTGCAGGCGATGCAGCGCTCTTCGCCGTTCGGATAGCGGCGCAGCGCGTGCAGCCCGCGGAAGCGCGGGCTCATCGGCGTCTTCTCCTCGGGGAACTGCACCGTGATCTTGCGCGCGAACAGATGCCGCCCGGTGAGTGCCATGCCGCGCAGCAGCTCGAGCAGCAGGAACGACCTGAAGAATTCAATCACTCGCGTCATGTCAGTGCCATATGTTCCAGGGCGTCTGCATCCAGATGCCGATCACCGCGATCCACACCAGCGTCAACGGGATGAACACCTTCCAGCCGAGCCGCATGATCTGGTCGTAGCGGTAGCGGGGGAAGGTGGCGCGGAACCACAGGAAAAGCGAGACGATGAGGAAGATCTTGCCGAGCAGCCAGGCGAGCGGAGGGATCCAGTTGAGCACGACCGAGTCGATCGGCGATTGCCAGCCGCCGAAGAACATCACCGCGGTCAGCGCGCTGATCAGCAGCATGTTCATGTACTCGGCCATGAAGAACAGCGCGAACGCCATGCCCGAGTACTCGATCATGTGCCCGGCGACGATCTCCGACTCGCCCTCGACCACGTCGAAGGGCGCCCGGTTGGTCTCGGCCACCCCCGAGACGAAGTAGACCACCAGCATGGGCGCGAGCGGCAGCCAGTTCCAGGAGAGGAAGGTGAGGCCGCGCTCGGCGAACCAGCCCCTGCCCTGCGCGAGCACGATGTCGGCGAGGTTCAGGCTCCCCGACACCATCAGCACCACGACCAGCGCGAAGCCCATCGCCAGCTCGTAGGACACCATCTGCGCCGCCGAGCGCATCGCCCCGAGGAAGGCGTACTTCGAGTTCGATGCCCAGCCGGCGATGATCACCCCGTACACGCCCATCGAGGAGAGCGCGAGGATATAGAGCAGCCCGGCGTTGATGTTGGACAGCACCAGCTCGGGCGAAAAAGGGATCACCGCCCAGGCGGCGACCGCCGGAGCGATGAACAGCACCGGCGCGAGCAGGTACAGCCCCTTGTTGGCATTGGTCGGGAGGATCAGCTCCTTCATCAGCAGCTTGATGCCGTCGGCGACCGGCTGCAGCAGCCCCAGCGGGCCGACGCGGTTCGGGCCGATGCGGATCTGGATCCAGCCGATGAGCTTGCGCTCCCAGAGGGTCAGGTACGCCACCGCGCCCATCAGCGGCACGACGATGGCGACGATGAACGCCACGTTGGTCACGAGCGCGTACACCGCCGGGCCCCATTCAGGGCCGAAGCGAGCGTTGCTGAAATTGGCGAGCGATTCCAGCATCACGCCGCCTGCTGCACCGCGACCTTCTCGAGGGTCAGCGTGCCAAACATCGGTCCGAGCGGTGCGGTCGTGGGATGCGCGGCCGAAATGCGCACGCAGTCGTGCGGCAGCCGCTCATCGAGCGCCGCCATGAGCTTCGCCTCGCCGGCCGCGCTCTTCACGCGCACCGGCTGGCCGGCGGCGACGCCGAGGCGC
>JBOIFE010000104.1:0-4297 GCA_050741015.1 Burkholderiales bacterium | reverse complement strand
CATGCAGGAGGGGCTCGACTACACGCTGTTCCGGCCGTTCAACTGGATCGGCGCGGGACTGGACTCGATCAACACGCCCAAGGAAGGCAGCTCGCGCGTGGTGACGCAGTTCCTCGGGCAGATCGTGCGTGGCGAGGACATCAAGCTGGTGGACGGCGGCGCCCAGCGGCGCGCCTTCACCTTCATCGACGACGGCATCAATGCGCTGATGAAGATTCTCGACAACCCGGGCGGCGTCGCCGACGGGCGCATCTACAACATCGGCAATCCCGCGAACAACTGCTCGGTCCGCGAGCTCGCCGAGCTCCTGCTCGAGCTCGCCGCCGGCATCCCCGAGTACCGCGACGCCGCGAAGCGCGTGAAGCTGGTCGGCACCACCGCGGGCGAGTACTACGGCAAGGGCTACCAGGACGTGCAGAACCGCACTCCCAACATCGACGACACGAAGGCCGACCTCGGCTGGTCGCCGACGGTGGGCCTTCGCGACGCGCTCGCGCGCATCCTGGAGAGCTACCGGACGCACGTCGCCGACGCGCGCCGCCTGGTGGAGTGAAGCTCGGGCTCAAGGTCGACGTCGACACTCTGCGCGGCACGCGCGAGGGGGTGCCGCAGTTGCTCGAGCTGCTGCGCTCGCGCGGCGCGGGCGCGACGTTCCTCTTCAGCCTCGGTCCCGACCATACCGGGCGAGCGATGCGGCGGGTCTTTCGCCGCGGCTTCGTCGGCAAGGTGGCGCGCACCTCGGTCCTCGAGCACTACGGCCTCGCGACGTTGCTTTACGGCACGTTGCTGCCGGGCCCCGACATCGGCCGGCGCGCGGCCGCGCAGCTACGCGCGGTACGCGAGGCGGGATTCGAAACCGGCGTGCACTGCTGGGACCACGTGCGCTGGCAGGATGGCGTGGCAGGCGCCGGCGAGTCCTGGACGGTCGCCGAGCTCGATCGCGCCTGCGCGCGCTATCGGGAGATCTTCGGCGCGCGTCCCCGGGTGCACGGCGCCGCGGGCTGGCAGACCAACGCCCACGCGCTGCGTTACCTCGATGCGCTGGGCTTCGCCTACGCCTCGGACACGCGCGGCCGCGCGCCGTTCCGGCCGCGCATGAACGGCGAGACCTTCGCCTGCCCGCAATGGCCCACGACCCTGCCCACGCTCGACGAGCGGGTCGGCGTGGACGGGCGCACGCCCGAGGCCGCGGTCCGCGACGTGCTGGCGCAGACCGCCGCGCCGCGCGAGGACCACGTGTTCACCGCGCACGCCGAGCTCGAGGGCGGGAAGATGATCGATGCCTTCCGCGCGCTGCTCGACGGCTGGCGCGGCCAGGGCTTTCAAGTGGTCGCGCTCGGTGAGCTCGCGGCGGGACGGGATATCGCCGCCCTGCCCGTGCACGAGGTGGTCTATGGCCCGGTGCCGGGCCGCTCGGGCACGCTCGCGCTGCAAGGGCCGGCGGCGTGACGCTCTTTCCCGGATTCCAGGCGCGCAACGTGAAGACGACGGGCGCCAGGATTCACCTCGTGTCCGGCGGCGACGGCCCGCCCCTGCTCTTGCTTCACGGCTATCCGCAAACGCACGCCATGTGGCACCACCTCGCGCCTGCGCTCGCGCGCGAGTACACCGTCGTCTGCCCCGACCTGCGCGGCTACGGCGACTCGTCCAAGCCCAGGGGCCTGCTCGATCATTCGAACTACTCGAAGCGCGCGATGGCGCTCGACATGGCCGAGGTGATGGACCGGCTCGGCCACGAGCGCTTCCACCTCGTCGGACATGATCGCGGCGGTCGGGTCGCGCATCGCCTCGCGCGCGACCACGGGGCGCGCGTGCGCTCGCTCAGCGTGCTCGACATCGCCCCGACGCTGAAGATGTACGAGAGCACCCATCAGGCCTTTGCGACGGCGTACTACCACTGGTTCTTCCTCATCCAGCGGCCACCGCTGCCCGAGCGACTGCTCGCCGGCCACGTGCCGGGCTACGTCTTCGCCCGGCTTGCGCGGGGGGTGCGCTTCAGCCCGGCCGCAATGCGCGAGTACGTGCGCGCGTTCCGCGATCCGCACTGCATCCACGCCACCTGCGAGGACTACCGCGCCTCGGCAACGATCGACCTCGAGCACGACCGCAAGGACCTGAAGCAGAAGCTGCGCATGCCGGTGCTCGCGCTCTGGGGCAGGCGCGGCGTGATCGAGCGCATGTTCGACCCGCTCCGCGACTGGCGGGAAGTCGCCCTCGACGTGCGCGGCAAGGGGCTCGATTGCGGGCATTTCCTGCCCGAGGAGAAGCCCAAGGAGGTGCTCGCCGAGCTGCGGCGATTCCTGCGGCGGCGGGACGTCATGAATGCGTAGCGGCCGTCGGGCAGCCTGGAAAAAGCGCTTACATTTCAGAGTCCTGCGCGCCGCTTGCGGCGGAATCGGAAAACGTGTCCAATGAAAGCGTTGCAACCCGAACCCGAGAACGCGGCTTAAAAATCCGCCCGGATGACAGGAAATCCCGTTCCGGATTTCTCCTTGCCCTCCACTGGCGGCGGCACGTTCCACCTCTCCGAGCACCGCGGCAAGAAGCTGGTGCTCTACTTCTATCCGAAGGACAACACCCCCGGCTGCACGACCGAGGGCATGCAGTTCCGCGACCTGCACATGACCTTCCAGCGCGCGGGCTGCGAGATCTTCGGCATCTCGCGCGACTCGCTCCGGTCGCACGAGAACTTCAAGGCCAAGCTCCACTTCCCGTTCGCGCTGCTGTCGGACGCCGAGGAGGAGGCCTGCGCACAGTTCGGCGTGATCAAGATGAAGAACCTGTACGGCAAAAAGGTCCGCGGCATCGAGCGCAGCACCTTCGTCATCGACGGCGAGGGGAGGCTTGCGCGCGAATGGCGCGGAGTCAAGGTGCCCGGCCACGCACAGGAGGTACTCGACTTTGTTAAGACCCTCTGATCGTCCGCTCGACGCAGGACTGGTAGAAGACCGGACCGACCTCAGCAGCGAACCCCCCACGGCCATGCAGAAGAAGGCCCGTCCCGCCGCCCGCAAGCCGCGCGTCACCAAGCTCTTCGTGCTCGACACCAACGTGCTGATTCACGACCCGACGAGCCTGCTGCGCTTCGAGGAGCACGACGTCTACCTGCCGATCGGCACGCTCGAGGAGCTCGACAACCACAAGAAGGGCCTGTCGGACGTGGCGCGCAACGCGCGCCAGGCGAGCCGCTTCCTCGACGAGATCGTGTCGGACTCGGTGGCCGACATCCAGGCGGGCCTCGCGATCCGCACGCGCGACGGCGTCGTGGCGGGGGGGCGGCTGTACCTGCAGACGCAGGCGATGAATGGCGACCTGCCGCCGACCTTCGCCGCGGGCAAGACCGACAACCAGATCCTGCAGGTCGTGCGCCACCTGCAGCGCGAGAGCCCGGAGCGGCCCGTGATCCTGGTGTCCAAGGACATCAACATGCGCGTCAAGGCGCGCGCGCTGGGCCTGGCGGCCGAGGACTACTTCAACGACAAGGTGCTGGAAGACACGGACCTGCTGTACGCCGGCGTACGCGCGCTGCCGGCCAACTTCTGGGACACGCACGGCCGCGACATGGAGTCCTGGAAGAAGGAAGGCCACACCTACTACCGCGTGCGCGGGCCGCTGATACCCAAGCTGCTGGTAAACGAGTTCGTCTACGACGACTCGGGCGAGCGGCCGCTCTACGCCTGCGTGCGCGAGAAGGCGGGCCGCACCGCGGTGCTCGAGACCGTGCGCGACTACACGCACGCGAAGAACTCGGTCTGGGGCATCACCGCGCGCAACCGCGAACAGAACTTCGCGCTCAACCTGCTGATGAACCCGGCAATCGATTTCGTCACGCTGCTCGGGCAGGCCGGCACCGGCAAGACGCTGCTCGCGCTCGCCGCCGGCCTCACGCTCGTGCTCGACCAGAAGCGCTACACCGAGATCATCATGACGCGCGTCACCGTGCCGATCGGCGAGGACATCGGGTTCCTGCCCGGCACCGAGGAGGAGAAGATGCTGCCCTGGATGGGCGCGCTCGAGGACAACCTCGACGTGCTCAACGCCACCGACGAGTCGGGCGGCGAGTGGGGCCGCGCGGCCACGCGCGACCTCGTGCGCTCGCGCATCAAGGTCAAGTCGCTCAACTTCATGCGCGGGCGCACCTTCGTCAACAAGTGGCTGATCATCGACGAGGCGCAGAACCTGACCCCCAAGCAGATGAAAACGCTGGTGACGCGCGCCGGCCCCGGTACCAAGGTGGTGTGCCTGGGCAACATCGCGCAGATCGACACGCCCTACCTCACCGAAGGCAGTTCGGGCC
>JBOIFE010000103.1:0-2175 GCA_050741015.1 Burkholderiales bacterium | reverse complement strand
GAATGGCAGGAAGAGCAGCTCCACCACGGCGAAGATCACGACCAGCGACGAGACCATCACCGCGACCATCGGGCGCGCGCGGATCGCGGCTCCCGTGGCGATCGCCGCCGAGACGCCGCAGATCGAGATGCCGGAGGCGAGCGGCGCCGCCCACTCGCGGCTGAAGCCGAACCAGGTCCGCGCCACGAGGTAGACGACCGACCAGAAGATGAGATACGCGACGATGATCGCCGCGAGGCCGAGGAACATGAGCGTGCTCGCGAGGCCCAGCTTCTCCGCGGCCGTGACGCCGAGGAAGCCGCCGAGCAGCACGATGGCGATCTTGACGTAGAGCTCGGGCCGCACCGCTTCCTTCATCCAGTTGGCGAGGCCGGGCAGGAAGTTGCCGATGAACAAGCCCACGAGCAGCGCGACGACGAAGCCGCCTTCCGCCGTGAGCCGCAGCGACCAGCTGATCCCGAACTGCTTCATGGCGCCGGGCGTGTTGACGGCGAAATTGGCCCAGCTGCCGATGATCCAGCAGAGGTAGCCGAGCCAGAACACCACAGTGAAGGCCGCCGCGAAGCGCGCGACATTCGCCTTGAGCGCCGCCGCGCCGGCCGTCATCACCACAAGCAAGGCGACGTAGGTGGCGATCAGGGCGCCCACCCCGCCGAGGCCCGCGTACGTCTTGGAATTGGTGCCGAGTGCCTTCGAGAAATCGGTCCAGACGTGCGTGCCGACAACCCATCCGAGCAGATCGGCGCCGCCAAGCACGCCGAGCGACAGCACGAAGATGAGCAATCCGATCCCGACCGACAGCCAGTCTTCGCTCAGACCTTGCGACTTGTCGTTCATGTTCCCTCCCCCGAGGTGTAGCCGAACTATACGCGCGGTGACCCGAGGGTCAAGGCGCGCCGCGCGATATCGTTATGCGATTGAATGCAATGCGCACCGCGCTGATTGTGCGATAAGTTCGGCTGATATGCTCGCTGCGTTCCTTCTTGCGCCGCACAATCCGCCCCATGCATAGACGCGAATTCCTGCGGCTCCTCGCGCTTGCGGCCGCCGCGGGCGCGAGCCTGCGGCCCGGCACGAGCGACGCGCGGGCCGCGGACGAGCTCTACGAGCTGCCGCCCTACGGTTCGCTCTCGCTGCTGCACGTCACCGACTCGCACGCGCAGTTGCTGCCGCTGTACTTCCGCGAGCCGAGCGTCAACATCGGCGTCGGCGCGGCCGAAGGCCGGCCTCCGCACCTGGTGGGCGAGGCGCTATTGCGTTTCTACGGCATGCCCTCGGGCACCGCCGCCGCGCATGCGTTCACGTACCTCGACTTCGCGCAGGCCGCCCGCCGCTACGGCAAGGTCGGCGGCTATGCGCACCTGGCGACGCTGCTGCGGCGACTACGCGCGTCGCGCCCGCACGCGCTTCTCCTCGATGGCGGCGATAGCTGGCAGGGGTCGGCCACGTCGCTGTGGACCGAGGGCGCCGACATGATCGGCGCGCAAAAGCTGCTCGGCGTCGACCTCATGACGGCGCACTGGGAGTTCACCTACGGCGCCGCGCGCATGCGCCGGGCGGTCGAGCGCGAGCTCGCGCCGATCGAGTTCCTGGCGCAGAACGTGCGCACCACCGACTTCGAGGAAGCGGTGTTCAAGCCCTATCGCCTGTCGTCGGTGAACGGGGTGGCGCTCGCGATCATCGGGCAGGCGTTCCCGTACACACCGATCGCGCATCCGCGCCATCTCTTTCCGGACTGGACCTTCGGCATCCAGGAGCCGCGGCTGCAGAAGCTCGTCGACGAAGTCCGCGGCAAAGGCGCGCAGGCGGTGGTGCTGCTCTCGCACAACGGCATAGACGTGGACCTCAAGCTCGCCTCGCGCGTGCGCGGCATCGATGCAATCCTCGGCGGCCATACGCACGACGCCGTGCCGAGCGCCATCGTGGTCGGCAAGACGCTGGTCACCAATGCCGGCTCCAACGGCAAATTCCTCGCCGTGCTCGATTTGCAGGTGTCGGGCAAGGCCATTGCCGGTTACCGCTATCGCCTGCTGCCGGTGTTTTCCAACCTGCTCGAGCCGGACGCGGCAATGGCGGCCTACATCGCCAAAGCGCGCGAGCCGTTCAAGGCGAAGCTGGAAGAAAAGCTCGCGCTGACGGAAGGGCTGCTTTACCGGCGCGGCAATTTCAACGGCA
>JBOIFE010000102.1:0-7278 GCA_050741015.1 Burkholderiales bacterium | reverse complement strand
GTCCTCGATCGTGACGATCTTGTCCTCGCCGCTGTTGATCTCGCTGATCGCCGCGTACAGCGTGGTGGTCTTGCCGCTCCCGGTCGGCCCGGTCACCAGCAGCATGCCGTGCGGTTCGCGCGACAGGCGCCGCAGCCGGCGGATCAGGTGCGCTTCGAACCCCAGGCTGTCGAGGCTCAGCTGCTGCGGCGTGCTCTGGTACAACGACTGCCGGTCGAGGATCCGCAACACGGCGTCCTCGCCGTGGATGCTCGGCATGACCGAGACGCGGAAGTCCACCGCGCGGCCGCGGTGCTGGGCCTTGAAGCGCCCGTCCTGCGGCACGCGCCGCTCGGTGATGTCGAGCTCGGCGAGCACCTTGACACGCGAGATCGCCTGCTCGGCCGGCAGCGGGTCCTGGATCGTCTTCACCTGGCTGAGGATGCCGTCGATGCGGAATTTGATCACCAGCCCCGCGCTCACCGTTTCCAGGTGCACGTCGCTGGCCCCGATCAGCAGCGCGTCGCGCAGGGTCGAGCGCACCAGACGCACGACCTCGCTCGGCTCGTCGCTGATCGACCTGAGCGACAGATCCTCGATGCCTGCGCTCGCCACCGGCGCGCGGCCCGCGTCGGCCCGCACCGCGTCGAGCGCGTGCAAGGTCTGCTCGTGGCCGGCGAGGAAAGCCGCGAGATCGCCGCGGTGCGCGAGCCGCCACGCGAACGCCGGCGCGATGCGCTCCTCGGCCCAGTCTCTCTGCTCGCTCGAGAACGGGTCGTCGGTGACCAGGGCAAGGCCGTCCGCCGCCTGCAGCAGCGCGCAGCCATGCTGGGCGCACTCGCTGAACGGCAGCACGTCGAACGCCGGCGGCGTGGTGCGCATCGCCTCGGCGGACAGCGCGGGAATGCGCACCGTTGCGGCGAGCCGCTCGAGGAACGCCGCGGGCTCGAGCGCGAGCGTCTCCTCCAGCAGGTCGACCAGCCGCCGGTGCGCCGAGGCCGAGGCGCGGCGGGCTTCGCTGATGCGCTCGAGCTCGATCGCGGCCTGGCTCACTGCCAATTCCCGGCGAGTTCGAAGATGGGCATGTACATCAGCACCACGATGGCGCCGATGAACAGGCCGATCGCCAGCATCAGGAGCGGTTCGAACAGGCGCGTGAACCAGTCGATCCAGCGCGACATCTCCTCGTCGTGGAAACTCGCGATGCGGTCCATCATGTCGCCCATGTTTCCGCTGCGCTCGCCGACGGCGAGCAGGCGCTGGGCGACGGGCGTGGTGAGCCCGTTGGCCTGCATCGACTCCGACAGCAGGCGGCCCTCACCCACCGCGCGGCTGGCCGCGGCCACGCGGGGACGCAGCGCGGGATGCAGCAGCGCGCCGCTGCTGTGCAGCGCCGGCACGAGCGGCGTGCCCGCGTGCAGCAGCATGCCGACCGTGCGGTAGAAGCGGGCGAGCTGGTGCAGCTTGAGCCGCTCACCGATCGCCGGCAGGCGCCACAGCGCGCGCCCCAGCCTCGCGCGCACCGCCGCCCTCTGCAGCACGAACACCAGCAGCAGGGCCGCGCCCGCCAGCACGGCCAGGACCAGCAACCCATGGTCGTGGGCAAACTGTCCCCAGGCCAGCAACAGCCGCGAGAAGAACGGCAGGTCGACGCCGCGATCCTCGTAGATGCGGCTGAAGCGCGGGACGACGTAGAGCAGGAGGAACAGGCAGACCAGCCCGCCGACGCCCAGCAGCAGCAGAGGATAGATCGCTGCATTGACCAGGCGCTTGCGCACCGCCTCGATCTGATTCTGATAGGCCACGTAGCGGGCGAGCGCAGGTCCGACATCCCCGGTTTTTTCGCTGGCCTGCACGGTGGCGACATAGAGCGGAGGAAACGCGTGCGGAAATTGCGCCAGCGCCGACGACAGCGAGTTGCCCTCGCGCAGGAGCGCGCAAACGCGCTCGAGCATGGCGCCGAACTCACCGCGCCGTTCGCGCCCGGCGAGCGTCTCGACCGCTTCCACCAGGGGCAGCCCCGCCTCGATCAGCAGCCGCAGGTCCTGGCTGAACAGCGTGAGCGCGAAGCGCGCGCGGGGCGCGCGCCACGCGGGCACGGCGAACGCGCCGCGGCGGCGCACCGCAAGCACGGTGTAGCCGCGGTTTTGCGCCTGTTGCACGGCGCTGGCCGGGTCGGGCCCGTCGACCTCGAGCGACTCGACGCGCCCCTGCGGGCTGACCGATTTCAATTCGTAGCGCATGCTCGGTCCGCACCCCTAGTGATTGCTGAGGTCGGCGTTCTCGCCGCTGCCGCCCGGCCGACCGTCCTTGCCATAGGAGATCAGGTCATAGTCCCCCTGGGCGCCCGGCGAGCGGTAGAGGTACGGGTGATCCCAGGGGTCGGGTGGCACGGCCTTGCGCAGGTACGGGCCATTCCACTTGGGTTCGTTCGACGGTTGCTTGAGCAGCGCGTCGAGGCCCACCTCGGTGCTCGGGTAGTGCCCGGTATCCAGGCGGTACTGGTCGAGCGCCTTGCCGAGTGAATCGATCTGCGCCCTGGCCACGGTGACCTCGGACTTGTCGACCTGGGCGAAATAGCGGGGCGCGACGTACCCGGCCAGCAGGGCGATGATGGCGACCACGACCAGCAGTTCGAGGAGCGTGAAACCGGCGCGGCGGCGGGCGGGCAAGACCGCGTCCCTCAGCTTGCCGGCCTCGCGCCCCGTACGTTCTCGAGCGGGGCGTCGATGCGCAGCGTCTGGCGGGTGCCCGAGGGGCGGTGCAAGAACGTGATCGCGGTACCGCTTACCGATTCGACCAGGTACTGCCCGTCCAGCGCGTCGCCTTGCTTGACGCTGAGCAGCTTGTCGCCCTGCTTGACGAACAACAGGGCGCCCGCACCCAGGTAGACGCGCCCCACGTAGCGGAACGGCAGCGGCGGCGCGCTCGGGGTGGTGGTGGTCCTGGACTTCTTGTGCGCGGGCGCGGCGGGGCGCCAGGATTCGGGCGCGAACGGATCCATCGCCAACACACGGGGCGCCGGGCGCGCCGGCAGAGCCGGCGGCCTGCCGCCGCCCACCGGGGTCGCGGGCCGCTGCTTTTCCGTCGTTGCGGGTGCTGCGGAAGGTCTCATCTCGATGGAGTCCGAGCGGGTATGGCTGTCGACCACGATCCAGAGCGCCAGGGCCGCCAGCGCTGCGGTAAGAAGCACGATTCGTGGCGGGCGGCGCATTTTGCGGTCACAAGTCCAGCCGTCTCCTCCTCGCGAGGGGTTCCTGCATGGTCCGAAGGGACCGGTATCGACTATGGCAAGGACGCGTTGCGCCGGCGTGAAGCGCGCGATATTGGCGCCCCAGGCGCGGTGGGGGCGGCAACTCCTTGTATTCGTGGAGGCTTGCGCTGCGCGGCGATGCCGTGGCCCCCACGGACGCATGGTCCGGATGGACCAGCCGGAAGCGATGCGCGCCGCAACACGGCGGCGACGAATTTCAGTAGCCCAAGGCGTAGTCCGTTCGGGCCACGAAATTCGGATCCCGGTTCACCGCGGCAAAACGGCGCACGCCTAGGCTGGAGGCGTGTGGAACGCGAGACCGACGCGCCTTCCGCTTCTTTGCGGCAGGCAAACACCCCCCTACGCCTGCCACCCCGGCGCCCGCCGGGGTTTTTTTTGCGCCTGCGCCGCGATGTGATAATCGGGCCTGAGCGGGCGAGGGGGCAATGGTCGATTCTGCGCGGCGCGCAAGCATCCTGGTCGTCGACGACGACCCGAAGGGCCTGATGGCGCTGCGCGAGCTCCTTGCCGACATGGGCTTGGGCGTCACGCTCGCAAATTCGGGTGAGGAAGCGCTGCGCTGCGTCCTCAAGGAGGACTTCGCGGTCATCCTGATGGACGCGCGCATGCCGGGCGTGGACGGCTTCGAGGCCGTCGCTTTGATCAGGCAGCGGGAGCGGTCGCGGCATACGCCGATCATCTTCCTCACGGGCGCTTACGAGGACTCGCCTTCGGTTTCCCGCGGCTACCAGGCCGGTGCGGTGGACTACATCGTCAAACCACCGAATCCGGCGATCCTCAAATCCAAGATCTCGGTGTTCGTCAGCCTCCACGACAACAATGCCGCACTGCAGCGCGAGATCGCCGAACGCACGCGCGCCGAGGGGCACCTGCGCGAGTCGGAGGAGAACCTGCGCTCGCTCGCGGCCCGCCTGCAGCACGTGCGCGAGGAAGAGTGGCGCCGCATCGCGCGCGAAATCCACGACGAGCTTGGGCAGGCACTGACCGGATTGAAGATGGACCTGAAGTGGATCGCCGGGGGGCTCGATCCGGGCCAGGCGGGGCTGGCGGAACGGGCGGCTGCGATGTCCGGGCGCATCGACGATGCGGCGCGCTCGATACGCGACATCGCGACGCGGCTTCGCCCGGAGGCGCTGGATCAGCTCGGGCTGATGGCGGCCATCGAGTGGCAGGCGAGCGACTTTCAGCGGCGCACCGGCGTGCGCTGCGTCGCGACCTTGCCCGAGGAGCCGCCCGCGCTGGACGAGGCGCGGTCGATCGCCACCTTCCGCATCTTTCAGGAGCTGCTGACCAACGTGGCGCGGCACGCCAACGCCACGCGGGTCCAGGTCGCAGTGCAGGTGGCGGATGGGGAGCTGATCCTCGCCATCGAGGACGACGGCCGGGGAATCGAGCCGCAGGCCGTGTCGAGCCGTGCCTCGCTGGGGCTGCTGGGGATGCGCGAGCGCGTCCTGCCGTTCGGCGGCACAGTCGAGATCGACGGCGCCCGGGGCCGGGGGACGAGGGCGCGAGTGTCCATTCCGATGGCGCTGAAGTAGACTTTTGCGCTCATGCGAATTCTGATTGCGGACGATCACCCGGTGGTGCGCGCGGGATTGAAGGAAATCCTCGCTGCGGAGCGCGACATGCACGTCGTCGGCGAGGCGACGGACGGCGACGCCATGCTCGAGCTCGCGGGCCGGCACGAATGGGATGTCGCGATCGTCGATTTTTCCATGCCGGGCCGCAGCGGTGCGGACCTGGTGAAGGAGCTCAAGCAGCGCTACCCGGCCCGTCCGGTGCTCGTGCTCAGCATGCTGCCGGAGGACGTGCATGCCGCGCAGGTGTTCAAGGCCGGGGGCGCGGGCTACATCAACAAGGAAAGCGCGACCGAGGAGCTGACGGGGGCGCTGCGCAAGGTCGTCGGCGGCGGCAAATACGTCAGCCCGGCGTTTGCCGAGAAGCTGGCCTCCGGACTGGCGGCGGGCCGCGAAACTCCATTGCACGACAGGCTGTCGGACCGCGAATACCGCGTCATGTGGCTGCTCGCCTCGGGCAAGCATATCAACGAAATCGCGCAGGAGATCTTCCTCAGCCCGAGCACCATCAGCACCTACCGGGCGCGCATCCTGAAGAAGCTCGGCCTGGCGAACAACGCCGAGCTGGTGCGCTACGCGGTAAGGCATCGGATCATCTAGTGGGGGGATCGATCCTCGTAGTCGAAGACGAGCTGGTCACCCAGAAAATGATCGCGGCGAACCTGGAGCGGGCGGGTCATCAGGTGATGCGTGCGCTCAGCGTGCCCGAGGCCGAGGCGCACATCCGCGAGACGCTGCCGGACCTGGTGCTGCTCGACTGGGTGCTTCCGGACACGACCGGGGTGGCCTTCATCCGGCGGCTGCGCGCCAGCGCGCGCACCCGGGAGCTGCCGATCATCATGCTCACCGGCCGATCGGAGGAAACCGACAAGGTGACCGGGCTCGAGGCCGGCGCGGACGACTACATCACCAAGCCGTTCTCCCACCGCGAGCTGCTGGCGCGCATCAAGGCCGTGATCCGCCGCCGCGCGCCGCTGCTGAGCGACGAGGTGGTGGAGAGCGGCGGCCTGAGCCTCGATCCCGCGCTGCATCGCGTGAGCGCAGGCGAGCGCACGATCGAGTTGCTGGCGACGGAATTCCGCATGCTGCATTTCTTCATGACGCATGCCGAGCGGGTCTATTCGCGCGCGCAGCTGCTCGACGAGGTCTGGGGCGACCACGTATTCGTCGAGGAGCGCACGGTGGATGTCCACATCCGGCGCCTGCGGCAGTCGCTGCAGCCGAGCGGCCACGACACGCTGATCGAAACCGTGCGCGGCACCGGCTACCGGTTCCGTCGAGTACCGGGCTGATTACTCGACGGTCACGGACTTCGCCAGATTGCGGGGCTTGTCGACGTCGTTGCCGCGCGCGAGCGCCGCGTGATAGGCGAGCAGCTGCAGCGGAACCGAACGCACGATCGGCGACAGCGGCCCGGCGCACGCGGGCAGCTGGATGACATCGAAGCCCGGCGCGGGAGCCATGCCGAGCGCGGCGTCGGCGAGCACGTAGAGCTGGCCGTCCCGGGCGCGGATCTCGTGCAGATTGGAGGCGAGCTTGTCGCGCAATGCGTCGTTGGGCGAGAGCGCGATCACCGGCATGCCGGCGTCGATCAGCGCGAGCGGCCCGTGCTTGAGCTCGCCCGCCGCGTAGCCCTCGGCGTGTATGTAGGAGATTTCCTTGAGTTTCAGTGCACCCTCGAGCGCGACCGGGAAGTGAATGCCGCGGCCGAGGAACAGCGCGTGCTCGCGTTGCGCGATTTTCCGGGCCCAGCCTTCGAGCGGCGATTCCAGCGCTAGCGCCTCCGCCAGCGCCCCGGGCAGGCCGCGCAGCGCGCCGAGGATCTGCGCCTCGCGCTCGCGCGTGAGGCGGCCGCGCAGCCTGGCGAGGACGACGGCGAGCAGCAGCAGGGCCACCAGCTGGGTGGTGAAGGACTTGGTCGAGGCGACCCCGATTTCGGGGCCGGCCCGGGTCAGAAAGCGCAGCTCGGCGGTGCGTACCAGCGCGGACTCCGGGACGTTGCAGATGGCGAGGCTGTGGCGGTGGCCGACCGCCTTGGCATACTGCAGCGCCGCGAGCGTGTCCGCGGTCTCGCCCGACTGGGAAACGGCGACCACCAGCGTGTCGGGATCGCACGCCGGCTCGCGGTAGCGGTATTCGCTGGCGATCTCGACGGTACAGGGGATCCCGGCGATGCCTTCGAGCCAGTAGCGGGCGACCATGCCGGCGTGCAGGCTCGTGCCGCAGGCGAGGATCAGGATGCCCCGGGTGTCGCGCAGGATGGCTTCGGCGTCGACGCCAAAAATCTGTGGGCACGCCCCGCCGGCGGCGGCCTCCAGGGCGCTCGCCACCGCGGCCGGCTGCTCGTGAATTTCCTTCTGCATGTAGTGGCGATGCGATCCGAGCTCGACTGCCCGGTGCGACGGCGGCCGCGCCGACGACGGCCGGTGCACCGCGCGCCCGTCCGCA
>JBOIFE010000101.1:0-3014 GCA_050741015.1 Burkholderiales bacterium | reverse complement strand
GGCGTCGCCGGTGCGGGAGCGGGGGCCGGCTCCTCCGTGGTTGCGCACCCCACAAGTACCACCAGCGCTGCCAGCGCGCCGCTCAGGCCACCCGATCGCAAAATTCGATTCGACATGCGAGTCCTCCGTTGATTTGTCCGGAAAGAGGCTTAGGCGGGCGGATGTGGAGATAATGGCCCGTCAATTCAAGATTTTAGTGTGCCACAAGGCCGCTCGGGCCTGCAAGTCCGCGAGGTCGACCCGAACCAGCTCGCGGTCGCGCACCACGCGCTCCCCAGCGACCCAGACGTCGCTCACGTGCTCGCGCCCGCACGCATAGACCAGGTGCGAGGCGACGTCGTAGACGGGCTGCAGCCCGATGTCGTCCAGCGCCACCGCCACCAGGTCGGCGGCTTTGCCCGGCACGATGGAGCCGATGCGCGACTCGGCGCCGATCGCCACTGCGCCACCCAGCGTCGCGGCGCGCAGGGCCGCGTGCGCGGGCATGGCTTCGGCGTCGCCCGAGGCAGCCTTGGCGAGCAGTGCCGCGAGGCGCATTTCCTCCATCAGATCCAGGCGGTTGTTGCTCGCCGCGCCGTCGGTGCCGAGCGCGACGTTCACGCCCGCCGCGAGCAGCTGCGCCACGGGCGCAATGCCGCTCGCGAGCTTGAGGTTGGACGAGGGGCAGTGCGCCACGGAACTGCGGTGGCGGCCGAGCAACTCGATCTCGCCCGGCGTCAGGTGCACCGAGTGCACCGAGATCAGGCCCGGCCCGAGCAACCCGAGGCGCGCAAGGCGCGCAAGCGGCCGCTCGCCGTGCTCGGCAACCGAGCGCGCCACTTCGTCGACGGTCTCGTGCACGTGCACGTGCACCGGCAGCTCGAGCTCGGCGGCGAGCTGTGCCACGCGCAGGAATGTCGCGTCGGACACCGTGTAGGGCGCGTGCGGCGCAAGGCAGAACGAGACCCGCGGGTGGTCCCGCCAGCGGTCGCGCAGCGAGAGCCCCTGGGCGAGGTACGACGCCGGGTCGGAGGCGTAGGCCGAAGGGAACTCGAGCACGATCAAGCCGTGCGCCGCGCGCATTCCCGCCTGCAGCGCCGCCTCGAGCGACGCCTCCGGGAAGAAATACATGTCGTTCATGCAGGTGATGCCGCCGCGCAGCATCTCGGCGCAGGCAAGCAGCGCCCCGTCGCGCACGAAGGCGGCCGACACGTGCTTGGCTTCAGCGGGCCAGATGTGCTCCTGCAGCCAGCGCATGAGCGGCAGGTCGTCGGCCAGCCCGCGCATCAGCGCCATGGCGGCGTGGGTGTGGGCATTGACCAGGCCGGGAATGAGCGCATGTCCCGGAAGCTCGATCCGCTCGTACCCGACAAAGCGCTGCGCGGCCTCGCCCGCGGGCGCGATCGCCTCGATCCGGCCGTCGTTCACTGCTACCGCGTGGCGCTCGAGCACCGCGCCGGCGGGCTCCACCGGGACCACCCAGCGCGCGTTGATCAGCAGGCGTTCGCTCATGCGCGGCGGCGCAAATAAAAAGCCCCGCGCGGGGGCGGGGCTGGCAGGAAACGGTTCGCCGGCGTCAGTGGCCCGTGCCGAGGACCTCGACCTCGGCACGCCGGTTCGGCGCGAGGCAGGCGATCAGCGCCTTGCGGCTCTTCTGCTCGCATTGAGCGACGGGCAGCAGCGAGCCGACGTACTGCTTTCCGTAGCCGGTGGTCTGGACCTTGGCGCCGTCGGCGCCCTGGCGCACCAGGTAGGCCTTCACGGCGTCGGCGCGGCGCTCGGACAGCTTCTGGTTGTACTGCAGCGAGCCGATCCGGTCCGCGTAGCCGTTGATGTTGATGAAGCGCACGTTGCCGAACTCGCCGAAGCGCACCACGACCTCGCGGTCCAGCGTGTCGCTCGCCGCCATGTCGAGCACCGACTTGTTGAATGCGAAGTCGACGTGGCTGAACACGCGCAGCGGCTTGGGCTTGGCGGGCTCCGCCATGGGCGCGGGCGTGGGCGCGGCGGCTGGTTCGGGCGCCGGTGCCGGCGCGGGCGCAGCAGGCGCCGGTGCCGGCGCGGGCTCTTCCGTCGTGGCGCAGCCTACCAGCGCGGCGAGCGTGGCGACGCAGACAAAAGTCGGTACGGACCTCCAATTCATCATTGCTCTCCTCGCACGGAATGCCTCGCATTTAAGCACAGGCGGGGGCGCAGGTCGAGAGGGGCGGCGTGCTAAAATTTCATGTTCGAAACAGCGCCTTAAACGGCCACTTCTCCCTCAGAACAAGAGCCGCAATGGAACCCTTCGCCAAGGAAACCCTCCCCGTCAGCCTCGAGGAGGAAATGCGCCGCTCGTATCTCGATTACGCGATGAGCGTGATCGTCGGGCGCGCGCTGCCGGACGTGCGCGACGGGCTGAAGCCGGTGCATCGGCGCGTGCTCTACGCGATGCAGGAGGCGAACAACGTCTGGAACCGCCCCTACGTGAAGTGCGCGCGCGTGGTGGGCGAGGTGCTGGGCAAGTACCACCCGCACGGCGATACCGCGACCTATGAGGCGCTGGTTCGCATGGCGCAGGATTTCTCGATGCGCTACCCGCTGGTCGACGGGCAAGGCAACTTCGGCTCGATCGACGGCGACAACGCGGCGGCCTACCGCTACACCGAGTGCCGGCTCGCGCGGCTCACCGCGGAGATGCTGGCCGACATCGACAGCGAGACCGTCGACTTCGTCCCGAACTACGACGGCAAGGAGCGCGAGCCCGCGGTGCTGCCGTCGCGGCTGCCGAACCTGCTGGTCAACGGCTCCTCGGGCATCGCCGTGGGCATGGCGACGAACGTGCCGCCGCACAACCTCGGCGAGGTGGCCGACGCCTGCCTGCACCTGCTCGAGAATCCGCAATGCGCGATCGAGGAGCTGATCAAGCTCGTGCCGGCGCCCGACTTCCCCACGGCCGGGATCATCTACGGGCTGACCGGCGTGCACGAGGGCTACCGCACGGGCCGCGGCCGCGTCGTGATGCGCGCGCGCACGCACTTCGAGGAGATCGGCAA
>JBOIFE010000100.1:0-4148 GCA_050741015.1 Burkholderiales bacterium | reverse complement strand
GCCTGCTCGGGGTCATCCATGACCATGCTCTCGGTGATCTCGAGCTCCAGGTCCGACGCTTCCACCCCGGATTCCGCGAGCGCCGACTTGATGTCGTCGACCAGGCTCTCATCGGCGAACTGGCGGGGCGAGAGGTTGACCGCGACCGGTAAGCGCCGCAAGCCCTGCCGCTGCCACGCCCGCATCTGATGGCATGCGGTCTTCAGCACCCAGGCGCCGATCGGCCGTATCAAGCCGCTTTCCTCGGCGATCGAAATGAACCGGTCCGGCGCGACCAGCCCCATCTCGGGATGCTGCCAGCGCAGCAGTGCCTCCAACCCGCAGACGCGGCCGGCGGCAACGTCAACCTTGGGCTGGTAGTGCAACCTCAGTTCGTCGCGCTCCAGCGCGTGACGCAGCCCGGACTCGAGCGCCAGGCGCTCGCGGGAATAGTTGTCGATCTGCGCCGAATAGAATTGGTAGGTGTTCCTTCCCTTCTCCTTGGCGCGGTACAGCGCGATGTCGGCGTTTCTCAGCAGGGTCCTGCCGTCCTCCGGGTAGACGCTGATGCCGATGCTGGCGGTGAGATGGATTTCCTGCCCTTCGACGACGAAGGGCTGGGCCATCGCGTCCATGATCCTCTGTGACACCTGGGTGATCGGCTCGCGATCGGCGAGCTCGTCCATCAGCAGCACGAATTCGTCGCCCCCCTGGCGGGCCATGGTATCGGTCTCCCGCAGGCAGTCGTAGAGCCGCCGCGCCGCGACCTGCAGCAGCGCGTCGCCGGCCTCGTGGCCCAGGGTGTCGTTGACGTACTTGAAGCGGTCCAGATCGACGAGCAGGACGGCGAGCTGCCGGCCGTGGCGTTGCGCCTTCGCAAGCGCGTGCGACAGGCGCTCGTGGAGCAGAGTGCGATTGGGCAGCGACGTCAGCGGATCATGGGTGGCCACGATCCTGAGCTTCTCTTCCGACTGCCTGCGCATCGTGATCTCCCGGTAGATCAGGTAATAAATCAGGCCGAGAAAGACCAGGCCCAAAAAGCTTGCGATGTACTGGGTCGCGAGGGTGAAATGGGAATCTTCCTGCACCTGCCGGGTCCGGTGCGTAAAATGGGCGTCCTGGTTCGCCCTGAACTGCCCGATCAACCGGTAGATCGCCTCCAGGTTCTGCCCGGACCCTGGCGTCGAAATGGCCGCAAGGGCGCCCGGCCGATCCCCGTTCGTCAGCAGGGCGAGCGTGTGCTCGAATTCAGCGGCACGCGCTGCAATCGATGCCTTGAGAGAGTCGATATTCTCCAGTTCGGCAGTGTCGCCGCCGAGCAGCGCACGGATGTCGTCCAGCTTGCGACCGGCGGCCCGCAGCAATTCGGCGGACCTCTCAAGGTATTCCTTCTGCTCGCTGATGATGTAGCTGCGCTGCCCCGCTTCCGAGTCGGCAACGGCGGAACTCACGCTCCTCAGCAGGCCCATCACTTGCAAACCGTCGTCGACGGAACCGGTGGCGTCTTTCAGCGAGACGATGGCCTGATAGGCGATCAGCGCATTGGCAGCGAGAATCGCTAAGCCCAGGCCGAGCCCGACGACGGCTCTCCTGGGTACGGCTGGGCTCGTGGCAAGCCACTTCAAGGAATGTCCTCCCGGACCGTGACAATTGCCTACTCTACCTGAGGCCCTGGCTCAGGCCACCTGCCGCTCAGCCGGCGGCGGGAGCGCCTTCAGGCAGCGCCCGATCCACAGCGCCGTGAGCTTCTCCTGCACGCCGTTCTGCGCCAGCCGCTGGCCGAGCGCACCGAAGTCCACCTCGTCGAGCAGCTGGTCCTGGTTGAAGCAGGAGAACACGAAGCTGGTCTTGCCCGTCGCCGGGTCGACGTGCGGCTGCAGGCACTGCGCGCAGATCTCTTTCATCATGCATTGCATCGGCGAGTTGATCGAGCCGATCGCCACGTGCGAAGGCTTCAAGTAAGGCGCGAGCGCCGCGTGCCGCGCCCGCCCGACCGCAGCCATCATCTTGTCCGAGCCGATCGCGATGATGCGGTCGATGTCCGCGAACGCAATCGCCTGCTCGCCCAGCGCGCCCGAGGCGTAGGCCTGCATGGCCTGCACGAGATTGCCGACGTAGGCGCGATCCTGCGGACGGCGCGGCTTGTATCCCGGCGCCTCGTCGCAGCACCAGACGACGACATCGGACGCCACCTCGATGTCGTCGACGCGATAGCGGTCGCCCGCGCGCCGGTAGCCGGCGAAGTAGACCACCCTTGAGCCCGCCGCGCGCAGTGCCCGGCCGATGGAGAACAGCACCGCGTTGCCGAGCCCGCCGCCGACGAGCGCGACGGTCTCGCCCGACGGGATCTCGGTCGGCGTGCCCGTCGGTCCCATCAGGATGACCGGCTCGCCGGGCTTCAGGTAGGCGAGCAGGTCCGCGGACCCGCCCATCTCGAGCGCAATCACCGAGATCAACCCCTTGCCGCGGTCGACCCACGCGCCGGTGAGGGCGAGCCCCTCCATCGCGAGCGTGGTTCCTGGGACGCGCAAAGCGAAAGACTCGTAATTCTGCATGCGGTAGAACTGGCCAGGCTGGAATCGGCGCGCTGCGACCGGCGCGAGAAGCACGACCTCGACGATCGTCGGCGTATGCCGGCGCACTTCGTGCACGACGGCGCGCAGGTCGTGATTCAGCGTCGCGAGGAACGCCGCGTCGCCCTGCGCCGAGGAGGCCGGCCGCTGCGCCAACACGCGGCTGATCGTCGGATAACCCTGCTTGGCGCTGCCCATCGCCTTCACCACGTTGCCGAAGTAGGACGGATGCAGGTCGCCGAAGAAACTCATGAAGCGGCCGTCCGCGTGGCGGTGCAGCAGCACTTGCGTCTGTGCGGGCTTGGACGTGTGGCGCTCGGGCTTCACCGGCGCGCCAGTCTCGTCGCATGCCATGAAGTACTTGCCGTCCAGCGCGAGGCTCACGCCTTCCTCGCGCGCGAGCACGGTATTGGGCTGCGTGCCCGCGGCGATCAGCACCGAGCGCGCGGGCAGCGTTACGCCGTCCTGGAACACGACGGCGCGGGCGTGGCCAAAGCCGTCCACTTCAATTCGCTGCGGGGTGAGGTTCTCCCTGAACACGATGCCTTCCTCGAGCGCCTTGGCGACTTCCTCGTGATTCAGCGTGTAGGAGGGGCTGTCGACCATCCGGCGCCGGTAGGCGATCGTCGAGCCTCCCCAGGATTGCAGCAGCCGCAGCCGCTCCCCGGGCTTCGCCGCGCGGAGCGCACGCGCATGCTCGATGAACTCCCGCGCAATCTCCTTTTCCTCGGCGTTCCACGCAGGCTCGTGCCCGAGCGCCTCGTAGCGCTGCAGGAATTTCTCCACCTGCACCGCGTAGTAGGCGAGCGACTCGGTGGCGGTGTCGATCGCGGTCAGCCCGCCGCCGATTACCACGATCGGCAGCCGGATCTGCAGGTTGGCGATCGAATCTCGCTTCGCGGCGCCCGTGAGCTGCAGCGCCATCAGGAAGTCGGAGGCCGCGCGCACGCCGCGCGCGAAGCCGTTGGGAATCGTCTCCAGCACGGTCGGGCGACCGGCGCCCGCACATAGCGCGATGTGATCGAAGCCGCGCGCGAACGCTTCCTCGATGGTCAGGGTGCCGCCAAAACGCACGCCGCCGAGCATGGCGAACTGCCGTCGGCGCTCGAGCAGCAGCCGGATGAGCTTGAGGAAGTTCTTGTCCCAGCGCACCGTGATCCCGTACTCGGCAACGCCGCCGAAGCCCGCCATCGTCCGGTCGTCGAGGGGCTCGTACAGCGACGTTACGTCGCGCACCGGGTCGAACGGGACACGCCCGCCCAGCGGGTCGACGCCCGAGAGCGGGGGATCGAGCGGCTCGATCTTCAGCCCGTCGATCGCGACGACGGTATGGCCGTCGTTCATCAGGTGGTGCGCCAAGGTGAACCCGGCCGGCCCCAGCCCCACCACCAGCACCTTGCGCCCGCTATCGGGGCGCGGCAGCGGGCGGCGTATGTCGAGCGGGTTCCAACGCGTCAGCAGGCTGTAGATCTCGACGCCCCAGGGCAGTGCCAGCACGTCCTTGAGGATCGAGGTCTCGGCCTGCGGGATGTCCACCGGCTCCTGCTTCTGGAAGATGCAGGCCTTCATGCAATCGTTGCAGATGCGATGCCCGGT
>JBOIFE010000099.1:0-6648 GCA_050741015.1 Burkholderiales bacterium | reverse complement strand
GTCCAGTCCCGCGCCGATCCAGTTGAACGGCCGGAACAGCGTGAAGCGCAGGCCGTGCTGCGCGCCGTAAGCCCAGATCACGCGGTCCATGAGCTGCTTGGCGCAGGAATAGATCCAGCGCGTATTGTCGATGGGGCCCAGCACGAGCTCGGTGCGGTACGGATGGAACTCGGGGTCGCGGCTCATGCCGTAGACCTCCGAGGTCGAGGGGAAGATCAGGCGCTTGCCGTACTTGACGCAGCTCCTCACGAACGGCAGGTTGGCCTCGAAGTCGAGCTCGAATACGCGCAAGGGGTCCTGCACGTAGGTCGCGGGCGTCGCAATGGCGACCAGCGGCACGACCGTGTCGCACTTGCGGATGTGGTACTCGATCCACTCCTTGTTGATCGTGATATCGCCCTCGAAGAAGCGGAAGCGCTTGTCGGCGAGCAGCGCCTCGACGCGGTCGGCCTGCATGTCCATGCCGTAGACCTCCCAATCGGTGGTCTCGAGGATGCGGCGCGACAGGTGATGGCCGATGAAGCCGTTGACGCCGAGGATCAGGACGCGCTTCGTCATGTTGAGGGTTCGACGTCGAGGAGTCGTAGCACTCTACCATCGCCGCAGTTGGCGAACCACGCGCCGTCCTCGCGGTAGGGCCCGAGGTGCCCGGGCTGCGCGCGCCGCGCGGGCTCGATCCGTGTGCGCAGGATCCGCCGCCGCGCGCCGCCGTCGCCGGTGAACGCGCCGGGATACGGCGGCGCGACCGCGCGCACGAGGTTGTGGATCTCGGCCGCGCTTCTCGCCCAGTCGATGCGCCCATCCTCGGGTCGCCGGGCGCCGTGATAGCTGCCGCGCGCGAGGTCCTGCGTGCGTAGCTCCGCGGTGCCGTCGAGGAGCCGCGGGAGGCTGCGGCGCAGCACCGTCTCCGCGGCGCCCGTCACCCGCCGGAAAACTTCCAGTGCGGTATCGTCGGGCCCGATCGGCACGGCCTGCTGGTCGACGATGCGGCCGGCGTCGGGCTTCGCGACCATCTCGTGCAGCGTGGCGCCGGTCTCGGTGTCGCCGAGCAGCACGGCCCAGTTCACGGGCGCACGGCCGCGATGCTTCGGCAGCAGCGACCCGTGCATGTTGAATGCTCGGCGCGGCGCGAGCGCGAGCAGCGCGGGCGGCAGCATGCGGCGGTAGTAGAAGGAGAAGAGAAATTCGGGCTTCGCGTCGCGCAGCGCTTGCTCGATCTCCGCGGGTCCCGGATCGACCCGGGTCGGCAGGCGCCGCGCACGCGCGAGGCGCTCGACGCTATCGAACCAGATCTGCTCGCGCGGATCGTCGGCGTGGGTGACGAGGAGCGGCACCTCGATTCCCGCGTCGAGCAGCACCTGCAGGCAGCGCACGCCTACGTCGTGGTAGGCGAACACCGCGGCCCGCGTCAATCGCGCTTCTCCAGCACCGCGCCGACAAGGTAGCGGGGGCGGCCGCGTACCTGCTCGTAGATGCGGCCGACGTACTCACCCACGAGGCCCAAGCCGAACAGCACGAGCCCGATCAGCAGGAACTCCAGGATGTCGCGGTCCCAGAGGTCCCAGACGCTCGCGATCCGGCCGGAGACGACGCGCTCGGCCATGAGCGCGAGGTAGAACAGCACCGAACCCACCGAGACCACGATGCCGAGCAGCGAGAACAGCTGCAGCGGCACCAGCGAAAAGCCGGTAACGAGGTCGAAGTTGAGCCGCAGCAGCTTGTACAGCGAATACTTGGAGCGACCCGCCGCGCGCTCCTCGTGCGCGACCTCGATCTCGGCCGGGTTGCGCGCGAAGCTGTAGGCGAGGGCCGGGATGAAGGTGCTCACCTCGCGGCCCGCGTTCATCGCTTGCACCAGGTCGCGCCCGTAGGCGCGCAGCATGCAGCCCTGGTCGGTCATGCGGATGTCGGTGATGCGCTCGCGCACCGCGTTCATCAGGCGCGAGGCGAGGCGGCGGAACGCGCTGTCTTCGCGCGTGCGGCGGTAGCTGCCGACGTAGTCGTGCCCCTCGTCCATCTTGGCGAGCAGCCGCGCGATTTCCTCGGGCGGGTTCTGCAGGTCGGCGTCCAGCGTCACGACCGCCTCGCCACGCGCGCGCTCGAAGCCGGCGAGGATCGCCATGTGCTGGCCGAAATTGCCCGCGAGCAGCAGCACGCGCGTAACCTCGGCGCGGCGCTCGAACTGCTCGCGCAAAAGGCGCGGCGAGGCGTCGCGGCTGCCGTCGTCGACCAGGATCAGCTCGTAGCCGCGGCCGAGCGCGTCGAGGGCCGGGTAGAGCCGCGCGAAAAGCGCCGGCAGCACCGCCTCCTCGTTGTAGACCGGGATGACCACCGAGACCTTGACGTTAGGCGCGCTCATGCCAGGGCCTTTCGCGCCGCCTCGCACACGCGCGCGACGTCGGCGTCGGCCATCGCGGGAAAGAGCGGCAACGTGACGATCGAGCGGCCGATGCGTTCGGCGTGCGGAAACTGCCCCTCGCGCCAGCCGAGATTGCGGTAGAGCGCGAACCGGTGCATCGCCGGATAGTGCACGCCGACCGCGATCCCGAGCTCGCGCATGCGCGCGATGCAGGGCGCGCGCGGCCGATCGGCCGGCAGCACGACCTGGAACATGTGCCAGTTGGACTGCGCGAGATCCTCGGGCGGCAGCTCGCAGCCGAGCGCGCGGTCCCATTGCGCGAAATACAGGCGCGCGAGCGCGCGCCGGCGCGCGGTGAATTCCTCGAGGCGCGCGAGCTGGCCGAGGCCGATGCGCGCCGCGATGTCGGTGAGGTTCCACTTGCCGCCGAGCAGGTCGACCTCCATGCCGTCCTCGCCCGTGCGCACGACGCCCTGCAGCCGCAGCTTTTCGCAGTCCGGGGCGAGGGACGGATCGGGCAGCACCAGCGCGCCGCCTTCGCCCGTAGTGACGTTCTTGTTGGCGTGGAAGCTGAAGGCAACAAAGTCGCCGAAGGCGCCGAGCGGCCGGCCCTTCCAGTTCGCCCCGAACGATTGCGCCGCGTCCTCGACCACGCGCAGGCCGCGCCGCGCGGCGAGCGCGCGGAGCGCGTCGCGGTCGACCGGCAGCCCGGCGAGGTCCACGGGAATGAGCGCGCGCGTTGCCGGCGTCATCGCGGCTTCGGCCGCTGCGAGGTCGAGGTTGCGCGTGCGCGGGTCGATGTCGGCGAAGACGGGCCGGGCGCCGACTTCCAGGACCACATTGGCGGTGGCCACCCAGGACAGCGGCGAAGTCACGACCTCGTGCCCCGGTCCGACGCCCGCGAGCCGCAGCCCCACCTCGAGCGCCGCGGTGCCGGAGCAAAACACGCGCACCTCGCGGCCGCCGCAGTGCCGGGAGAGTGCCGCCTCGAAGGCCTTCACCTGCGGGCCCGAGGTGATCCACCCCGAGCGCAGCACCTCGGCGACGCCGGCGATCGTCGCCTCGTCGATCGACGGTCGCGTGAACGGCAGCAGGTTCATCCGCTGCGCGCGACGAGGAACACGCCGACGACGATGAAGCCGATGCCCGCGAGACGCAGCGCGCTCACCGACTCGCCGAACAGGTACCACGCGGCCGCGGCGTTGATGACGTAGCCGATCGAGAGCATCGGGTAGGCGATGCTCACCTCGACTCGCGACAGCGCCATGATCCACACCACGAGGCTCACGACGTAACAGGCCACGCCACCGAGGATATGCGGCTCGAGCGCGAGCTTGAGCCCGATCGGCAGGATGTTGGCGGAGCTGAACTCGAAGTGCCCGACCGCGTTGGTGCCGGCCTTCAGCAGCAACTGCGCCGCGGCGTTGAGCAGCACGCCGGTGAGGACGAGCAGGAAGCTGAGCGCGCTCATGGCTTGCAGGCGATCACGTAGCGCGGCGAGCGCGCGATCTCGTGCGCGGCGAGCCCGTGCGCGGTGCGAATCGATTCGTACTCCCCGGGCGCGAACGCCGCGCAAGCGGCGGGGGCTTCGCGCCAGGCGCGCGCGAACTCCGCGACGCTCGCGATGGCCTTGCCGGGTTCCCAGCTCATCGCGGTGGCGAGCTCGTCGCTGACGTCGACCATCGTCACCGTGCGGCCCAGGTAGAACGGCAGCGTGTGGTCGTAGCGGCGCACGGCGTAGAACGGGACCTGCGCCGGCGGCAGCGAGGGCCTTGAGCGTTCGACGGCATCGTAGGCGGAGTATATCGGCGCGAGCGTGCCGTAGCCGACCACCGTGAGCAGCACGCAGGCGAGTCCGCCGGCCGACAGCGCCGCGATCGACGCTGGAGCGCGGTCGTTTCGGGCGAACGCGGCCGCAGCCAGCCCCGCCGCGGCGAGCGATGCGGCCGCGGCAATCAGCCAGACGCGATAGCGCGCCACGAACTCGGGGGGCACCGAGCCCGACGCGGCGCCGGGCGCACCCAGCAGCAGCCAGGCGAGCGCCGCGAGCCCGAGCAGCGCCGCGAGCGCGGCCTGCGTCGCGAGGAAGCGGCGCGATGCCTGCGCGAGCTGCGCGCCGATCAGCAGTCCCAGCGCCGGAAAGATCGGCAGGAGGTAGGAGGCGAGCTTCGAGCCCGAGGCCGAGAAGAACAGGAACACCAGCCCGCACCACGCGAGCAGCAACCTCGCGGGCCGGAAGCCCGTCGGCGGGTCCTGGCGCAGCGCATGCGCGGGCGCCGCCAGCAGCGACGGCAGCC
This sequence comes from Burkholderiales bacterium, assembly GCA_050741015.1. Taxonomy (GTDB): domain Bacteria; phylum Pseudomonadota; class Gammaproteobacteria; order Burkholderiales; family SG8-39; genus JAABQT01. Next base: position 1,992 of record JBOIFE010000099.1, on the reverse strand, counting down.
AGGGCAGCGCGCCAAGCAGCAGCACCGGGACGAAATACCACCAGGGGCCCGCGTGGTGGTGCTCGGTCGTGAGGAAGCGCTCGACGTGCTCGTGCCAGAAGAAGAAGCGCGCGAACTCCGGGTTGGCGGCGCTCTCGGCGACGAACCACGGCGCCGCGATCGCGAGAAACAGCAGGCCGCCGGATACGACGTGCAGCCGGCGAAGCAGCCCGGCGTTGCGCTGCCACAGCGCGTAGGCGAGCACCGCGCCCGCCGGCAGCACGAGGCCGATCAGGCCTTTCGAGAGCACCGCGAGCGCCATCGCGGCCCAGGCGGCGAGCATCCAGCGGCGGCGCCGCGGCGCAGGCGTGTCCTCGAGCTGGGCAATCACGATCGCGAACACGGCGAGCGAGAGGAAAGCCGAGACGCCCGCGTCGAGCGACGCAAGCTGCGACAGGGCCGCGAAGTAGAAGCTGCCCGCGAGCGCCGCGGCGGCCGCGAATCCGGCTGCGGGCCCGTATAGGCGCGCACCGGTCCAGGCGGCCCCGAGCAGCGCCGCGAAGGCGGCGAGCGCGCCCCACAGGCGCGTGCCCCATTCGCCCGGCCCGAGCACGCGGAACACGGTCGCGGTCGCCCAGTACTGCAGCGGCGGTTTCTCGAAGTACCTGAACCCGTTCAGCCGCGGCGTGAGCCAGTCGCCGCTCGCGACCATCTCGCGCGGAATCTCGCCGTAGCGGCCTTCGTCGGCCTTCACCAGCGGGCGCACGCCGAGCAGCCCGAACCACGCGAGGGCGAGAACGAGCGCGAGGACGAGGAGCGCGCGCGCCGGCGGGGCGCCGCTCAACCGAGCACCAGCGCGGCCGCGACGACGCGCTCCTCGGCGGCGAGGATGTTGAACGTGCGGCAGGCCGCGCGCACGTCCATCACCTCCAGGCCGATGCCGGCGCGCGCAAGCGGCGCGGTGAGCGCCGGCGCCGGGAATCGCAGCCGCGGACCCGTGCCGAGCAGCACGAGCTCGACGCCGAGCGCCGCGAGCTGCTCGAAGTGCCCGGCGGCGAGCGCCTCGAACGAGGCCACCGGCCAGTCGAGAACGCGCTCGGGCAGGACGACGAGGCTCGCCTCGCGCCGCACGCCGTTCACGGCCACGAAGCCCTCGCCGTAGGCGGTGAAGACGTTGCGGTCGGCAGCGGGGGAAGCGTGGAGTTTCACTGCTAGAATTCTACAATGCGTGAGTTTTCAAGGATCAAGCGGCTGCCGCCGTACGTCTTCAACATCACCAACGAGCTGAAGATGGCGGCGCGGCGCCGCGGCGACGACGTGATCGACCTGTCGATGGGCAACCCCGACGGGCCGACGCCGCGGCACATCGTCGACAAGCTGGTCGAGGCTGCGCAGCGCCAGGACACGCACGGCTACTCGGTATCGAAGGGCATACCGCGCCTCAGGAGGGCGATCTGCGACTGGTACCTGCGGCGCTACGGAGTCGAGTTCGATCCCGAATCCGAGGCGATCGTCACCATCGGCTCGAAAGAGGGACTGGCGCACCTGATGTTGGCGACGCTCGAGCGCGGCGACACGGTATTGGTGCCCAACCCGTCGTATCCGATCCACATCTACGGCGCGATCATCGCCGGCGCCGACATCCGCTCGGTGCGCATGACGCCGGGCGTGGACTTCATCGCCGAGGCGGAGCGCGCCATCGGCGAGCTGTTCCCGAAGCCGAAGATGCTGATCCTCGGCTTCCCGTCGAATCCGACCGCAATGTGCGTCGAGCTCGATTTCTTCGCGCGCATCGTGGCTCTGGCGCGCGAGCACGACATGATGCTGGTGCACGACCTGGCGTACGCCGACATCGTCTACGACGGCGGCTGGGTCGGCAATCGGGCGCCCTCGATCATGCAGGTGCCGGGCGCGCGCGACGTGGCGGTGGAGTTCTTCACCATGTCGAAGAGCTATAACATGGCGGGCTGGCGCATCGGCTTCATGGTCGGCAACAAGGACCTGGTGTACGCG
>JBOIFE010000098.1:0-18727 GCA_050741015.1 Burkholderiales bacterium | reverse complement strand
ATGCTGACCGAGGAAGCGCACCACATGTTCGTCGGCGAGACCGGTCTCGCGCGCGTGGTGAAGCGCACCCTCGAAGTCATGAAGGAACTCGGCACCGACGATGCCGTGAAAGTGCGCGCCGCCGGTGCGGTGGACCTCGGCCTGCTGCAGAAGTACCTGAACTTCTGGTGCTCCTCGTCCCTCGACCTGTTCGGCTCGGAGATCTCGTCGAACTCGGCCGCCAACTTCGCCAACGGCCTGAAGGGCCGGCCCGACGAATCGCAATACGAAGATCACGTGTTGCGCGAGCTGCAGTTGAAGCTCGACACACCCGCGGGCCAGGAAGACGTGCCGATGCTGAACGCGCTGAACGAGGTGATGCGCGAGTCCTACCTGAAGGACTGCGAGATCGGCTTCAAGCGCTGGAACCGGCAGATCGAGCGCGCCGGCCATGCGCAGCGCCTCAGCCTGCCCTCGACGCGTTTTCGCCGCTCGATCGGCTCCTGGGTCGGCCAGCCGGTCACGCCGGAAGGCAAGCTCGTGTCGCGCGAGGAATTCGACCAGCGCCTGGGCGACTGGCTGCCGACCGAGGCTGATCGCGCCTTCGTGCGCTCGCTCATGCAGCGCGTGGTCGAGCCCGGCAAGATGGCCGGCTGGATCGCGCCACCCGAGCGCGGCATCAACAACCTGCCGGTCGAGTACGAGTACGTGAAGCTGAGCTGAGGTGAGGTGATCTCGTACGGTGGGCCGGCGGCCCACCCTACAGCTCTCCGAATTGATGGCCGCCGGTTCCATTGCGGGTCTCCAAAGTTCCGGCCCAGTCGGCGGGGAGCACGCCCGCTCCCACGTATCGATGAAAGCTCGAGTGCTGCCAATCACGTACCTGTCCGGCTAATCCGTGCTTGACCGGGTTGTAGTGGATGTAGTCGACGTGCGTTTCGTAGTCGTGATCGTCACGGATCAGGTGCTCCCAGTAACGCCGGTGCCAAATTCCGCGCTCGCGCTTATGGTTTCGGCTGGCGGAGATCGCTTCTCCCCGCGGAATTTTTCGAGAGAACCGACCTTTGATCCGCTGCCAACGGGCTGAATAGTCGCTATCGCCCTCGGGAAGCGTCCACACGCAGTGGAGGTGATTCGGCATCACTACGATAGCGTCAATCTTGAACGGAGATTCGCTCCGCGTGGCGGCAAATGCTCGACGCAATTCATCGACGTGATCCACGAGCAGCGTCGCCATACGGTCTTCGAGCGTGACAGTGAAGAAATAGGACCCTCCCGCAATGCGAGCGCGCCGGTAGCTGGACATGAGGCAATAGCGCGCGAACGCGCATCTGGTTGACGCGACGCGGCGGACCGGAGGCCTACTACACGCGGTTGAGGCCGTAGGGTGGGCCGTTGGCCCACCGTACAGCGAAGAACGCTAGCGGCGCTTGGTGCCGATCAACACCACGGCGCTGACGACGATCAGCGCGCCGACCAGCTGGCGCGGCGCCATTCCCTGGCCGAGGATCACCCAGCCCAGCGCGAGCGCGGCGATCGGCTCGAAGTTGAGCGCCGCGGTGCTGCTCGGCAAGGCGAGGCGCGGCACTACGGTGAAGATCGAAGTAATCGCGGTGCCGTAGAGCACCGTCAGCAGCGCGAGCCCCGTCCATCCGATTGCGTCGTGCGGAAGCCGCATCGCGCCTGCGATCGCGCCCGCCGAACCGACGATGACCGCGGTGGTGCCCATCGTGAGCAGCGTGCGCACCCGGCCGTCGACATCTTTCAGGTGTCGCGTGGTGAGGAACATCGCGGTCGCGAACGTCGCCGCCGCACCCAGCGCCCAGCCAACGCCGGCGCCGATTTCCGCCCAGCGTCCCTCCATCGCCTGCACGGTTCCCAGGATGTCGAGCGCCAGCACGAGGCCAAGAAGTGCGAGCGGCATGGCCACGAGCGCGCGGCGCCCGGGATTCTGGCCGCCCGCCATCCAGCTGAGCGTGACGAACAGCATCGGGTGCGTGTTGAACGCCAGCAACGCAAGCGCAACCGGGATGATCGCGACCGCCTGGTACAGGCAGTAGCTCTGCGCCGCGACGAGCACGCCGATGCCCAGGCCGCGCAGCAGCGTCGCCCGCGGCAGCGCGAGCGATACGCCCTGCGCCCGCAGCAGCGCCACCAGCACGAGCGAGGTCACGCCCGAGCGCACGGCCACCGCTGCCGCCACGCTCGCGCCGTGATCGAAGGCGAGCCGCGCCGCGATGTGATTGGCCGCGAACAGCGTCGCGAGCAACATCAGCAGCGGAATGCCGACGCGGGGCGATAGAATCGCGCTCATGGGCCCGGCAGCTTAAGCCATGGCGAACCCCGAGCGACTGCGCTGTTTCATCCAGAACCTGTGGGACCGCTCCGCCGAGGCGCGGCGCTAGTCCTCCTCGCCTGGGCCTGCACGGCACAGGCCCAGGACTGCGCGGTGCCGGGCGACGGCACGTCGTTGCGGCGTGCGCTGCTGCGCGTGAAGTACCTGCCCGAGAGCGAGGAGTGGGAAGTTTCGATGCGCTCGAAGGCTACGCCGCACTACGTGCTCTCGCTCGAGGATCCCGTCGTTTCCGGTGGGCTCTGCTACTGGCCCATCGAGGCGCGTGCAGGCGGCGCGCTGTGGCACCGGTTCTTCTCGACGCCGGACGGCGACGATATCCTGGTGGAGGTGCCGGGCGGCGAACGAGTGCCGCTCGAGGAGTGGCGCCGCCGCTAGGGCCGGAACCTCGCGTCTACAGGCGGCCGCAGGCCGTTGGCCAGGCGGTTGGTCAGGTTGGCGAGCCCCACCACCGCCATCAGCTCCGTCAGCATCGCCTCGCTCATGCCCTTTGCTCGCGCCGACGCCGTGTGCGAATAGGTGCAGTACTCGCAGCCGTTCGTCGTGCTCACCGCGACATAGACCATTTCCTTCACCAGGGGATCGAGCGCCCCCGGCCTCATGACCTGCTTCACGGTCTCCCAGACGCGGCGCAGCTGCGCCGGATCGTGCGCATGATGTCGTCGTAGACCGCGTACCTCGGGCGGGGCGTCGGCGTATTCGATCAATGTGACCAGCGACACGTTGTCCTCCCTGCGTTCCCCGGTATATTAGTCCCATGAAGCTCAAGGGCTCCTGCCACTGCGGCGCGGTGCATTTCTCGCTGGACTCGGAGACGCCCTACCCCTACATGCAGTGCTACTGCTCGATCTGCCGGAAGACCGCGGGCGGCGGCGGCTACGCCATCAATATCATGGGCAAGGCCGATACGTTCCGGAAGCGCGGCGCGACGCGCGTCTACCGCGCGACGCGCGGGGGCGGCGAACGCCACTTCTGCGCCAGATGCGGGAGCGCGCTCTGGGTCTGGGACAAGCGCTGGGCCGAATGGATCTACCCGTTCGCCTCGGCGATCGACACCCCGCTGCCGCGCCCGAAGGAGCGCCAGCACATCCTGCTCGACTCCAAGGCGACCTGGGTACCGGTGCCCAAGGGCCCCGGCGAGAAGCTTTTCCGCGGCTACCCGCGCGAGGCGATCCTCGACTGGCACCGAACGCGCGGGCTGCTGCGCTAGGTATATGGGCATGCCGGCCTGGATCGCCGCGCTGAGTCCGCAGACGCTGCTCGTGGCATTCGCGGCCGCGGGCGGCATCGCCTCGCTGCTGCTCGCGCTCGCGGCATTTCGCCGCATGCGCGACTGGCAGATTCGCACCGGAGCGGTGTTCCTCGTCGGCGCGGCCCTGGTCGCCGCGCTCGGCGTGGGCGCGGGGCTGCTGCTGGCCAGCCTGCAGACCTACACGCGCCTGACCGGCGAGCAGGACGCCGCGCGCGTGATCCTGCGCCAGCTCGCGCCGCAGCGCTTCGAGCTGCTGCTCGTCCGGCTCGGCGGCGCTTCGGCGCGCTACGAGGTGCGCGGCGACGAATGGCAGATCGACGCGCGCGTGATGAAATGGTCCGGCCTGGGAACGATGCTCGGCCTGGACACCGTGTACCGCTTCGAGCGGCTCGCCGGCCGGTACACCGACAGCGGGCTCGAGCGCAAGGCGCCGCGCACCGTGTATCCGCTGTCCGAGGACGCTGGCGCGGACCTGTGGGCGCTCGCCAAGCAGTACCACCGCTTCCTGCCCCTCGCCGACGCGCTCTACGGCAGCGCGGCCTACGTGCCGATGGCCGACGGCGCGCAATACGCGGTGAGCGTGTCGGCCACCGGGCTCATCGTGCGCCCGCTGAACGAGTCGGCAAAAAAGGCGGTCGGCGGCTGGAAATGAGGGCCCTGCTCGTCGCGCTGGCGCTCGCCCTGCTGGGCGGCTGTGCCGGGGGCGAGATTGTCCGCGAAGCGGGGGCGCCGCCCTCGCCCGCGCCGCGCGCCCTCGCGGATTTGCCCTGGCGCGAGCTGTGGACCGGCGTGGTCTTCCAGGGCCGCAAGATCGGCTTCGCGCACCTCACGCTGCGCCCGGTCGACGGCGCGCCCGGTGACTGGGAGATCGAATCGGAGTCGGCGCTGCGGCTGCGGTTCCTCGGCGTCGACAAGCGGGTCAGCCTGCACGCGCTCGATCGCGTGCGCGACGACCTCGTGCTCGAGCGCTTCCGCTACGACTACGAGCTGGACGGCAGCGTGCTGCGCCTCGAGGGCGAGCGCGAGGGCGGCGCGCTGCGTGTGCGCATCGACCAGGCCGGAACGCGCCGCGAGCTTCGCCTCGAGGACGGCGCCGCCGCGCTGCCCGAGAACGCGCTTGCGCTGCTGCCCGTGCTGCGTGGGCTGCGGCCGGGCGACACGCTGCACGCGCGAGTCTTCGTCGGCGAGGCGCAATCGCTCGAGGACGCCGAGCTGCGCGTCGAGGCCTACGAGCGCAACCCGCTGTTTGACGGGCCCGCGGTCCGGGTGCGCACGACGCTGCTCGGGCTGGAGACCGAGACCTGGCTCGACGCCGACGGGCGGCCGCGCCTGGAGCGCGCGCTGCAGGGGGCGATGGTTTCGAGCCTGGAGACGCCCGAGCACGCGCGCGCCTACCTCGTCGAGGCGAGCCTCAACAAGGACGAAGCGCTGCTCGACTTCAGCCTGCTGCGCTCGCCACCGGTGGCCGAGCCGCGCCGTACCGCCGCGCTCAGCATCGTGCTGGCGGACGTGCCGCCTGCGCTTCACCCGCCCGAAACGGGCGGCCAGCACTGCGAGCGCCGCGGCCCGCGCCTCGCCTGCCGCATCGACCGCCGGGCATCGCGCGCCAGCGCGGAGCCGGCGCCGGCCGAGTTTCTTCGGCCCACGCTCGCCGCGCCGAGCAACGAGCGCCCGTTCGTCGATCTCGCCCGCTCGATCGCGGGGGACGCGCGCGACGACGACGCGCGCATCGCGCGGCTGCTGGCGTGGATCGAGGCCAACATCGCCCAGGAGGCGATCGACGCCTTCAGCGCGGCCGACGTGCTGCGCGAGCGCCGCGGCGAATGCCAGGGCCACGCGTACCTGTTCGCTGCGTTCGCGCGCGCGCTCGGCATGCCCACGCGCGTCGTGAACGGGATCGTCTATGCCGAGCCGCAGGGCGGATTTCTCTACCACAGCTGGAACGAGGTCTGGATCCGGGGCGAAGGCTGGCGTCCGGTCGACGCCACGTTCGACCAGCCGCTCGCCGACGCCACGCACCTCGCGCTCGCGGTCGGCGAGGGCGCGGCCGAGCTCGCGCCGCTCGCCGGCATGGTGGGTCGCGCGCGCATCGCGTCGCTGGGCGGCGCCGAGCGCTGGTAAAATCCGCGGCGCCGCATGAAGTTCCTCTTCGACCTGTTCCCGGTCATCGTCTTTTTCGCCGCGTTCCAGCTGTGGGGCATCTACGTCGCCACGGCGGTGGCGATCGCGGCCTCGGTGTCGCAGGTCGCGTGGCTCGCGCTGCGCCGGCGCAAGATCGAGAAGATGCTGTGGGCGAGCGTCGCGATCATCGTCGTCTTCGGCGGCCTGACGCTCGCGCTGCACGACAAGACCTTCATCCAGTGGAAGCCCACGGTGCTCTACTGGCTCTTCAGTGTCGTCCTGGCGGGCGGCGCGCTCACCGGCCGCAACCTGATCCAGGCGGCGATGTCGGAGCAGATGCGCCTGCCGGATCGAATCTGGCGGCGGCTGAACTGGAGCTGGGTCGCGTTCTTCGCCTTCATGGGCGGCGCGAACCTGTTCGTGGCCTACCACTACTCGGAGCGCGCCTGGGTGAATTTCAAGCTCTTCGGCGGCACGGGCCTGCTGGTCGCATTCGTGCTCGGGCAGGCGGCGCTGCTCGCGCGCCACGTCGAGGATGAATCGTGAGCGTCGCCGACGACATCCGCGCGCGGCTCGCCGCGCTGCAGCCGGAATCGGTCGAGCTCGAGGACGAGAGCGAGCGCCATCGCGGCCACGCCGGCTACCGGTCCGGCGGCGGAACGCACTGGCGGCTCAGCATCGTTGCGCGCGCGTTCGCCGGCCAGTCCACGGTCGCGCGCCACCGCCTCGTCTACCAGGCGCTCGGCGAGCTGATGCAAGATCCCATCCACGCGCTCGCCATCCAGGCGCGCGCTCCGGGCGAGCCCGGTGCGGGCGCATAATGGCGGCCGGCCGTTTTTCCCATTTTCACGTGAAAGGTATTCGATGAGATTCCGTACCCTCGTCCTGGCGCTGGCCGTGGTCGCGCTTCCCGCCCTCGCGCAACAGCCCGCCGGCAAGCCCGCGGCCAAGCCGCCCGCGAAGCCGGCGGCGGCGGGTCCCGTGGCGGTGGTGAACGGCGTATCCATCCCGCAATCGCGGCTCGAGTACATGCTGCGCCAGCAGATGCAGCGCGGCGCGCCCGACAATGCGCAGACGCGAGGCCTCATTCGCGAGGACCTCATCAATCGCGAGGTGGTGGCGCAGGCGGCCGCGCGCGCGGGCGTGGCGAAGAAGCGCGACGTGCAGACGCAGCTCGAGATCACGCGCCAGGAGGTGCTGGTCGGCGCCTACCTGAGCCAGGTCCTGCACGACCACCCGGTCACCGACGCCGAAGTGCAGAAGGAGTACGACCGCGTGCGCGCAGAGACCGGGATCAGCGAGTACCGCGCGAGGCACATCCTGGTCGACACCGAGGACGAGGCGAAGCGCATCATCGGCGAGCTGCAAAAGGGCGGCAAGTTCGACGAGCTGGCGAAGAAGAACTCCAAGGACGAGGGCACGCGCGAGCAGGGCGGCGACCTCGACTGGAAGGTGCCGGGGAGCCTGGAAAAGCCCTTTGCCGAGGCCATGGTGGGGCTGGAAAAGGGCAAGTTCACCACCACGCCCGTGCGCACGCGCTATGGCTTTCACGTGATCCAGCTCGATGACGTGCGCAAGGTCGAGTTCCCGCCGATCGCGCAGGTGCGGCCGCAGATCCAGCAGCGACTGATGCGCCAGAAGGTCGAGGTGGTGGTGCACGACCTGCGCGCCAAGGCCAAGGTGCAGTGAGCGCGTAAGGTTGCGCCGCCTGGCGCGACCAACCGCGCAAGGAGGCATTCGACCCATGACGCGCGCCCTGCTGATCCTCGCCCTGCTGTTGCCCGCCCTCGCTCCCGCCGAGGCGCCGGCGAAAGCCGTCTTTGCCGCGGGCTGCTTCTGGTGCACCGAGGAGGCGTTCGAAAAGGTTCCCGGAGTGCAATCCGTCACCTCGGGCTACATGGGCGGCGAGATCAAGCAACCGACCTACGAGCAGGTGTCGAGCGGCCGCACCGGGTACCACGAGGTCGTGCAGGTGCTCTACGACCCGAAGAAGGTGAGCTACGAGACGCTGCTGCGCACGTTCTGGCTCAACCACGATCCGACGGCGCTCGACCACCAGTTCTGCGACTACGGCTCGCAATACGGGCCCGGCATCTACTACTACACGCCGGAGCAGAAGCAGGAAGCGGAAGCCTCCAAGGCGCGGTGGGAGAAGGACAAGCCCTTTCCCGAGCCGATCCTGACGCCCATCAAGGCCGCCACCCAGTTCTGGCCGGCCGAGGACTACCACCAGGACTATTACAAGAAGAATCCCGTGCGCTACCACTGGTACGCCACGGGTTGCGGGCGCTACAGCCGCCTGGGCGAGCTCTGGGGCAAGTACCGCAGCAAGTAGCTCAGGTGTAGCGCCCCAGCCGGACCATGGTGTTGCCCGGCTTGAGGTGGCGCAGCGACGGCATCACCAGCACGCAATCGTCGTAGGGCGTGCGCCACTCGGCGTCGCCGTCGCGCGCGACTGCGGTGCCCCTCGCGGGCAGCACCTGCAACCCGGTGAATTCGGCGGCGAAGCGAAACTGCATCGACTTCGCCACCACCGCCTCGGTCACGCGGATGACGCGCTGCGCGCCGGCCGGGGCAAGGCGCAGCCGCGCGCCGCTCCAGGCCGGGTCCACGCTGCCGCAGGCCTGCAGGAAGCGCAGCGCCGTGTCGATCGCCACGTCGGCCGAGCTGCGATCCCAGTGCTGGCCGCACTCGATGAGCACCGCGGTGCGCAGGCTGGCCGGGTCGGCGAAGGCGCCTCGCTCGATCATGCGCAGGCCCGCGGGATGCCCGGTATCGAGCAGCAGGTCCGCCGGCACGCCAATGCGCCGCGACAGGGCGACGCCCTTCTCGCTCCGGCCGCAGACCATGATCGGGCGGCAGGGCTCGTGCATGGAATGCAGGTCGAGCAGGTAGTCCGCGGCGTCCACGAACGGACGCAATTGGCGCGCGCGGCGCAGCTCCGCGGAATCGCGCGCCCCCAGCAGCACCTCGTCGCTCCACACGCGGTTGTAGTCCTCGTCGATGTAGCGCGACCGGTCCGGGTCCGCCTCGTCGAAGCGCGCGTACGCGTCCACGTTGGCGAAGGCGAGCGTGAGCCGCCCCGCTGCCGGGCGCAGGCCCTCGCGGCACAGGTAATCGAGCGCGAGCGCGCCGCAGAACTCGTTGCCGTGCGTGAGCGCCTGCAGTATCACGCTGGGCCCGGCGCGCCCGGAATCGAGCACCTGCACGTACTCCACCCCGGTGTTGCCGGCGCGGTAGCGCGCGATGTCGGGCGGGCGCAGCTGCACGGGATGGTGCATCAGCGCGGCGCCCAGAAAGTCAGCAGCCAGTGGTACGGGAGCAGCTCGACGTTGGCGCCCCAGCCCGCGCGCGACGCGCGCGCAATGAGCTCGCTTTCACCCGGGTAGTTCTTCAGCACCTCGTGCACGCTGCCGTCGTCGAGCCTGCGCTCCTGGTAGGTGTTGCCCGCCTCGTCGCGGCGCGACAGTGGTGTGCTCGAGCCCTCGACCGGGCGCCCGTCGAGAAAGGAGATCAGCGCGCCGGGCGCCGCGGCGCGCACGCAGCCGGCGAGGAAGTCGTCGAGCCGCTCGAGGGGCACATGCGACCACCAGAAGGCGCCGAACAGGAGGTCGTGGCGCCGCCCCAGCTGCGGCAGCGCATAGGCATCGGCGACCTGGAACTCGACGCGCCCTGGCGGCAGTGCCTTGGCGCGCGCGATCTGCAGGACTTCCTCGTTCACGTCCAGCGCCGTCACCTGCGCTGCGGCGGGCGCCAGCACCTCGGTCCACCAGCCCGTGCCGCAAGCGACTTCGAGCACCTTGCGCCCCGCGCACATGGAGGCGATGCGCCGGCGCAGGATTGCGAGGTCCGCCTGGCGTTCGGGCTTTTCGTAGAAGCGCTCGTACTCGGGCGCGCGCTGGGCGTAGTACTGGGCGAGCTTGTCCATGGGCTATCCGTTCAGGTGGCAGGCGGCCTTGCGGCCAGGGGCGATTTCGCGCAGTTGCGGCGCCTCGACGCGGCAGCGGTCCATGGCGTGCGGGCAGCGCGGGTGGAAATGGCAGCCGGCGGGCGGGTGCATCGGGTTGGGCACGTCGCCCTGCAGCACGATGCGCCGGCGCCGCGCGCCCGGGTCCGGCACCGGCACCGCCGACAGCAGCGCCTCGGTGTACGGATGACGCGGCGCGGCGTACAGCTCGCCCACGCGCGCGATCTCCACGATGCGGCCGAGGTACATGACCGCCACGCGCCGGCTGATGTGGCGCACCACCGACAGGTCGTGCGCGATGAACAGGTACGCCATGCCGAAGCGCTGCTGCAGGTCCTCGAGCAGGTTGATCACCTGCGCCTGGATCGAGACGTCCAGCGCCGACACCGGCTCGTCGCAGACGATGAGCCGCGGCGACACGGCCAGCGCGCGCGCAATGCCAATGCGCTGGCGCTGGCCGCCGGAGAACTCGTGCGGATAGCGGCGCCGGTGCTCGGCCTGCAGGCCGACCGTTTCCAGCAGCTCCACCACGCGCGCTTCGTACTCGCGCGCGCTGCGCGCGAGGCCGTGGATGGTCAGGGCCTCGCCGACGATCGCACCGACCGGCATGCGCGGGTTGAGCGAGGCGAAGGGATCCTGGAAGATGATCTGCATGCCGCGCGCGAGGCGGCGCAGCTCGCGCGGCCGCATCGCCGTCACGCTCGCGCCGTCGAATCGCACCTCGCCCGAGGTCGGCTCGATCAGGCGCAGGATGCAGCGCCCGGTGGTGGACTTGCCGCAACCCGACTCCCCGACCAGGCCCAGGGTCTCGCCCGCGGCGAGCTCGAAGCTGACCCCGTCCACCGCGCGCACCTGCTCCAGCCCGCGCGCGAGCAACCCCGAGCGCACCGGGTAGTGCTTGACGAGGTTGCTGACGCTGAGCAGCGGCGTGTCCATGGGCTCAGAGCACGCAGGCGACCTTGTGGCCCGCGCCGACTTCGCGCAGCGGCGGCGTCTCGCGCCGGCAGGCCTCGCGCACGTGGGGGCAGCGCGGTGCGAAGCGGCAGCCCGGCGCCGGCTCGAGCAGGCTGGGCACCACGCCCGGGATCGCCTCCAGCCGCGCGTGCTGCTCGCTCGCGTCGATACGCGGAATCGAGCGGATCAGGCCTTGCGTATACGGATGGCGCGGCGCGCTGAACAGGACCGCCGCCGGCGCCTCCTCGACCACCTTGCCCGCGTACATCACGACCACGCGCTGCGCGGTCTCGGCCACCACGCCCATGGCGTGCGTGATGAGCATCACCGCCATGCCCAGCTTCGACTTGAGCTCGCCGAGCAGCTCCAGGATCTGCGCCTGGATGGTGACGTCGAGCGCGGTGGTCGGCTCGTCCGCGATCAGCAGCTGCGGCTCGCAGGACAGGGCCATTGCGATCATCACGCGCTGGCGCATGCCGCCGGAGAACTGGTGCGGGTAGTCGCGCGCGCGGCGCCCGGGCTGCGCGATGTGCACCAGGCGCAGCATCTCGATTGCGCGCTCGAACGCGGCGCGCCGGTCCAGCCCCTGGTGCAGCCGGATCGCCTCGGCGATCTGCGCGCCGACGGTGTACACCGGGTTGAGCGAAGTCATCGGCTCCTGGAACACCATCGCGATCTCGCGCGTGCGGAGGGCGCGCATGGCGCTCGGCGGCGCCGGCACCAGGTCGCGGCCGCGCCACAGGATCTGGCCCGCGACGATGCGCCCCGGCGGCGTGGGGATCAGCCGCATGACGCTGAGCGCGGTGACGCTCTTGCCGCAGCCCGACTCGCCGACCACGCCCAGCGTCTCGCCCGCGTCGATGGCCAGGTCGACGCCGTCCACGGCGTGAACTTCGCCCGCGTCGGTCGCGAACCAGGTCTTCAGGCCCCGGATCTCGAGCAGCCGCTCGCCCACGCCGCGCGCCTAGAGCACGCGGCGCGGGTCGAGCGCATCGCGCAGGCCGTCGCCGACGTAGTTGATCGAAAGCACCGTGAGGAAGATCGCGCCGCCGGCCGTGAGCGCCCAGTGCGGCGCGTTGTCGAGCTGGTCCTTGGCGTCGAACAGGATGCGGCCCCAGGTCGGGACGTCCGGCGGGAAGCCCAGGCCGAGGAAGGACAGGGTCGACTCGGCGATGATCGCCGCGGCGATGTCGATCGTGCCGGCGACGATGACCGGGCCGATCGCGTTGGGCAGGATGTGGCGCAGGACCAGCCGCGCGGGGGAGGCGCCCAGGGCGCGCGCCGCCTCGACGAATTCCTTCTCGCGCAGCGACAGGAACTGCGCCCGCACCAGCCGCGCCACCGGCATCCAGCGGAAGCCGCCGATCACCGCCACGATCAGCAGGAAGGTCCCGGCTTCCACGCCGACCAGCGACTTCAGCGCGTCGCGGAACAGATAGATGAGCAGCAGCAGCAGCGGCAGCTGCGGCAGCGACAGGAACAGGTCGGTGAGCCACATCAGCGCCGCGTCGAGCACGCCGCGCGACATGCCGGCGAGCGCGCCGAGCAGCGTGCCGACGACGATCGCAATCAGCATCGCCGACAGGCCGACGGCGATCGAGATGCGCCCGCCGTAGAGCATGCGCGCCAGCAGGTCCTGGCCGAGGTCGTCGGTGCCCAGCGGATGGCGCCAGGAGGCGCCCTGCAGCATGGCGCTGAAGTCGATATTGTTGATCGGCACGCGCCAGACGAAGGGCCCGAGCATCACGGCGAGCAGGATCAGGCAGAAGATCACGGCCCCGGCCAGCGCCAGGCGGTGCCGGCGGAAGCGCCGCCAGACCTCGCCGGCGGGCGAAGCGACGCGCGCGCCGCGCGGCGCCCCGGCGCTAGCGGTAAGCGATGCGGGGATCGAGCCAGCCATACAGCAGGTCGGCGAGCAGGTTGAACAGGATCACCAGGAGGGAGAACACGAAAGTCACGGCCATGATCACCGGCGTGTCGTTGGCGAGGATCGCGCTGATCAGCAGCGAGCCGATCCCCGGCACGCGGAAGATCTGCTCGGTGATGATGGCGCCGCCGAACACGGCGGGAATCTGCAGCGCGATCAGCGTCACCACCGGAATCAGGGCGTTGCGCACCACGTGCTTGAGCACCACCGTCGTTTCGCCCAAGCCCTTGGCGCGCGCCGTGGTGACGTGATCGAGGCGGATGACGTCGAGCACCGCCGAGCGCACGTAGCGTGTCCAGGCGGCGCCCTGGAACAGGCCCAGAACGGCCACCGGCATCAGCGCCTGCTTGAAATTCTCCCAGTACCACAGCCAGCCCGTGGCGCTGATGTCGGTGCGGTACACGAACGGCAGCCAGCCCAGCGTGATGCTGAAGACCAGGATGAAGACGATGCCGGTGAAGAACGTCGGCAGCGAGAAGCCGATGAAGGCGAGCGTGCTCGCCACCTGGTCGAACAGTGAATACGGGCGCGTCGCCGCCACCACGCCGACCGGCAGCGCGATCGCGAGCGCCAGCAGCTGCGAAGCGCCGATGATGAGCAGCGTGACCGGGAGGCGCTGCAGGATCAGCTTGTCGACGTCCACGCGGCTGGCGAAGGAAAATCCCCAGTCGCCCTTCAGCATGGCGCCGGCCCAGTGCGCATAGCGCACCGCGACCGGATCGTCGAGCCCGAACTGGGTGCGCAGGTTGGCGCGCACCTCGGCCGGAATCGCCGGGTTGGTCGCCAGCTCCTCAAACGGATCGCCGGGGGCGAGCGCCAGCACCGTGAACAGCACGACGCTGATGCCGATGACGCTCGGAACCGCGATCAGCAGGCGCCGGAGGAGATACCTGCCCATCACCCGGCGGTCAGGCGTCCTTGTACCAGTCCCGCAGGTCCCAGAGGTCGTTGTCCCAGCCGGAGAGGGGCGCGTGCAGCTTGGCGATCACCGTGGAAACGCGAGGACGATAGACGACCGGGATCACCACCTGGTTTTCGATCACCAGGTCGTTCATGTGGATGAACAGCGCCGCACGCTTGACCGGGTCGAGCTCGCCCTGGGCGGCGCGGAAAGTCTTGTCGTATTCCTCGTTGCGCCAGCGCGTGATGTTGCGCCCCTGCCACTTGTTTTCCTTGGTCGCGACTTCCCAGGAGACGAACTGGTTCATGAACACTTCCGGATCCGCCTGCGGCATGGTGGTGGTGTACATCTGCAGGTCGCAGTAGAACTTCGTGTAGGTGTCCGGATTGGCGACGTCGGAGGAGAAGAACACCGAGGCGGTCACCGCCTTCAGCTCGACCTCGATGCCGGCCTTCTCGCAGGCCTGCTTGACGATGGCCTGGTTCTTCTGGCGCGGCGCGTTGATCGAGGTCTGGTAGACGAGCTTCAGCTTTTTGCCGTCCTTGGCGCGGATGCCGTCGGCGCCGCGCTTCCAGCCCGCGGCCTCCAGCACCTGGTTCGCCTTGTCGATGTTGAACTCCCACTTCGTGTTGTGCGACACGAAGCGCTGCGGGTTGTTGAGGAAGTTGCCGGTGGCGATGCCGGTGCGCCCGTAGATGTAGTCCTGCACCGACTTGCGGTCCACCAGCATCGAAAGCGCCTGGCGCACCGCCGGATCGGAAAACAGCGGATGCGTGGTCTTGATGCTGGAGCGCTCGCCATCGACCTCCTTCCACGGATCGGTGGTGTTGACCTGGATGTGCTCGATGTTCGCGCCCGGCGTGATCTCGGTGCGGCCCTTGCCGTCGGCTTCCATGCGCTTCAGGATTTCGTCCTCGACCTGGATGTTCCAGGCATAGTCGAATTCGCCGGTCTGCAGCACGGCGCGCGCCGCGGACACCGCGTCGCCGCCGCCCTTCATCTCGATGGCGTCGAAGAACGGCTTGGTCGGCTCGTGGTAGTCGGCATTGATCGTGCCGCGCACCATGTCGCCGGGCTTGAAATCGACGAACTTGTAGGGCCCGGTGCCGACCGGCGTCAGGTTGTTGGGCGCCTCGCGCGACTTGGCGCCGCGGTAGTTCTCGAACAGGTGCTTCGGGATGATCATGCCGCGCACGCCCACGAAGGCATCCGCCCAATAGGGCGTCGGCTTCTTGAAGTTCACCTTGACCGTGTAGGCGTCGAGCTTCTCGACGGTCGTGTCCTTGTAGCTGCCGATGGTCACCGCCGCCGTCGCCGGGTCCACCGCGTATTCCCAGTTGAACAGCACGTCGTCGGCGCTGAACGGCTTGCCGTCGTGCCAGCGCACGTCGCGCTTGAGCTTCCAGGTCACCGACATGCCGTCGCGCGCGAGGCCGCCGTTGTCCACCGTCGGCACCTCGGCGGCGAGCATGGGCACCAGGTTGCCGTCGGCGTCCCAGCCGGCGAGCGGCTCGTAGAAGATGCGCGCGCCTTCCTGGTCCTTGGTGCCGACCGCGAAATGCGGGTTGAGCAGCGTGGCGCCCTGCCACCACAGGAGCTTGAGCGTCCCGCCGCCGCCGCGGCGCGTCGGCTTGTAGGCCGGCACGCCCTGCGCCTGCGCGACGCCGCAATGAGCCAGCATCTGCGCCGCGAGCGGCGCGGTCAGGCCCAATCCGACCATCCGGTGGATGAAACCGCGGCGGGACAGGCGCCCCGCCTTCACTTGCGTGATCATCTGGCGAAGCTGGCGTTCGTCCATGGCCGACTCCCTTCGTGGAGATTGTCCGGGGGGTGCCGCTGGATATTAACCGGAATACCCGCAAAAATGGCGTCGCCCGCCAGAGAGGAACCCATGCCCCGTTCGCAATCCCGCATTGCGCTGCCGTCCATGACGCCCGGCACGCGCCGCCACATCACCGTGCACCGCTTCGGCCGCCCGGGCGCGCGCCCGAAGGCCTACCTGCAGGCGGCGATCCACGCCAACGAACTGCCGGGCGCGATGGCGCTGCACCACCTGCTGCCGATGCTGGTCGCGGCGGATCGCAAGCGGCGCATCCGCGGCGAGATCGTGGTGGTGCCGACCGTGAACCCGATCGGACTGGCGCAGCTCTCGGGCAACATCCACCTGGGGCGCTACGAATTCCTCGGGCGCGACAACTTCAACCGCAACTGGCCCGAGCTCTCGGGCGCGGTCGCCGAGCGCGTCGGCGCTTCGCTTGGTCGCAACGCGGCCGCCAACGTCGCGGCGATCCGGCGCGCGGCGCTCGCCGCGCTGGCCGCACTGCGGCCCTCGACCGAGCTGCAGGCGCTGCGCGCCGGGGCGATGCGGCTCGCAGTGGACGCGGATGTCGTGCTCGACCTGCATTGCGACCAGGAGGCCGTCCTGCACCTGTTCATCTCGCGGCGCGACTGGCCCGGCCCGGCCCGCGCGCTCGCCGCCGACCTGGGTGCGGCTGCCACTTTGTACAACGACCCCTACCCCGAGGTGCTCACCTTCTCCGGCGTGAACGGCGCGCTGTGGGCGCGGCTCGCGGCGCGCTTTCCCGGCGCGGCGATCCCGCAGGCTTGTCTTTCGGCCACCATCGAGTACCGCGGCCAGCGCGACGTCAACCATGCCCTGGGCGAGGCCGACGCGCGCAACCTGTTCCGGTTCCTCGTGCGCCGCGGCGTCATCGCCGGGCGCGCGGGCGCCCTGCCGCGCCTGAAGGCCCCGGCGACGCCGATCGCGGGCATGGACGTGGGCTACTGCCCCGGGCCCGGCATCCTCGTCTTCCACCTGCCGGCCGGTGCGCGTGTACGCAAGGGCATGGCGGTGTGCGAAGTGATCGACCCGGCCGACCCGCGCGGGCCGCTCGCGCGCACGCAGATGCGCGCGCGAACCGACGGTTTCCTGTTCAGCCGCCGGCCCGACGGCCAGCTGGCCTGGCCCGGCAAGGTCGCCTACCGCATCGCCGGACCGCGGCCGCTCGCGCACCGCAAGGGCATGAGCGGCCTGGACGATTGAGCTAGGGCGCCTCGTCGATCCAGGTCATCTGGATCGCCTCGAGGATTTTTTCGCCGCTGCGCTTCGGATCGTCGTCGAAGCCGGGCAGCGTCAGGACCCATTGGTACAGGTCGGTGAAGCGCACCGTCGCCGGATCGATGTCGGGATGCAGTTCGCACAGCGCGATGGCGATGTCCCGCGTGTCGGTCCACTTCATTTGTTCCCCCCGCCTTCGCGTTCGTAGTTGATCGTGTACTTCGGCAGCTCGACCGTGAGTGCCGCGTCCGCGACGCGCGCCTGGCACGACAGCCTCGACATTGCCTCGAGGCCCCAGGCCTTGTCGAGCAGGTCCTCTTCCTTCTCCTCGGCCGCGACCAGCGAATCGAAGCCTTCGCGCAGGATCACGTGGCAGGTCGTGCAGGCGCAGGACTTCTCGCAGGCGTGCTCGATGTCGACGCCGTGCTCGAGCAACGCGTCGCAGATCGACTGGCCGGTCGCCGCCTCGAACTCGGCGCCCGCGGGGCACAGCGTCGCGTGGGGCAGCACGCGGATGCGCGGCATCTAGAGGTCCAGGCTGGCGATTCGCCGCCCGGCGAGCGCGCGCCGCACACCCGCGTCCATGCGGCGAGCGGCGAATTCCTCGGTGGCGCGGTTGAGCGCCTCGGCGCCCGAGCGCAGCGCGCGATGGTCGGTGCCGGTAAGCACCGCCTCGAGCGCGGTGACGCGCGCGTCGATGCCGGCGCGCTCCGCGGGCTCGAGCAGCGCCGCGTCGGCCGCGAGCGCCGCGCGCACCGCCTCGAGCAGCCGCCGCGCCTCGACCTGCGCCTCGTGCAGCGCGCGCGCGTGCATGTCGTCGCGCGCATGATCGAAGGAATCGCGCAGCATTCGCTCGATCTCGCCGTCGGCAAGGCCGTAGGAGGGCTTCACCGCGACCGAGGCCTCCGCGCCGGTGGTCGCCTCGCGCGCGGTCACCGACAGCAGCCCGTCGGCGTCGACCTGGAAGCTCACGCGCACGCGCGCGGCGCCCGCCGCCATCGGCGCGATGCCCTTCAGCTCGAAGCGTGCGAGCGAGCGGCAGTCCGCTACCAGCTCGCGCTCGCCCTGCACCACGTGGAAGCTCATGCCGGTCTGGCCGTCCTTGTAGGTCGTGAACTCCTGCGCGCGCGCGACCGGGATCGTCGAGTTGCGCGGCACGATCCTCTCGGCGAGGCCGCCCATGGTCTCGATGCCGAGCGAAAGCGGGATCACGTCGAGCAGCAGCCAGTCCTCGCCCGCCGGGCGCTCGCCCGCGAGCGCCGCGGCCTGCATCGCGGCGCCAAGCGCCACCACCTTGTCGGGGTCCAGGTTGTTGAGCGGCTCGCGGCCGAAAAACTCGCCCACCGCGCGCTGGATCTGCGGCATGCGCGTCGCGCCGCCGACCATCACCACGCCCTTCACGTCGGCGGGCCTCAGCTTCGCGTCGCGCAACGCCTTGCGCACGGGGCCGAGCGTCTTCTGCACCAGGTGCTGCGTGATGCCGCAGAAGGTTTCGGTGTCGAGCGCGAGGTCGATCACGTCGTGGGTCGTGAGCTTCGCCGTGATGCGCGCCTCGCCGTGAGCGGTCAGGTACTCCTTCGCTTCGCGCGACTTGACCAGCAGCTGCCGCATGTCGCGCGGGCCGAGCGGCGGGAGCTTGGCCTGGTCCGTCGCCCAGCAAAACACGCGCTGGTCGAAGTCGTCGCCGCCGAGCGCCGCGTCGCCGCTGGTCGCGATGACTTCGAACACGCCGCGCGAGAGGCGCAGGATCGACAGGTCGAAGGTGCCGCCGCCGAGGTCGTAGACCGCGTAGACGCCCTCGGCCGCGTTCTCCAGGCCGTAGGCGATGGCCGCGGCGGTGGGCTCGTTCAGCAGCCGCAGCACCTCCAGCCCCGCGAGCTGGCCCGCGTCCTTGGTCGCCTGGCGCTGCGCGTCGTCGAAGTACGCCGGCACGGTGACGACCGCTTCGGTGACGGGCTGGCCGAGATAATCCTCGGCGACGCGCTTCATCTTCGCGAGCACGTGCGCCGAGACCTCCTGCGGCGACCGTGGCGTGCCGGCGATGTCGACCCACGCGTCGCCGTTCTTGGCCGCGACGATCTTGTACGGCAGCCGGGTCGCGAGCGACTGGACCTCCTTGTCCGCCGCTTTGCGCCCGATCAGGCGCTTGACGCCGAACACGGTGCGCTGCGGATTGGTCACCATCTGGCGCTTGCTCGCCGCGCCGACGACGACC
>JBOIFE010000097.1:0-1647 GCA_050741015.1 Burkholderiales bacterium | reverse complement strand
CCTCACGCGTCGGCGTTCCCCGCGTTCGGATAGAACAACTGCTCGCCGTTGATCTTGTACCCGGCGATGGCGGCTTGCCCTGCGGGCGAGATCAGCCAGTCGATGAACTGCTGCCCCAGCTCCTTTTTCACGCTCGGGTGCCTGGCGGGATTCACCAGCATCACGCCGTACTGGTTGAACAGGCGCTTGTCGCCTTCGACCAGGATCGTGAGGTCGCCGCGGTTCTTGAAGGCGAGCCAGGTGCCGCGGTCGGCGAGGATGTACGCCCCCATCGAGGCCGCGGTGTTGAGGGCAGGCCCCATGCCCTGCCCGGTGTCGCGGTACCACGGGCCCTTGCTCTTGTCGATGTCGATGCCCGCGACCTTCCACAGCGCGAGCTCCGCCATGTTCGTGCCGCTGCGGTCGCCGCGGGAGACGAAAGGCGCCTTCGCGCTCTCCAGCTTTTTCAGCGCGACGACGATGTCCTTGCCGCCGCCGATCTTCGCCGGGTCGCTCTTCGGACCGATCAGCACGAAGTCGTTGTACATCACCGGGAAGCGCTTGACGCCCTGGCCTTCGGCGAGGAACTTCTCCTCGGCCGACCGCGCGTGCACGAAGACGACATCAGCGTCGCCGCGCCGCGCCACGTCGAGCGCCTGCCCCGTGCCGAGCGCCACGACATGGACCTTGATGCCGGTCTTGCCCTCGAAGATCGGCAGCAGGTAGCCGAACAGTCCCGACTGCTCGGTCGAGGTAGTCGACGCCACCGTGATGAACTTGTCGTCCGCCTGCGCGCCGAGCGCAGCCAGCGCAAGCGCGGCGGTGATGAACATGCGTCGTGTCGTTACCAGGGCAATTCTCCTTCGAGGAATTGTTTTGCTTCGACCGATTCCGGTTGGCGGAAAAAGCGGTCGGCCGGCGCGCGCTCGACCAGGCGCCCCTGGTGCAGGAACAGGATCTCGTCGCCCAGCCGGCGCGCCTGTCCGAGGTTGTGCGTGACCAATACGATCTTGGTGCCCGCGGCAACCATCGCGCCGATCACCTTCTCGACTTCCTGCGTCGCGCCCGGGTCGAGGCTCGCCGTCGGCTCGTCGAGGAAGATGATCTCGGGCTGCAACGCCCAGGCGCGCGCGAGCGCGAGCCGCTGCTGCTCGCCGCCCGAGAGCACTCGCGCCAGATGCGCTGCGCGCGACTCCAGCCCGACCTTATGCAGCGCCTCGTGTGCGCGCATCGCCCGCGCGCCGCGCGGTACGCCCGCGACGCCGAGCGCGTACGCGACGTTGGCGAGCGCCGAGCGCCGCAGCAGCATCGGCCGCTGGAAGACCATCGCCTGCCGCCGCGGCGCGCCGGGTACCTCGGCGGAGCTCCAGCGGATCGAGCCGGCGGAAGGCTGCAGCAGGCCATGGCAAAGACGCAGCAACACGCTCTTGCCGGCGCCGTTGGGTCCGACGATCACCGTCCGCGGCCCGGCCTCGATCGTCAGCGATACGTCGTCGATGATCCGGCGCTCGCCCGCGGTGAACGCCACCCGCTCCAGCCGCAGCGGAAGGAGTGCCATCGGAGTGCGCATGTCCATGGCCGCGATCACCCGTAGCGCCGCTGCGCGGTTTCCTTGACCAGGTACGCCGCCGCGTTCAGCGCGACGACGATCGCCACCAGGATGATCCC
>JBOIFE010000096.1:0-4419 GCA_050741015.1 Burkholderiales bacterium | reverse complement strand
CCGGCAGTCCGCCCGCCGCGAAGCCCGGATCCCCGAGGTAGTCGCGCACGCTGCTGTCGAGGGTTGCCGAGAGCTCGAGTTTCTCGCTCAGCTTCAGGACCGGCCGCAGCGCAACTCCCGTCACCAGCACGAAGGTGCTGCGGAGGTCCTCGTAGGCGCTGATGTCCCTTGTGAACGTCGCGCCCAGCGACAGCTTGCCGGTCGGCTTCCAGTCGATCTGGGCATGGGCGATGTTGCCCGCGAAGTCGAGCTGCGGCAGCTGCTGGAAGTGCCGCGCCACATGGCCGAAGCTGCCGCTGACGCGCGTGGCGGCGCCGATCGTCCATTCGGCGACCAGCTCGCCGCCGGATTGCCGGTACGCGGGGTCGACGAGAATCCCGCCGACGGACTGCGCGTTCGGGAAGCGCCCGTCTTCGCTGCGCGCCCTGAATCCGATCGAGGTGCCGGCCGGCGTGACGTAGGCCACGGTCGCCTCGCCGCCCAGAATCTCGATATCGCGGATCGCGTAGGCCGGCGCGCGGTTAGTCTGCGCGAGTTTGCTCAGTCCCCCTTTCAGCTGCCACCGCGGGGTGAGCAGGTAGGTCGCGTCCCAGTACGTGCTGCGGGTGTCGAGCACGTCGGGACTGCGCGTCTGGATGTAGGCGAACGACGCCAGCTCGACGGTTTCGCTGTGGCCGAGGTGCCCGCTCAGCCGGTCGCCGACTTGCCACAGCCATGTCGCCTGCAGGTCCAGGCCGGCGTAATCCAGGTCCGTGAAACGCTGGTAGCGCGTGTCGTGCCACGCCAGGTCCGCCTGCAGGCGCTGGCGGCTTAGCGGCACATCGAGCACGACACCGACGGTACTGGTGAAGTAAGTGTCGGCCCCGGTGCGCGCGCCGATGGCGGCGGCCGGGTCCTGATTCCTGGAAAGGCGGAACACGTTGTCGTCGTGGGACACCTTCTCCTCGACGTACGGCGAGACGCGGTCCTGCGCGAACGCGAGCGCAGCCGTCGGACGCAACAGAAGGCCCGCGGCGAGCGCGCAGCCCAGGCCAAGCGGGCGCAGGCTGCGGCGGCCTTCGGCGCGGCGCCGGGCCGCCTGCGCCATTACGGCATCAGGCGGCGGCGCGCGATGGCGGCCGTGCCGAGCAGGCCGACCAGGACCATGGCGAAAGTGTCCGGTTCCGGCGCGTGCTGCGACTGCGCGGCCGGTCCGATCCGGTAGGCGACCTGCATTGCGCGGCCATCCGGCGATGCCGCGTTGGCGGCGACCTGCTCCGCGCGCGGCACGCCGCCTTGATTGCTTTCGGGGTACACGGGCTTCCGCGCCGAACCGGGCAGGCGGTCAGGGGAGGAGGAGGGTAATGAAGCGCCGGCGCCGGCCGGCGGGAAGCCGTAAGGCGGGTTGAAAGAACGATCGCCGGTGTCGGCGGCGCTAATCGAGGCCCGCGCGCCGAAGGGCACCGCAGCGAGGGCGAGCGCCAGTGCAAGTATCGCCAATCCGGGTTTCATGCAGACACCTCCGCAGCATCAATATCGGGCAACCGTCAGCGTGCGATGTCAACGTGACAACGGCTTGCCGGCGACCGGCCGCTACAATGGGTCATTGGAACTAGATCCGGCGCGCCGCCACGCGATGTCCGGATCAAATGCTCAGGATGCGAAGCGCCAGCGCCTTGCTCACGGCCTGGGTGCGATTCTGTACGTTCAGCTTGCGCAGCATCTTCTGCACGTGATTCTTCACCGTCAGGGGGCTGATCCCCAGGATCAGCCCGATCTCGATGTTGCTTTTGCCCACGCGGATCCACTTGATGATCTCCTGCTCGCGCACGGTGAGCAGGCGCGCTGCCTTGTGGCTCGTCCCGGGGTCCGACTCCGACTGCTGGACGCGGGTGCGCACCAGCGCGAGGTGCAGAAACGGTACGATCAACTGCAGCAGGAACGCCTGTCGCGGCGCGACGCTGCCCGGCCCGCACGCGAAGATGAACAGGCTGGCGGGCTTGCCGTACACATCGTAGGTGCCGTGCGCGATCATGCTGCGCGTTTCGATCCGCGCGAGCTCGCGGCCGAGCGGGCTGTCGGCCAACGGGCCCGCGCCCTGCAACTCCAGTCTCACCGGACGGAACAGGGACGCTTCCCAGCTCTTGATGAGGTGCGGCACCACCTGGGTGTCACGGTGGATCATCTCGCCGATCGGCGCGGGGTCCACGTTGGGCGCCGCGAAGCTTTCCACGTGCAGCGACGCCGGGTCGTTGCCATACAGCGCGCACAGCAACACCTCATGCCGGATCAGATTCTGCAACATGCCCTGCGTCCAGGCGAAGAACTGGTGGCGGGCATACACGCGCAGCGCGGCATCCATGTTGAGCAGCAGCGACTCGCGCTCGAGCGGGTCGAGCAGAACGGCGTCGACCGCGCCGGCATGGCCCGTGGGCGGCGGCGGTGAACCGGCGGTCGCCGGGGGCGGCTGTGGCATCGCAAGCTCGCGCTCGGCTGCGTGCTGCATCGGCGCTTCCTCCGTGGTTGGGCGTCTTTCGATCCGCTCAATGTGAGTGCCTTATGTTAAGTAACGATGAAGTGACCGCAGGTGTCTCGAAGTCCGCGCTTTTAGGCCTAGGTCTTTGTTCTTGCGGCAGATTGCCCCCCCGGAGGCAATAGTCCGCAGGAGCTACCCGCAGGGCCCGGTGCCTTCATCACCGCCGGCGGGCCGGGCCGCTAGCCTGCAGGCGCAATGTCCCGCAACCCTCCCGCTTCACCGCCGGTACAGGAGCTCTGGCACACGGCCGGCGACGGCCGCGCCGGTCGCGGTCTGGTCGGCCCCCAACCGAACGCCGCCACGCTTGTGCAGGTGGCGGTCGATCCCCTGGTGACGGTCGGCGCGCTGCTCGCCTGCGTGGCCGCGCTCGGCGTGCGCTTCAGCGGCGCGTACCTGATCCTGTGCCTGATCGTGTTCTCGCTGACTTTCCCGGGCAGTGCGCCGAAGGCCACCAGCGCGCGCGCGATCGCCGGCAAGGTCCTGGTGGACTGGTTCGCCCTGGCCGCGCTGCTGCTGCTCCTCGGCTGGGTGACGCGAACGCTGGGCGTCATCGACCCGCGGGTGGCCGTGGCGTGGCTGCTCGTGACGCCCGTCCTGCGCTTCGCCGCGCAGCTGACCATGCCGTTCCTGCTGCCGCGCATCTTCTCGGCCGAAGGCATGCGGCGAACCGCCGTCGTCGCCGGCGGCGGCGGGATCGGCCTCGAGCTGGCGGAGCGCATCGGTCGCGCGCCGCACCTCGGCATCCGGGTCGCCGGGTTTTTCGACGACCGCGGCCCGCAACGCGCCGTGGCGCCGGAAACCGGCGGCATCCTCGGCCCCCTGGCCGCGCTGCCCCAGTACCTCAAGACGCATCGCGTGGACATCATCTACATCACCCTGCCGATGGCGTCGCAACCGCGACTGCTCGAGCTGCTCGATGCGCTGCACGACACCACCGCGTCGATCTACTTCGTGCCCGACATATTCGTGTTCGACCTGATCCAGGCGCGCCTGGACAGCATCGGCGGGATGCCGGTCGTGGCCGTATGCGACAGCCCGTTCCACGGCCTCAACGGCCTGGTCAAGCGCGCGAGCGACATGGTCCTCGCCACGGCGATCCTGCTGCTGATCGCGCCGCTCATGGCCGCGATCGCCATCGGCGTGAAGGCGACCTCGCCCGGCCCGGTGCTGTTCCGGCAGCGCCGCTACGGCCTCGACGGACGCGAGATCCTCGTCTACAAGTTCCGCTCCATGACGGTGGCCGAGGACGGCGACGTGATTCCGCAGGCGCGGCGCGAGGACCGGCGCGTCACGCCGTTCGGCGCGTTCCTGCGGCGCTATTCGCTGGACGAGCTGCCGCAATTCGTCAACGTACTGCAGGGGCGCATGAGCGTGGTCGGGCCGCGGCCGCACGCGGTGGCCCACAACGAGCTGTACCGCGGCCTGATCAAGGGCTACATGATTCGCCACAAGGTCAGGCCCGGCATCACCGGCTGGGCGCAGGTCAACGGCTTGCGCGGCGAGACGGCCGTGCTCGAAAAGATGAAGCGGCGCATCGAATTCGATCTGGCCTACCTGCGCGGCTGGTCGCTGCAGCTCGACCTGTGGATCGTGCTGAAGACGCTGCTCGTCATATTCAAGGAGCCCAATGCCTACTGACCGCGCCGCGGGCGCCTTGCGGCGGCGAACATGTGCGGCATAGTCGGCGCCGTCGCGCGGCGCAACGTCGTTCCGGCGCTGCTGGAGGGACTGAAGCGCCTGGAGTACCGCGGCTACGACTCGGCGGGGATCGCCGTCGTGAACGGGAAGCTCCATCGGGTGCGGAGCACCGGGCGCGTGGCCCAGCTCGGGCAGCTCGTCGACCGGCAGAGCCTCGCCGGCATGATCGGCATCGCGCATACCCGCTGGGCCACCCACGGCGCGCC
>JBOIFE010000095.1:0-2147 GCA_050741015.1 Burkholderiales bacterium | reverse complement strand
TTTCTGGCATGCTGCGGGTCCTCCACCGGCGCACCCCAGAACGCCATGATGGCGTCGCCGATGTACTTGTCGAGCGTGCCGCGATGCCTGCCGCGGATGATGCCGCTCATATCGGTGAGGTACTCGTTGATGAACTCGCGCAGCTCCTCTGGCTTGAGCGCTTCCGAGATGCCGGTGAAGCCGCGCACGTCCGAGAACAGGATGGTCAGCTCGGCGGCGCGCGGCTCCATGTTGTACTTCTGCGGGTCGCGCGCCATCTCGTCGACCAGCTCGGGTGGCACGTACTGGCCGAACAGCTCCGTGAACTGGCGCTTCGAGCGCGCCTCCACGAAGTAGCCGTAGGCCATGTTGACCGTGTACAGCGATACCGCCATCAGGATCGAGGCCGCGAGCGGCAGCACCATGTCCGCCTTGGTCCAGACCAGCACGTCGAGCCCGGTCACCAGCGCGATTCCCGCCACCGCCGCGAGCGTAGCCCACAGCGGCGCGAGCATCGGGATCAGCACCGACAGCGCGACGCCGCCGATGAACAGCAGCAGCACCTCGGCCCCGAGCATGTACGGGGGCTTCAGCTTGATGTCCTTGTCGAGCATGCCGGCGATCAGGTTCGCGTGCACCTCGACACCGGGGTAGACGTTGTCCACCGGCGTCGAGCGCAGGTCGAGCAGCCCCGGCGCCGTCGTTCCCACCAGCGTGATCTTGCCCTTCAGCCGCTCGAGCGGCGTGCGCCCCGCGATCACGTCGGCAAGCGAGACATAGGCGAAGCTGAACTTGCGGCCTCGGTACGGGATCAGCGCGCTCGCAGTCTCGTCGACCGGGATCTGCAGCGGGCCGACCTGCAGCCATTCGAGGCCCGAATAGCCGCGCTGCAGGAAGCGGTCGGGCGCGTAGCCGGGCACGACCTTGGGAAAGCCGAGGATCGTGCGCACCACCGCGAGCGACAGCGCCTCGTAGTAGGCGCCGTCGAGCTCGGCGATCATCGGCACGCGGCGCACCACCCCGTCGGGGTCGGTCAGCGGATTGAAGTGGCCCGCGCTGGCCGCGTTCTTCAGGAACTGCTCCAGGTTGCCGCCGTAGCCCACCCAGGTCGTGAACGGGATGTTGCGACCCTCGAACGTCCCCTTGGGCAGCACCGGATCGGGGATCGCCGCGATGCGCTTGGCGTCCTTGTCGCTGTTCAGGTAGTAGCCCAGCACGACCGGGCGGCCCTTGATCGCCTTGGCGAACAGGCCGTCGTTGTCGAGCAGCGGCCGCATCTCGTGGTACTGCGTCTGGAACGCAGGCACGTCTTTCAGCGCGCCTTGCGAGAGCTTGTCCAGCTCGCGGATGCCGGAAGAATAGTCGTGCTCGGCGAACACCACGTCGAAAGCGACGATCGCGACCTGGTACTTGTCGAACAGCGTATCGACCAGCCGCGCCATGACGTCGCGCGGCCAGGGCCAGCGCGCGACCTCCTGCAGGCTCTTCTCGTCGATGTCGAGGATGACGATGCGATCGTCGACGCCTCGCGGCATCGTCACCTGCAGCCGCGCGTCGTAGATGATGTTGTCGAGCTGCGTGATGAACGGCACCTCGTAGTAGCGTGCCGCGTGCCCGATGAAGAACAGGGTGATCGCGAGCCCGAGGGCGATGCGGACGATGTGCTGTTTCATGCGGGCTCCGTCGGGCCGGCGGGGCCGCGTGCCGGGTGCGAGGCCGCGCCGCGGCTCAACCCTTCAGGAAGAACTCCATCTTGACGCCCGCGAGCTCGACCACGTCGTGGTCCTTCAGCGCGTGCGGGGCGGTGCCGATCTGCTGGCCGTTGACCGAGGGCGGCGTGGCGCCCTCGACGTGAGTGATGAAGTAGCCCTGCGGGCGGCGCGTGAGGACCGCCACCTGCACGCCCGGCTTGCCGAGTGTCGTGAGCGGCTTGGCGAGCTCGAGCTCCTTGCCCGCGTTCCCGCCAGAAAGGATCTGAATCGCGCCGAGCGGGTGGCTGCTCTTGGCCGCGACGGGCGCCGCGGCGGGCGACGGCGCGGGCGGAGCCGATGTCGCGGCCGGGATCGGTGTCGGCGTGGTGGCGTGCTGCGCAGGCGCGGCGACGGGCCTGCTCGCGTCCCTGTCGGCGATGCCGGTGGCCGCGGCGGTCGCGGCGACCTGCTGCGCGG
>JBOIFE010000094.1:0-1653 GCA_050741015.1 Burkholderiales bacterium | reverse complement strand
GGTCTGCTGCGGCAGCGCCGCGAAATCGGGCGGCTGCGGCACGAGGCGCGCGCGCGTGCGCCGTCGCCCGCGCTCCCGGCGGTGACGCCGCCGCCGCCGGCGGAGGGCTGATGGAATTCGAGTACTGGTGGCTGCTTGCGCTGCCGCTGTTCTTCGGCCTGGGCTGGATCGCGGCGCGCATCGACATCCGCCACCTGGTCTCGGAGTCGCGCGCGCTGCCGCGCTCGTACTTCAAGGGGCTGAACTTCCTGCTCAACTAGCAGCCCGACAAGGCGATCGAGTCCTTCATCGAAGTGGTCAAGGTCGACCCCGAGACCGTCGAGCTGCATTTCGCGCTCGGGAGCCTGTTTCGCCGCCGCGGCGAATACGACCGCGCCATCCGCATGCACCAGAACCTGGTCGCGCGCGCGGACCTCGGCGCCGAGCAGACACTGATGGCGATGTTCGAGCTCGCGCAGGACTATCTGAAGGCCGGCATCCTGGACCGCGCCGAGGAGCTGTTCGGGCGCCTCGAGCAGGGACCCCGCGCCACGGAGGCGCGCCACCACCTGCTCGACATTTTCCAGCAGGAGCGGGACTGGCCGAGGGCGATCGCCATGGCCGAGCGGCTGCAGGATGCCTCGGGCGAGTCGCGCGCGAAGGAGATTTCGCAGTTCCTCTGCGAGCAGGCGGCGCTCGACGCGGGGAACGCGCGGCCCGAGGAGGCGCGGCGGCACCTCGAGGCGGCGCTGGAGGCGAACCGCAAGTCGGTGCG
Organism: Burkholderiales bacterium; assembly: GCA_050741015.1. Classification (GTDB taxonomy): domain Bacteria; phylum Pseudomonadota; class Gammaproteobacteria; order Burkholderiales; family SG8-39; genus JAABQT01. The sequence continues at coordinate 899 of JBOIFE010000094.1, read as the reverse complement.
CGCGAGCGTCGCGCTCGGCGACCTCGAGCGGGCGGCCGGTCGCATCGACCACGCCGTCGAGCTGTGGAAGCGGGTGGAGACGCAGAATTCAGCCTATCTCTCGCTCGTGGCGCAGCGGCTGATCGAGGCCTACCGCGGCGCCGGCAAGCTCGAGGAGGGCTTGACGCTGACCGCCGGGTACCTCGAGCGCTACCCCTCGCTCGACCTGCTCGACGCCGTGTTCCAGACCACGCTCGAGTCCAAGGGGGCCGACGCCGCCTACCAGCTCGTGCGCGACGAGCTGCGCCGCAATCCGACGCTGCTCGGCGTGGACCGCCTGCTCGAGGCGCAGATCATCGGCGATACGCAGCCCGACCGGCGCCGCGACCTCGAGCTGCTGCGTAATCTCGTGCACAGCCACACGCGCCGGCTCGCGCGCTACCGCTGCGAGGAATGCGGCTTCAAGGCGCGCCAGTTCTACTGGCACTGCCCGGCCTGCGGCAGCTGGGAGAGCTACCCGCCGCGGCGCACTGAAGAGTTCGAACTCGCCCCGTGAACCTCACGGTCATCGGCACCGGATACGTGGGCCTCGTGGCCGGCGCCTGCCTCGCCGACAGCGGCAATCGCGTCCTGTGCCTCGACGTGGACGCCGCCAAGGTTGCCCGGCTCGAATCGGGGGGCATCCCGATCTTCGAGCCCGGGCTGGAGCCGATCGTGCGGCGCAACCGCGAAGCCGGGCGCCTCAGGTTCACCACGGACGCCGCGGCCGGCGCGGCGCACGGCGAGCTGCAGCTGATCGCGGTCGGCACGCCGCCGGACGAAGACGGCTCGGCCGACTTGCAGCATGTGATCGCAGCGGCGCGCTCGATCGGGCGCCACATGACCGGCGACCGCGTGATCGCCACCAAGTCGACCGTGCC
>JBOIFE010000093.1:0-2467 GCA_050741015.1 Burkholderiales bacterium | reverse complement strand
ACCAGCATGGACCGCGACGGCACGCGCGACGGCTTCGATCTCGAGCTCACGCGCGCGGTGGCCGGCGCCGTCGGCATTCCCGTCATCGCCTCGGGCGGCGTGGGCACGAAGGATCACCTGGCGGCGGGCGTGCTGGACGGCCACGCCGATGCGGTGCTGGCCGCGAGCGTGTTTCACTTCGGCGACTTCAGCGTGCGCGCGGCCAAGGAGTACATGCGCGCGCGCGGCATCGAGGTACGGCTGTGAGCGACTGGCTCGACCAAGTGCGCTGGGGCAACGACGGCCTGGTGGCCGCGGTGGCGCAGGACGCCGCAAGCGGGCGCGTGCTGACGGTGGCGTGGATGAATCGGGAGGCGCTCGCCGCGACGGTGCGCAAGGGCGAGGCCGTGTACTGGTCGCGCTCGCGCAAGCGCCTGTGGCACAAGGGGGAGGAGTCCGGCCACGTGCAGAAGGTGAAGGAGCTGCGGATCGACTGCGACGCCGATGCCGTGCTGCTCAAGGTGGAGCAGGTGGCCGGCATCGCCTGCCACACGGGGCGCGAGAGCTGCTTCTTTCGCCGGCTCGAGAATGGGACCTGGGTGAGCACGGATCCGGTGCTGAAGGATCCCGCGCTCATCTACGGCGACAAATGAAAAAGGGCCTGGCGCAGACGCTGGAGCGAATCGCCGAGGTGATCGAGTCACGGCGCGGCGGCGACCCCGAGAAATCCTACGTCGCGCGGCTGCTCGGCGCCGACGAGGACGCAGTGCTGAAGAAGATCGGCGAGGAGGCGACCGAGACCGTCCTTGCGGCGAAGGACGGCGACCGGCTGCACCTGGTGCGCGAGACGGCGGACCTGTGGTTCCACTGCCTGATCCTGCTCGCGCGCCGGGGCCTCGGGCCCGGCGACGTGCTCGCCGAGCTGCACCGGCGCGAAGGCATCTCGGGCATCGACGAAAAGGCGGCGAGGAAAAAGCGATGAGCAGCGACCCGAATTGCCTGTTCTGCAAGATCGCGCGCGGCGAGATCCCGTCGAAGAAGGTCTACGAGGACGACGACGTGTTCGCCTTCCACGACATCCATCCGGTGGCGCCGGTGCACTTCATGATCATCCCGAAGGCGCACATCGCCACGCTGTACGACGCCGGCGAAGGCCACCAGAAGGCCCTCGGCAAGATGCTCGCGCTCGCCGGCGAGCTCGCGCGCAAGGAGGGCGCGAGCGACGGCTTCCGCACGATCATCAACAACGGCCGGGTGGCGCATCAGGAGGTGTATCATGTTCACATGCACGTCATCGGCGGACCGAATTCGCTCGGACCGATGATCGTGAGGCAGAAATAGGAGGGTTTATGGGCTCCTTCAGCATCTGGCACTGGCTGATCGTCCTGGTGATCGTGATGCTCGTGTTCGGCACCAAGAAGCTGCGCAACATCGGCGCGGATCTCGGCGGCGCGGTGCGCGGCTTCAAGGATGGCATGCGCGAAGGCGGCAGCGCCGAGGCCGGCAGCGCGCCGCATCAGGTGACGGGCACCACCGTCGAGGGCGAAGTAAAGGGCAAGACCGAAACGAAGGCCTGAGCGGCCTTCGCGGCATCGCGACACGGGCGCCCGAGGGGCGCCCTTCGTTTCTCAGGGGTCCGCATGTTCGATCTGGGGTTTTCCGAGCTGATGGTCATCGCGCTGGTCGCGCTGATCGTCATCGGTCCCGAGCGGCTGCCGCGCGTCGCGCGCACGCTGGGGCACCTCGCGGGCCGGCTGCAGCGCTACGTCGCCGACGTCAAGGCCGACATCGACCGCGAAGTGGAGTTCGACGAGCTGCGCAAGATGCGCGACACGATGCAGGACGCCGCGAGCGACATGCAGTCCAGCTTCGACAAGGAGGTGAGCAAGACGACGTCGGCGCTGAACGCAGCCGTCGAAGGCAAGGCCGAGGAGCCCAAGCCGGGCGCCGAAGGTAGGGCCGAGGCCCCGGTTTCGAGCCCGCCAGACGCGGCGGGCTCGATTGATGAAAAGCAGAAGCAAAGCGCGTGAGCGGCACGCAGGAAACGTTCATCACGCACCTGATCGAGCTGCGCCAGCGCGTGATCCGCGCGCTGCTCGCGTTCGGGTTGATGTTCATCGTGCTGTTCGCCTACCCCGGCTCGAGCGCGATCTACGATTTCCTCGCGGCGCCGCTGATCCACGCGCTGCCCGAGGGCGCCAAGATGATCGCGACCGGCGTCATCACGCCCTTCATGGTGCCGGTGAAGGTGACCGCGCTGGTCGCGTTCATGGCGGCCCTGCCCTACGTGCTGTTCCAGGCCTGGGCCTTCGTCGCGCCGGGCCTGTACGAGCACGAGAAGCGCCTCGTACTGCCGGTGATCGTGGCGAGCACGGTGCTGTTCCTGACGGGCGTCGCGTTCTGCTACTACTTTGTCTTCGGCCGCGTGTTCACGTTCATCAACCACTTCGCGCCCAAGTCGATCACGCCGGCGCCCGACATCGAGGCC
>JBOIFE010000092.1:0-17213 GCA_050741015.1 Burkholderiales bacterium | reverse complement strand
GCGGTACTCCTTGGGAAAGACCTTCACGAAGCGCGGCCGGTACTCGCCCAAGCGCTCGAGCACCTCGGCGGCGCGCCGGCTGCCGGTGAAGCGCGCATGGCCTTCGATCAATCGGCGCACGAGCGCTTCGTCGGTCTCGCCCAGGTGCCACAACTCGCGCGCCAGCCGCGCCGGCTGCTCGGCCGCCGAGAGCAGCGGCTCGAGCTCGACCATCGCGGGATTGCAGCGCCGCGCGAAGTCCCCTGCCAGGTCGAGCACGTAGGCGATGCCGCCCGACATCCCGGCCGCGAAGTTGCGCCCGGTGCCGCCGAGCACCACCACCGTGCCCCCGGTCATGTACTCGCAGCCGTGGTCACCGACGCCCTCGACGACCGCGGCCGCGCCGGAGTTCCTCACCGCGAAGCGCTCTCCGGCGACACCGCGGAAGTACGCTTCCCCCGCGATCGCGCCGTACAGCACCACGTTGCCGGTGATGATGTTTTCGGTGGGCTCGCCGCGGAACTTGGACGAGGGCTGAACGCTGATGCGCCCGCCCGAGAGCCCCTTGCCGCAGTAGTCGTTGGTATCGCCGATGAGGTCGAGCGCGATGCCGCGCGCAAGAAACGCGCCGAAGCTCTGGCCCGCGGAGCCCGCAAAGCGCACGTGGATCGTGTCCTCCGGCAACCCGTCGTGCCCGTAGCGCCGCGCGATCTCGTGCGAGAGCATCGTACCGACGGTGCGGTTGATGTTCCGGATCGGCATGTCGATCGCGACCTTTTCGCCGCGCTCGAGCGCCGGCTGCGAGAGCTCGATCAGGCGCTGGTCGAGTGCCTTCTCCAGTCCGTGGTCCTGCGTTTCGCAGTGGTATACGGCGACCTGCGCCGGCATTTTCGGCATCTGGAAGATGCGCGAAAAATCGAGTCCCCGGGCCTTCCAGTGCTCGATGCCCTTCTTCGTGTCGAGCAGGTCCGTGCGGCCGATCAGGTCGTCGAACTTGCGGATGCCGAGCTTTGCCATCAGACCGCGGGCTTCTTCCGCGACATAGAACATGAAATTGACGACGTATTCGGGCTTGCCGGCGAACTTGCGCCGCAGCACCGGATCCTGCGTGGCCACGCCCACCGGGCAGGTATTGAGGTGGCACGTGCGCATCATGATGCAGCCGCTCACGACGAGCGGCGCCGTGGCGAAGCCGAACTCGTCTGCGCCCAGCATGGCGCCGATCACGACGTCGCGTCCGGTCTTCAGCTGGCCATCGACCTGCACCGCGATGCGCCCGCGCAGCCGATTCAGCACGAGCGTCTGCTGCGTCTCGGCGAGGCCGAGCTCCCAGGGCGTACCCGCGTGCTTGATCGAGCTCCAGGGCGAGGCGCCCGTGCCACCGTCGTGGCCCGAGATCGTCACATGGTCGGCCTTGGCCTTCGACACGCCCGCCGCAACCGTGCCCACGCCGACTTCGGAGACGAGCTTGACCGAGATCGAGGCCTTCGAGTTGGCGTTCTTCAGATCGTGGATGAGCTGCGCCAAGTCCTCGATCGAATAGATGTCGTGGTGCGGCGGCGGGCTGATCAGCTCCACGCCCGGCGTCGCGAAACGCAGCTCCGCGATGTACTCCGAGACCTTGCGCCCCGGGAGCTGGCCGCCTTCGCCGGGCTTGGCGCCCTGCGCCATCTTGATCTGGATCTGCTCGGCGCTGGCGAGGTACTCCGCGGTGACGCCGAAGCGGCCCGAGGCGACCTGCTTGATCTTGGACTTGAGCATGTCGCCTTCGCGCAGCTCGATGTCCGCTTCCACGCGGCCCGTGCCCAGGCGCGAGCGCAGGGTTTCGCCGGCCTTCGCTACGGCGTAGCGCCGCCGGTCCTCGCCGCCCTCTCCGGTGTTCGATTTGCCTCCGATGCGGTTCATCGCCACCGCCAGGGTCGTGTGCGCCTCGGTCGAGATCGAGCCGAGAGACATCGCGCCGGTCGAGAAGCGCTTCACGATCTGCGCCGCAGGCTCGACCTCTTCGAGCGGCACCGGCGTCGCCTGGTCAAGGCGAAACTCGAACAGCCCGCGAAACGTCATGTGGCGCTGGGACTGGTCGTTGATGAGCGCGGCGTATTCCTGGTAGGTCGCGTACGACGCCTGGCGCGTCGCGTGTTGCAGCTTGGCGATGGCGTCGGGCGTCCACATGTGCTCCTCGCCGCGCACGCGCCACGCGTATTCGCCGCCGGCATCGAGCATCGTCGCGTGCACCGGATCGCGGTCGTCGAACGCTTCCCGGTGGACGCGGATCGCCTCCTCGGCCACTTCGGTCAGGCCGATGCCGCCGACGTTGGACGCCGTGCCGGTGAAGTAGCGCTCGACGAGCGGCCGCGCGAGGCCCACCGCCTCGAAGATTTGCGCCCCGGTGTAGGACATGTAGGTCGAGATGCCCATCTTGGACATCACCTTCTTCAGGCCCTTGCCGACCGCCTTGACGTAGTTCTTGATCGCCTTGCTGCCCGCGGCGGCGTCACCCGCATGCATCGCGAGCAGCGTCTCAAGCGCGAGATACGGGTGCACAGCCTCCGCGCCGTACCCGCCGAGCAGCGCGAAATGATGGACCTCGCGCACCGAGCCGGTCTCGACCACCAGGCCTGCGCTCGTGCGCAGCCCCTTGCCCACCAGGTGCTGGTGGATCGCGGACAGTGCCAGCAGCGCCGGGATCGCGACGCGCTCGCGGTCCACGAGCCGGTCCGAGACCACGATGATCGACACGCCCGCGCGAACGGCATCCTCGGCTTGTGCGCATAGCGACGCGAGGCGCGCCTCGATCGCATCCTTGCCCCAGGCCACCGGGTAGGTGATGTCAAGCTCGTGCGAGCGGAACTTGCCGCTGGTGTAGCGCTCGATGTGGCGGATCTTCTCCATCTCGAAGAAATCGACCACCGGCTGCGAGACTTCGAGCCGCAGCGGCGGGTTCATCTCGTCGATGCCGAGCAGATTGGGCTTCGGGCCGATGAACGACACCAGCGAAGTCACCAGCTCCTCGCGGATTGGGTCGATCGGCGGGTTCGTGACCTGGGCGAAGAGCTGTTTGAAGTAGTGGTATAGCGTCTTGTTCTTGGCCGAGAGCACCGCAAGCGGCGAATCGTTGCCCATCGAGCCGACGGGCTCCTCGCCGTTGGCCGCCATGGGCGCCATGATGAATTTGAGCTCTTCCTGCGTGTAGGCGAAGGCCTGCTGGCGGTCGAGCAGCGGCACCGCACTCTTCAGCGGCGCGGTTTTCTCGGTCTCCACCTCGTCGAGCTTGACGCGGATGCGCTCGATCCACTCGGCGTACGGGCGCGCCTCCGACAGCGTCTCCTTCAGCTCGGTGTCGTCGACGATGCGGCCCTTCTCCAGGTCGACGAGGAACATCTTGCCCGGCTGCAGCCGCCACTTCTTGACGATCCTCTCCTCGGGGACCGGCAGGCACCCGCACTCCGAGCCCATGATGACGAGGTCGTCGTCGGTAACGATGTAGCGCGAGGGCCGCAGGCCGTTCCGATCGAGCGTGGCGCCGATCTGCCGGCCGTCGGTGAACGCGATCGAAGCCGGCCCGTCCCAGGGCTCCATCATCGCCGCGTGGTACTCGTAGAACGCGCGCCGCGCCGGATCCATGAGGCTGTGGTTCTCCCAGGCCTCGGGGATCATCATCATCATGGCGTGCGCGATCGAGTAGCCTCCCATCACGAGCAGCTCGAGCGCGTTGTCGAACGACGCCGAATCCGATTGGCCGTCGTAGATCAGCGGCCAGATCTTGTTCAGGTCCTCGTCCAGCACGGGACTCGAGATCGCGCCCTGGCGCGCGCGAATCCAGTTGACGTTGCCGCGCACGGTGTTGATCTCGCCGTTGTGCGCGATCATGCGGAACGGGTGCGCGAGGTCCCACGACGGGAACGTGTTGGTCGAAAAGCGCTGGTGGATGAGCGCGAGCGCCGACTCGCAGCGCGGGTCCTTGAGGTCCAGGTAAAACTCGCCGACCTGGTTCGCGAGCAGCATGCCCTTGTAGATCAGCGTGCGCGCCGACATCGAGGGCACGTAGAACTGCTTGGCGTGCGAGAGCTTCAGCGCCTGGATCGCGTGGCCCGCGCTCTTGCGGATGATGTAGAGCTTGCGCTCGAGTGCGTCGGTCACCGTCACGCCGCGGCCGCGGCCGATGAACACCTGGCGCATGACGGGCTCGACCTTCTTCGCCGGCTCGGCGAGGTCGGTGTTGTCCACCGGCACGTCGCGCCACGCGAGCACGATCTGGCCTTCGTCCTTGATCGCGCGCTCGATCTCGTACTCGCAGGCCTGGCGGCTCGCCGGATCGCGCGGCAGGAACACCATGCCCACGCCGTACTGTCCCTTCGGCGGAAGCTTGACGCCGTGGCGCGCCATGTCCTCGCGCAGAAGCCGGTCGGGAATCTGGATCAGCAGCCCGGAGCCGTCCGAAAGCTTCGGATCCCAGCCCACGGCGCCACGGTGCGTGAGGTTGCGCAGGACCGTCAGTCCCTGCTCGATGATCGAATGCGACTTCTTGCCCTTGATGTGCGCGACGAAGCCGACACCGCAGGCGTCGTGCTCGCGAGTCGGGTCGTAGAGTCCTTGCGCCGTTGGCGGTGAAGTCAGGTCCACGGTTAAGCCCTTGATTGGAGTCGCATTCCACCTCGTTTCGCCGCTCTGCACAAAAACGAGGCCCTGCGATCGAATATACCCGCAGAGCCCTGCGGCAACAAGACGCTCCAGGCGAGCCGAGGCTAGTACGCCGCAGCGGCCGGGCGCGCGGACTCGTTCGCGGCGATGGCCGACCGTGCCAGGGCGGGGTCGACGTCCGCACGCAATTCCGCGCGGCCGACCGCGGTGAGCAGCACGTAGCGCACGTGGCCGCCGGCCGCCTTCTTGTCGCCCGCCATCAGCTCGAGATACCGGTCCGGCCCCAGCGCAGGGCCGGCCACGGGCAAACCCGCCCGACTGATCAGACGCCGCAGTCGTCCGGCGTCAGTCTCAGCGAGCAGCCCCGCCCGCACGGAGAGCTCGGCCGCCATGACCATGCCCGCGGCGACCGCCTCGCCGTGAAGCCACGCGCCGTACCCGGCGCCAGCCTCGATCGCGTGGCCAAACGTGTGGCCAAAATTGAGCAGCGCGCGCGCGCCACCCTCGCGCTCATCGGCGGCGACGACCTGCGCCTTGAGCTCGCACGACCGTACTACCACGTGCGAGAGGGCCCGGGCGTCGCGCGCGAGCAATGCCTCCATGTGCTGCTCGAGCCACGCGACGAGCGCCGCATCCAGTGCAAATCCATGCTTGATCACCTCGGCGATTCCTGCGCGCAGCTCGCGCTCGGGCAGGCTCGAAAGCGTCTCGACGTCCGCGACCACGGCGGCGGGCTGATGGAAAGCGCCAATCATGTTCTTGCCGCGGGCATGGTTGACCGCCGTTTTTCCACCCACCGACGAGTCGACCTGCGCGAGCAGCGTCGTGGGTACCTGCACGAAGGGGATGCCGCGCTGGTAGGTCGCCGCGGCAAAGCCCGCGAGGTCGCCGACGACGCCGCCGCCGAGCGCCACGATCAGGCCATCGCGCCCGAGGCGCGCCCCGAGCAGCGCGTCGAATACCGCCTCCAGCGAAGACCAGCTCTTCGCGCGCTCTCCGTCCTCGACCATGACCTCGAGCGCGCGCGCGGCGCCGGCTCTCGCGAGCGCCGCCTGGACCTGCGCCAAGTACAGGCCTCCCACCGCCGCATTCGTGACAATGGCAATGCCGCCCCCCCGCAGGTGCGGCCGGTAGAGGCGCTCGTCAGCAAGGATGCCGGTCCCGACATGAATCGGGTAGCCGCGCGCGCCCAGGTCTACGCGGAGAGTTTCCATTCGTCCTTGAGCCTCGCGAGCAGCTGGCGCGCAAGTGTCTGCACGCTCTGGCGCCCCGTGTCGACGACGACGTCGGCGATCTCGCGGTACAACGGATCGCGCTCGGCGTAGAGCTGGGCGAGCCTGGCCGCGGGGTCCGCGTTCGCAAGCAGCGGCCGATTCCGGTCCTGGCGTACGCGCTCATACAGCGCATCCGGTGGCGCATGCAGGTAGACCACCGTGCCTCGCTCGGCGAGATGCCGCCGGCTCAAGGGATCGAGCACGGCGCCGCCGCCCGTGGCGAGCACCACGTCGGGTTGCGCCGTCAGCTCCGCGATCACGGCCGCCTCGCGAGCCCGAAAGCCCTTTTCGCCCTCGATTTCGAATATCACGGGGATCTTGACGCCGCAGCGACGCTCGACCTCGTGATCGGAATCGTGAAACTCGAGCTTCAGGCGCCGGGCGAGCAGCCGCCCCGCCGTGGACTTCCCGGCGCCCATCATGCCGACCAGGAAGACGCTGCGCGCGCCCTGCATCCGCCTATTGTACGGACGCGGCAAACAAAAACGGCCGGGCAGGCCCGGCCGCGTGTCCCAGAAGGAGACCTGGCAAAGCGTTCAGCGCACCGTCACGCGGTCGTTGACGATGCGCGGCGTCACGAACATGAGCAACTCCGTCTTCTCCGACGTCGTCGTGTTGTTCCGGAACAGGGCGCCGAGGATCGGCAGGTCGCCGAGGAACGGCACCTGCGTGATGTCGGTTCGCTCGGTCTGCTCGAAAATGCCGCCGATCACCACGGTCCCGCCGTTTTCCACCAGCACCTCGGTCTTGACGTGCTTGGTGCTGATCTGAACGCCCGCCGGAGTGACTGCACCCGGTGCGTCCTTGTTGACGTCGAGCGTCATGATGACGTTGCCGTCGGGCGTGATTTGCGGCTTGACCTTGAGCGAGAGATTCGCCTTGCGGAAGGAGGTGCTGGTCGCGCCGGACGAAGTCGCCTGCTGGTAGGGGATCTCCGTGCCTTGCTCGATCACCGCCTCGACCTGGTCCGCGGTCAGCACGCGCGGGCTCGAGATGATCTTGCCCTTGCCGTCGGCTTCGAGCGCGGAAAGCTCGAGGTTCAGGAACCGCGTCAGGCCGCTGTTGAACAGGATGAACGAGAGCGTGCCCGCGTTGAAAGTATTCAGGGGGCCCGCCGGGAAGTTCGTGTTCAGGCCGTTCCCGTTGATGACCGGCGTGCCTTGCACGATGCCCATGGCCTGGCCCGTGTTGACGAGTTCGGCACCGACGTTGGCGCCAACGCCGCCGATGCTGCGTCCGGAGGGGCCGTTTTCGATCAGGCCCATGCGCACGCCCAGGTTCCGGCTGAACGTGTCGCTTGCCTCGACGATGCGCGCCTCGATCATGACCTGGCGCACGGCGACGTCGATCTTGGCCAGCAGCCTGCGCACCTCCTCCAGCCGCGAGGGCGTGTCCTGCACGAACAGCGTATTGGTGCGCGCGTCGACGACCGCGCTGCCCCGCTTGGACAGGATGCGCTGGTTCGGGTCGGCCAGCAGCTTCGCTACATCGGCCGCCTTCTGGTAGTTCATGGCGAAGGATTCGGTGCGAGTCTGCTCCAGGTCCGTGATCTGCTGCGCCGCCTCCAGTGCCAGCTTCTCGCGCGTGGCCAGCTCATCTCGCGGGGCGATCCAGATCACGTTGCCGTTGCGGCGGCTGTCCAGGCCGCGCGACTGCAGGATGATGTCCATCGCCTGGTCCCAGGGCACGTCCTTCAGCCGCAGCGTGATGTTGCCGCCGACCGTGTCGCTGGTGATGATGTTGAGATCGGTGAAATCGGCGAGCACGTTCAGCACCGCGCGCACCTCGACGTTCTGAAAGTTGAGCGAGAGCTTCTCGCCCACGTACTGGCCCTTCTTCGGCGTCGCATCGGGCACCACCGGCTTCACCTCGACCACGAACTGGTTGTCCGACTGGTAGGCGTTGTGGTCCCACTGTCCGCGCGGCTCGATCACCATGCGGACGTTCTCGCCCTGCTGGAACGTGCTGATGTTCTGCACCGGCGTGGCGAAGTCCACGACGTCGAGGCGCCGGCGCAGGTTCTCCGGCAGCGCGGTCTTCAGGAAGTCGACGATGATGTTCTGGCCTTGCTGGCGGATGTCGATGCCCGTCGAGCTGTCCGACAGGTCGACCACCACCCGGCCTTCGCCCGCATTGCCGCGCCGGAAATCGATGTCGCGAATGGCGTGCTTGGACTCGCCGCGCCCCTCGGAGAAGTGCGCCACCTTGTCGCTCGCGGGGGCAGCGGCCGCCGCGAGCGTGACCACGACGTTGCGGCCGTCGATCGCGACCTCGTGCGCCACGGGCCGCCGCAGGTTGAGTACGAGGCGCGTCTTGTCCGCGGCCTGCACCAGGTTCATCGAGCGCAGCTCGCCCTGGCCGATGTCCTGGCTCGAGCGGCCGAGCGCGTTGAGCGTGTTCGGAAAGTCGAACGCGATGCGCGCGGGGTTGGCCACCGTGAAGCTTGCCGGCGGCGCCTTCAGGGGCTCGCGCGTCGTGATGCGCAAGATGACCTTGCCGCCCTGCTGCGAGACATCGAACGCCTCGATGCTGTTGGACTGGGCCAGCGCGACGCCGGTACCCGCGATGAGAAGCACGAGCGCTCGCCAGACGATGCGCACGATGTGGGGGGCCTTCATTTCTTCACCTCCTGCAATTGCAGCGAGCTCGATCGCTCGACCCATTCGCCGCTACCTTCCTGAACCAGTTCCTTGAGGCTGATCTGCGCCTCGTCGATCCCGGTGATGACGCCAAAGTTCTGGCCCATGTAGTTGCCCTTGCGCACGCGATACAGGTTGGGCCCCGCCTTGACCAGGCCGTATGTCTCGCGACCCTGCGTGAGCGACCCGACCATCTGGATCGACTCCAGCGGAAACGCCTCGAGCGGCTCCTTGGGTCGGTCGAGGTCCGGCTGCTTGCCCTTGGGCGCCCCGGCACCCGCAGCACCCGCGGCTGCGACCTCGATGCGGTCAGGCCGGAACGGGTCGACATCGTTCTCGGCCTGGTACGGCACGGGCTCATAGGGACGGACCTGCGGCAACGGGGCCACCTGCCCGCGCAGGTCCTTGGTCATTTCGTTCAGTTCCTTCTTGAGGTCGCTGTGCTCCTCGCCACCGCAGGCGGCGAGCGCGCAGACGCACGCGAGGATCCACAGGTGCCTCATTTCTTACCCCGTCGTGCGCCGGAGGCCGCCTTGCGCTGCGCGGCCACCTCTTCGTCGTCCAGGTAGCGGAACGTGCGCGCGGTGACATCCATGACGAGGCTGCCGTCCTTGGCCGCGTCGATCGACACGTCATTGAGCGTCACGATGCGCGACAGCTGCCCGACGTCGCTCGCGAATGCACCCATGTCGTGGTAGACGCCGACCACCTTCACCGCGATCGGGAGCTCGGCGTAGAACTCGCGCACGGTCTCGCGCGGCGCGGGCTTGAACAGCTCGAACTGCAGGCCGCGGCCCAGACCTGCCTGGTTGATGTCGACCAGCAGCGCGTCCATCTGCGACTTGTTGGGCAGCTGCTTGAGCAGCGCACCGAACTGGGTATCGATTTCCCTGAGCTGCTGCTTGTACAGGTCGAGGTTGATCGCCTGCCGTTTCTTGTTGACGTAGTCTTCCTTGAACCGGGTCTCGTCGGCCTTGCCCTGCTCGAGCTCCTGCAGCTGGCCCTGCCACAGCAGGAAGTAGCCCGCGACCGGCAGCGCCACAATGATGGCGATCAGCACGACCGCCTTGGGGATCGCGGTCCACGACCCCGGATCGCGCCAGTTGGTCGCCCGGAAATCGTCGGCAATGCGCTTGAAGTCGATCGCGACGGCCATGGCTCAGCCCTTCCTCGCCGCCGGCTTCGGGGCTTCCTTGGGCGCTTCCTTCAGCAGCACGCGCTTGAGCTGGATGGTCATGTTGAACTCGGCCAGGCGCTTGGTGCCGACCTTCGCCGCCTTGATCTCGATCAGCTGCGGATTGCTCAGCCAGGGCGAGGACTCGATGTTGCGCATCAGCGTCGAGACCCGCGCATTCGACTGCGAGTAGCCGTGCAACGCCACCGTCAGGCCCTTTTGCTTGAGGCTCCTCAGATAGACGCCTTCAGGCATCTGGCGCACCAGCTGGTCCATCAGGTGCACGGTCTGCGCGCGATCGGCCTGCAGCGTCTCGATGATCTGCTTGCGGGCCAGCAGCGCGGCGATCTCGTCCTTCAGCTTCTTGATCTCCGCGATTTCCTTGTCGAGCTTGGCGATTTCGCTCTTCAGGAACAGGTTGCGGTCGTTCTGCACCGCGATCATGCCGTTGATGTAGAGATAGCCGCTGCCGACGACCGCCAGGCCGAGCGCCGCGGTAAGGCCGGCGAGCACGGCAAAGTGCTGGCGCCCGCGCTTGCGCCGGTCTTCGCGGTGCGGCAGCAGGTTGATGCGGACGTTCACGGGTCGAACCTGCGCATGGCGAGGCCGCAAGCCACGATCAGCGACGGCGCGTCGACCATCAGCTTCTTCATCTGGATGCGCGGCGCGGTCTGCATGGCGGCAAACGGGTTGGCGACCATCGCCGGAACCTGCGTGCGCGTCTGCACGACCTCGTCCATGCCCGGGATGACCGCCGAGCCGCCTGCGAGCAGGATCTGCTCCACGCTGTGGTACTGCGTCGAGGTGAAGAAGAACTGCAGCGCGCGCTGGACCTCCATCGAGAGGTTCTCCATGAACGGCCGCAGAACCTCGGTCTCGAAGTCGTCCGGCAGGCCGCCCGAGCGCTTGGCGCTCTCGGCCTCCTCGGGGCTCATGCCGTAGCGAGCCACGATGTCCTGCGTCAACTGGTTGCCGCCGAATGCCTGCTCGCGCGTGTACACCGACTGGTCGTTGCGGATCACGCTCACGTTCATCACGTTGGCGCCGATGTCGACGATCGCCACGTTCATGTCCTTGCCGCTGCCGGGAAGCTGCTTGACCACGAGCTCGAGCGCCGATTGCTGGGCGAACGACTCGATGTCCATCACTGCCGGCTTGAGCCCGGCGGACTCGGCCACGGCAACCCGGTCCTCGACCTTTTCCTTGCGCGTCGCGGCGATCATCACTTCCTGCTCGTCGGGCGAGGTCGGCGACGGTCCCACGACCTGGAAGTCGAGGTTCACTTCCTCGAGCGCGAACGGAATGTACTGATTGGCCTCGGATTCGACCTGGATCTCGAGCTCGTTCTCGCGCAACGTTGCCGGAACGACGATCTTCTTGGTGATGACCGCGCCCGTCGGCACTGCCATCGCCACGTGCTTGGAGCGGGTACCGAGGCGCTTGTAGCCGCGCTTGACCGCCTCCACCACCATTTCCAGGTTGCTGATGTTCCCGTCGACCGTGGCATCGCGCGGCAGCGGCTCGATAACGTAGCGCTCCACGCGATAGCCGCCCTTGCCCGCATCGACGATCTCGAGCATCTTTACCGACGATGAGCTGATGTCCAGACCGAAGAGCGGCGGCGCCTTCGGGCTGAAGATGTCGAGTTGCATCGTTATTTCCCTTTTCGTATCAGCCCTTAGGGGAGATACGTAGAATTTGCGTTAAATGCTAGCAACAACTCCGCTCGGTGTCTAGCGAATCTGTCACCCCCGGGGGCGGCTATAATGCCCCCGAATTCCCGCCCGGTGCAACTGCGGCCACCGAGCCGCCGCGATGGTTGTCTAACCCTTGATGTGGCATCGCTTTTTGACGTTTCCCCTCGCCCTGCTGGCGGGGCTGCTGGCGGCCGGGCTAATCGTGACGGGCCTGGTGATCGCTCTCGCCTATCCGAACTTGCCCGCGCTGGACACGCTGACGGATTACCAGCCCAAGGTGCCCCTGCGGGTCTTCACGATCGAGGGCGACCTGATCGGAGAGTTCGGCGAGGAGCGTCGCGTGCTGGTCGGCATCAAGGACGTGCCGGAGGACCTCAAGCACGCGATCATCGCGGCCGAGGACGAGCGCTTTTATCAGCACTCGGGCGTCGACTACATCGGTGCCGCGAGGGCGGCCTATGCGAACTTCGTCACCGGCGGACGGCGCCAGGGCGCCAGCACCATTACGATGCAGGTGGCGCGAAACTTCTTTCTGTCCTCGGAGAAGACGCTGACCCGCAAGCTCTATGAGGTGCTGCTCGCGCTGAAGATCGAGCACAGCCTGAGCAAGGACGAGATCCTCGAGCTGTACATCAACCAGATCTACCTCGGCCAGCGCGCCTATGGCTTTGCGTCGGCTGCGCGCACCTACTTCGGCAAGCCCCTGGACAAGCTCACGCTCGGCGAGGACGCCGCGCTGGCCGCGCTGCCGAAGGCGCCCTCGAGCTACAACCCGATCGCCAATCCCGAGCGCGCAAAGCAACGCCAGATGTACGTGCTGCGGCGCATGAGGGAGCACGGTTACATCACCGCCGAGCAGTTCGAGGCGGCGGCCAAGGCGCCGATCGTCACGCGAAAGGTGGCCGACACGTATTCCGTGCAGGCCGAGTATGTCGCCGAAATGGTGCGGCAGGCTGTCTTCGACCAGTACCCCGACGACACCTATACGCGGGGCTTCCGGGTGTATACGACGATCCGCAAGGCCGACCAGGAAGCAGCCGTCAACGCCTTGCGAAGCGGGTTGATGGACTACGACCGGCGCCAAGGCTACCGGGGCCCGGAGGCTTTCGTCGTGCTGCCTGCCGCGGCCGACGAAGGCGACTATGAAGAAGCGCTCGCCGACCGCGATGACGACGACGATCTGCGCGTGGCGCTGGTGCTGTCGGCCTCGACGCGCGAGGTCAAGGCGGTCCTGCACAGCGGCGAGGCAGTCTCCGTGACCGGGGACGGCCTGCGCTTCGCCGCGCCTTCGCTGCTGCGCTCGTCGGCGCGGCGCCGCATTCGCCGCGGATCGATCATCCGCCTGCGCGAAGTCAGCGACGAGCATTGGGAGATCGTGCAGCTGCCCGAGGCGGAAGGCGGGTTCATCTCCGTCGACCCGCACGACGGCGCGGTGCGTTCGCTGGTGGGTGGGTTCCAGTTCTACCGCAACAATTTCAACCACGTGACGCAGGCGTGGCGGCAGCCCGGATCCGCGTTCAAGCCCTTCATCTATTCGGCCGCGCTCGAGCGCGGCTTCACGGCCGCCACCATCGTGCCCGATTCGCCGATCGCGATCGAGGCCGACGTCACCGGCAGCCAGCGCTGGGAGCCGAAGAATTTCGACGGCAAGTTCGAAGGGCCCATGCGCCTGCGCGAAGCGCTCGTGAAATCCAAGAACATGGTCTCCATCCGGATCCTGGACGCGATCGGGGTCAAGTACGCGCAGGACTACATCACGCGCTTCGGCTTCGATCCGGATCGCCATCCCCCGTACCTGACGATGGCGCTCGGCTCCGGCACCGTCTCGCCGTGGGAGATGGCGCGCGCCTATTCGGTGTTCGCGAACGGCGGCTTCCTCGTCCAGCCGTATTTCATCGAGAAGATCGTCGACGACCGGGGCAACCCGATCGGCGTGGCACGACCCAAGCGCGCGGGCGACGAATCGCTGCGCGTCATCGATACCCGCAACGCGTTCATCATGGACAGCCTCATGCAGGACGTGGCGCGCGTGGGCACGGCCGCGCGCACCGCGAGCCTCGGGCGCAAGGACGTGGCGGGCAAGACCGGCACGACCAACGAGTTCATTGACGCCTGGTTCTGCGGCTACCTTCCGGGCCTGGTGGGCATCGCGTGGGTCGGCTATGACCAGCCGCGCTCGCTTGGGCGCAACCAGACCGGGGGACTCGTCGCGCTGCCGATCTGGGTGGGTTACATGCAGCAGGTGCAGAAGGACATTCCGGAGATGCAGCGCATCGTGCCCGATGGCGTGGTCACCTCCGACATCGTCGACATCACGCCGGGCGCGCTCGGCGAAGCGAGGCACGTGCCCGAGTACTTTTATCGCGAATTCGTGCCGAAGGACGACACGCCGCCGTTTCCGTTGCTGCCGGTCTATGTGCCCCCGCCCGAGGCGCCGGCGACCCCCGAATCTCCAGGCGCACCGGTGACGACCTTGCCGGTCGGCCCGGGCACCCCGCCGGTGGCGCCGCCGGCGCCCGCGCGCTAGCCCGGCGCCAGGATGACCGCGGTGCCGCTCTGGGCCGTCACCAGCCTCGACAGCGCAGCGAAGAGCTCGGCGCCGTCGCGCGTGTCGCGCCACGCGCGGCCGTCGTGCCGGAAATGAAACCCGCCCGAGCGGGCGGCGACCCAGATCTCGCGCGCCGCCGCGTGGCGATTGACCACCATTTTCGAGCCGTCGGCGAACTCGATCTCGAGCACGCCGGCGCCCTTGGACTGCACGTCGGCGTCCAGCGGGGTGCGGTCCAGGGCGCGCTCGACCGCGGCGAGCGTGCCCTCCGCCAGTGCTTCGAATTCCGCGTCAGTCATGTCCGGGTTCCCTGCTACCATGGCCATTCTAGCCGTCGTATGCGCCTGCTTGCCCTCGTCGCCGCTGCCGCGCTGCTGGCCGCGGGCTGCGGCCAGCGGGGTCCGCTGTACCTGCGCGACAAGCCGCCGCCAGGCGTGACGCCGGCGCGGGCCGAGTCCTACCAGCCCGTGCCGTATCCCGCGGACGACGAGCGCGACAACGAAAAGAAGAAGTAGCGCCATGGCCTTCGCGTATCGCGACGGCTCGCTCTGGGCCGAAGGAGTGTCGCTGCAGGACATCGCCCAGCGCTTCGGGACGCCCTGCTACGTGTATTCGCGCGCCGCCATCGAGTGCCAGTACCGGGAGTTCGAGGCGGCGCTGGCGGGACGCGACGCGCTGATCGCATACTCGGTCAAGGCCAACGCCAATCTCGCAATCCTCGCGCTCCTCGCGCGGCTGGGCGCGGGCTTCGACATCGTCTCGGGCGGCGAGCTGTCGCGCGTGCTGGCCGCCGGCGGCGCAGCGAGCAAGGTGCTCTTTTCGGGCGTAGGCAAGACCGAGGACGAGATCGCCCGCGCCCTTGCCGCGGGAATCCTGTGCCTGAACCTGGAATCGGAAAGTGAATTGCAGCGGGTGGCCGCCGTTGCCGCGCACCTGGGCCTGCGCGCGCCGATCGCGTTCCGGGTCAACCCGGACGTCGACGCGCGTACGCACCCGTACGTTTCGACCGGGTTGCGGGAAAACAAGTTCGGCGTCGGCTATGCCGACGCCGAGCGGCTCTATCGGCAGGCAGCCGCATTGCCGCAGCTGCGCGTCATCGGAATCGGCTGCCATATCGGCTCGCTGATGCAGAGCGCCGGACCGTTCGTCGATGCGGCCGGCCGGATCCTGGCCCTTGCCGAACGCCTGCAGCAGTCGGGCATCCCGCTGGAGCATGTCGATCTCGGCGGCGGCTTCGGCATCCGCTACCGGGACGAGTCGCCCGCGCCCGTGGCCGAGTTCCTCGATGGCGCGCTCGGCATGCTTGCCGGGCGCCGCGAGCGACTGGTCGTGGACCCGGGCCGCGCCATCGTCGGCAACGCGGGCGTGCTGCTGACGCGAGTCGAGTACGTCAAGCAGGGGGACGCCAAGAACTTCCTGGTCGTGGACGCAGCGATGAACGATCTTCTGCGGCCGGCGCTCTACGGGGCGTGGCACGAGGTGCGGCCCGTGCGCGAGCCGGAACCGGCGGCGAGCGGCGCGCTCTATGACGTCGTAGGGCCGGTGTGCGAAAGCGCTGATTTCCTCGCCCAGGACAGGGCACTCGCATCCCGGGCGGGCGATCTGCTCGCAGTCATGTCGGCCGGTGCCTATGGCATGAGCATGAGCTCGAACTACAACGCGCGACCCCGGGCCGCCGAAGTTCTCGTGGACGGCTCGCGCGCACACCTCGTGCGCCGGCGCGAGCGCGTCGAGGAACTGTACACTGGCGAGTCCATTCCCCCAGGGTGAGCCGTTGAGCAACGGGCGCAAGGCGGTGGCGGCGGGTTCGGCGCTGGTGGTCGCGGCAGCCCTCGGCCTAGTGCTCTACTTCACTCACGACAGCGGCGCCCGGGAAAAGCACGCCGCGAGCGAGGCACTGGCCGCCCCCGTGATCGTCGCGGCCGCCGAGCAGCGCAACGTGCCGGTGCAACTCGCGGCCATCGGTACCGTCGACGCCTATGCGACCGTCGCCGTGAAGGCGCGCGTCGACGGCCAGATCGTCGCCGTGAACTTCCGCGAAGGCCAGGCCGTGCGGCGCGGCGAGGTCCTGTTTCGCATCGATTCGCGGCCGTTCCAGGCTGCACTCAAGCAGGCCGAGGCGAACACGCTGCGCGACGCGTCCGCACGCGACCAGGCGCGCTCGCAGGAGCGCCGCTACAAGGACCTGCTGGAAAAGAACTTCGTCTCGCGCGAGGCTTACGCGCAGTTCGTGACCAACGCGCAGACCGCCGACGCCGTGGCGGAAGCAAGCCGTGCCGCGCTGGAGAACGCCCGGCTCAACCTCGAATACTGCACGATCACCTCGCCCATCGACGGCTATGTCGGGCGTGTGCTGCTGCAGGCGGGCAACCTCGTCAAGGCGAACGACGTTCCCGCGCTGGTCGTGATCAACCAGGTCAAACCGATCTACGTGACGTTCGCCGTCCCCGAGCAGCAACTGCCCGAGGTCCGCAAGTACCAGGCGCGCGGCGCGCTGCCGGTCGAGGCGCTCGCGGCCGGCGCCGCCCAGCCGATCGCGCAGGGCAGCCTCGTCTTCGTGGACAACGCCGTCGATCCGGCGACCGGGACGATCCGGCTGCGTGCGCGTTTCGCCAACGACGACGTCGCGCTCTGGCCCGGGCAATTCGTCAACGTGCGGCTCCAGCTCTACGAGCAGCCGGACGCCGTCCTCGTGCCCTCGGTCGCGGTGCAAACGGGCCCGGCGGGCCAGTACCTGTACGTCGTGAACGCCGATGACACCGTGGCGCAGCGGCCCGTGACCGTTGCGCGCACCGTGGGAGACGCTTCGGTGGTCAGCGGCGTGCGCGCCGGCGATCGCGTGGTCACCAGCGGCGCGCTGCGGCTCGCGCCGGGGATGAAGGTGCGCGTGCGCGACCGCGCCGCTGGCTCGTGAACCTGTCCGAGCTCTTCGTCCGCCGGCCCGTCATGACGGTGCTGGTGATGGCCGGCATCCTGATATTCGGCGTCGTCGGCTACCGGCTGCTGCCGGTCAGCTCGCTGCCGAACGTGGACTACCCGACAATCCAGGTCACCGCCGAGCTGCCGGGCGCGAGCCCGGACACGATGGCCTCGGCCGTGGCGACGCCGCTCGAGAAGCAGTTCTCGACGATCAGCGGCATCGATTCGATGTACTCGATCAGCGGCCAGGGCACGACGCAGATCACGCTGCAGTTTGCGCTCGAACGCGACATTGACGCGGCGGCGCAAGACGTCAACTCGGCGATCGCCGGAACCGCGCGG
>JBOIFE010000091.1:0-8157 GCA_050741015.1 Burkholderiales bacterium | reverse complement strand
GGTCACCCAGCCGTAGAGATCGCCGATTCGCACGCTCAGCATCGACGCAAGCGTTTTCCGCTCCGCCCTATCGAGCGCCGGCGCGAGCCAGTCGTAGCCGAGCGTGGCGACCCAGGCGACGAAAGTGGACTCGGTGTCGTTGCTCGAGGTGGGTCCGCGCGGATCCCATGCGGCGAGGTCGAGCACGCCCCGCTTCGCGTCCGCCAGGTAGGCGTCGGTACCGTCGTAGGCGTACGCCATGAGCGACGCCAGCGCCATCGACCCGAAGCGGAAGCCGTCGCCCCGGGCGCCTGCGGCAGGTGGCTGCGGGTCGCTCCTCACCTGATCTCGCAGCGCGACGAGCGCGGCGCTCCTCTGGCCGGCCATCGCGGCGAGCGTCGCGGCGTCCGGAAGGCTGCGTGGATGCGGCTCGGCCACGAGTCGGCGGACCAGCACGGACATGTCGGGCACCACGAACGGCACAGCGGCGGCGACGACGCTGAACCGGCGCGCGCGGCTCGCCTTGCCGTTCTGCGTCACCGCCCAGCTGTAGTCGCCCGCAGTCAGCGTCGTCTCCCAGTTGAACCAGTTGTGGCGCGTGACCCGCGTCTCGACGTGGCCGTCGGGAAAAGTGAGAATTAGCCTGAAGGCGGCTTCCCTTACATAGGGCCAGCTGAAATCCGGCGGATTCTGCTGCACCCGCGCGCAGTCGGCGGGGCGCGCCGTCTCGGTTCCCGGATCGGCCGCGAAAGCCGTCACCATCCAGTCCGTGCCGGAGCTCTGGACGCAGGGCGCCGCCCGGGCGGCGAAGGGCAGGCCGGAGGCGAGCGCAAAGGCGAGAAAAGCGCCTAATTTCATTCGCCCCACTCCAAACGGACTACCGCCGATCGCGTCGTTGTTCGACGAGGAAACATCGTCGCCCGACTATCCTTGTCGGGATGCAAACGGTGTCCACACGCGTCTCTCCGACCGCGCCGTTACGCGACCTTTGGCGTCGCCAGCAAACCGTCCTGGGTTTGCTGCTGCGCTTGTCGAAGCTGTTTTCCAGGTTGCGCGGCCGCCGGGTCCTGCCTCCCGGCATCCGGGTCGGGGAGGACGTGCACATCGGCGATGCGGACCGGTTCGACTGGTCCCATGGACGGCACATCACGATCGGCGACAGGGCCACCATCGCCACCGGAGTGACGATCATGTGCCACGACGCAGCCAGTTTCCGTCGCCTCGGTGCGACCTGGGTCGCCCCGGTCACGATCGGGGCCGGAGTCTACATCGGCGTGGAGGCGGTGCTGCTGCCGGGAGTCACGATCGGAGAGGGCGCCGTGGTAGCGGCCGGCGCGGTTGTCACGCGCGACGTCGCTCCGGGCGCGCTCGTGGCTGGTGTCCCGGCGCGGCAGATCGGGTTTGCCGCCGATCTGGACGAGCGGCGCCGCGAGCGCATGTCCGGCGCGCCGCGGTTCCGCGCGGCGGAATACAACCGGGACAAGCTGCCCGCTCGCAAAGATAGGGAACTGCGCGAGGCGGTCGAAAGACACGGCGGTTACTTTCTCGTCTGACCGCCGCGCAACTGAGTCGCACCGCCGAGACGCGCGGGATTGCTCCCGAGCGCGCCCCTGATGACCTGCGCGACCTTCGCGCACCCGACCTCGATCCCGAACTCCCGCGGCGCCCGGAGGCGAACGCGCTCGCTCATGCGCCGGCGCGTGTCCTCGTCGTCGAGCAACCGTAGGATGCACTCGGCCAGCGCCTGCGGATCCCTGGGGGCGACCAGGAAGCCGTCCTCGCCTTGCTTCACGAAATCCGGGATCGCACCCACCGCGCTGGCGATCACGGGCAGGCCCGCGGCCATCGCCTCTGGGATGACGAGCGGGAAGCCCTCGGTCCAGGACGGCACCACGATCATCTGCGAGCTCGCGAACGCGGCGGCCTTCGCGACGCCCTCGAGCGAGCCCAGGAAGGCGATGTGCCGCGCGATGCCGCGGCGCGCGGCCTCGGCCCGCAGCGCGGGCTCGGCCGTCTCGCTCTCGGCGACGCCCACGAGCACGAATTTCGCCTCGGGATGGCGCGCGATCACGCGCGGGACGGAGTCGAACAGGTCGTAGATTCCCTTGGGCGCGGACAGCCGGCCGACGAACAGCACCGCGCGCTCGCCGGACGCGAGCCAGGGGACCGTGGCACCGGCGCACGCCTGCCGAAACAGCGTCACGTCGGCCATGTTGGGCGCCCAGGCGATGTCGTCGCGCTTCCACGCTTTGCCCATCTCGCCCTGGTAAGACGGGCCGAGCACGACGACGCGGTGCGCGGCCGCCATCAGCAGCCGCCCCAAGGCGCGGCCGCTGCGCGTCCGGCACGACGGAAAACGCGCGTGCAGTGTGCCGTGGTAGTGGCACACGACCCTGGCGCCCGCCAGGCGGGCCGTCGCCATGAACAGCCAGTCGCGCAGGAACGAAAGGCTCGCCGCGGCGTGGACCAGCACCGCGGCCGGGCGTACCCGGTTGAGCGCCCGGATCAGCCGCCAGTAGTCGCGAACGAGGTAGAGCGGGGTCTTCCAGGTCGGGTTCTCGACCGCCCAGTGCAGCCGGCGCTTCGAAGTGTCGAGCACATGCAACTCGAAATCGCGCGCGAGACTCGAGCGCAGCTGCATGTCGATGACGAGCTGCACGCCACCGAGCGGCGGGGGTAATGGCCCGACCACGAGCACGCGCGGTCGTGGCGAAATAGCTTCGGGAGCAGGCATGTACGCGGCTCCCGCAGTCAGTCGAGCCGAAAAGGCAAGCACGGCTCGATCGTGACGACCCGCCGCTCCGCGATCGAGCGCCGCGCGGCGAGCAGCGCCTGCGCCGAGACCAGGAAACTCTCCGTATAGTCCACCGCGCCGGGCGCGCCGGAGAACTGCCCGACCATGGCGCGCAGCATCGCCTGCTGGCCGAGGTCGGTCTGCAACCGGCGCATGCCGCTTCCGGCGCCGCCGTTCAGGATCAGGCGACGGAAGCCGATGATCTGCGCGGAGCGCCCGCCGCCGAGGATGTCGATCGTATCGTGCTCGCGGCCTTTCTGGCTGCCGCACACGTAGTGCACCACGCCGAGGCCGCCGCTGGCGAAGCGAATCGTGATCGCCCAGCTCTCCTCGCGGTGCGCGCGATCGGGCGTGGCGAAGGCGCCGATCTCGACCGGCAGGCTCTGCGCGAGATGGATCGCGAGGTCGATGTAGTGGCAGACGTCGCCGAACAGGATTCCGCCGCCTTCGAGCGGGTCCTGGTACCAGCTGTCGGCGGGCACGGGGGCCGCGCGCACGGTGCATGTGACCTGCCGCACCGCGACGCCTTCAAGGTGCGCGAGCGCGCCCTCGCTGAGCGCGCTGAAGCGGCGGTTGTGGCCGACCCAGAGCGTCGGCCCGTCTGCGCCGCGATTCACCAGCGCCGCCGCGATGGGCGCCAGCTGCTCCTCGCTCAGGGCGAGCGGCTTCTCGACGTACACGTGCCTGCCGCTCTCGAGCGCCGCGCACGCGTAGCCGGCGTGGCTGTCGTGGCGAGTGGCGACCATGATCGCGTTGATGTCGGGGTCGCGCATCAGCTCGCCCGCGTCGGTGGTCGCCTTGCGGAAGGCGTAGCGCCGCGCCAGCGCCTCGGCGCTCGCTCCCGTCGCGGTGCAGATGCCCTCCAGGCTCAGGCCCGCGAGCGAGCGATAGTGCGGCATCAGCATCGACTTCGCGTAGTTGCCCGCGCCGATCTGCCCGAGCCGCACTTCGCCGCGCGGTCGCTCGCTCTTGAACGTAAGGGTGCGCGGCTGCAACTCGCGCACGCCTTTTTCCGGCTCGGGATACTCGAACACGATGCCAACCGCGTGGTTCAGCTCGCCGTTCGCAATGCGGTCGAACACCTTTACCGCCTCCGAGAATGGGAAGCGATGGGTGATCACCCGCACCGGGGACAGCTTGTCCTGCGCCACCAGGTCGAGAAACGCCTGCACGTTCCGGTTTGCGGTCCAGCGCACGTAGCCGATCGGATAGTCGCTGCCGCGCGTGAAGTAGTCCGGCTCGTTGATCCCCGCCCCCATTGCGCGGCTGAACAGGAACTCGATCTCCTTGCCGAACCAGGTGCGCCATTCGAGCTGGATCGCGGTGTTGCCGAGGCAGACCACCCGGCCCCGATCGCGCACCAGCAGCGCGGCCAGCGCGACCGGACCGGGATCCCGGGTCGACACCGTAAGGAACACCGCGTCGACGCCCGCGCCCGCGCTCGCGCGCAGGGTGTGACCGAGCGCATCGTCCGCGACGGGGGCACAGGCCGCTTGCGCGCCATTGTCGACCGCCAGCGCGCACTTGCCGGGATCGAGGTCCACCCCGACCACGCGGCATCCGTTCGCGCGGCAGAGCTGCACCAGGAACTGCCCGAGCAGACCGAGCCCGATCACCGCTACGCTCTCGCCCAGCTCGAGCCTCGCCTGGCGCACGGCCTGGAGCGCTATCGCGCCGACCGCGCTCGCGCTGGCAGCGTCGAGGCTCACGTTGTCCGGCACGTGCGCCACCAGATTGCGCGGCACGCTGTTGTATTCCGCGTGCGTCGCCACGCCCTCGCCGATGCACGCGACGCGCTCGCCGACGCGAAACTCTTCCACCTGCGAGCCCAGCGCGGCCACGACGCCAGCGCAGCTGTAGCCCAGAGTGGCCGGGGCGCTGAGACGTTCCCGGACTTTGCGCAGCGTGGGTATCACGCCCTGCTCCCTGAGCGTGTCGAGCACCAGCTTCACCTGATCAGGACGTTCTCTCGCTTTCTCGGCAAGATTCATGCGCGCCTGCGTGACCTTCATCTTCTCGGTGCCGACACTCACGAACGAGTAGTGGTTGCGCACCAGCACCGCCCCCGGAGCGAGCGCGGGCAGCGGCACTTCCGCGATGTCGAGGGCGCCGTTGCCCAGGATTTGACGGGCCTGCTTCACGCCGTCCCCGCAGACGGTTTCTCGAGGATGTAGGTGATCCGGTGCAGAAAGAACTCCTGCAGCCCGGGAACGTAGGTAAACGGCCGGAAGGCGTTAGCCAGGTAACTCACGATCCGGTTCCGCGAGATGTTCCGTCCGATGCTGCCGATCGGCTTGCGGCTGTGCAGCACCACGCGCCAGTCGGATTCGCGCAAGATGCGCCGGAACCCGCGCTGCGTGATGCCGTTCAGGGTATTGCTCCGTTCCCAAGGTTCCAGCGCGGCTGATCGGCGCCGGTACCAGCGCGAGTCTTCCCCCCTGTCATTCAGGATTTCGCAATAAGCCGCGACCAGGGTCTTGCCCGTAAACAGGCACTGGATCCCCGGGACGCGCGTGGCAAGCGACAGATGATGTTCGACCGGCTGGAAATAGCCCGGAAAAACGAGGTAGCAACGGCCGCCCGGCTTGAGCACGCGGTGGCACTCCGCCAACGTGCGCGCGACACTGCGCACGTGCTCCAGCACGTCGTAGGAGAGGATCGCGTCGAAGGCGTCATCCTCGAAGGGCAGCGCTTCTCCTCGGGCGAGCTGAAAATCGGCAGCGACGCCCCGGGTCCGGGCGAACTGGTTCCCGGCGTCGATGAAGGTCTGATCGACATCCACCCCCGTCAGGCGCGTCAGGCCGTAACGCTCATACCATGCGATGCCGCGTCCACCGGTGAAGCACCCCAGGTCGAGCGCCTCTCTGCCCGCGAGCTGCGGGCGCAGATCGATCCCGAAATAGGCGTCCCACGGGTACGCGAGCTCGCTTTCGTATTTGCTGCGGGATGAAGCGAGCATATAAGCGGCCCGGTGCGACGGTTGGGCCGCCAGGAACCGCTCGTGACGGAACACTTCCTGCATGTCGCTGACCTTTTCGCCCGGCGGCTCGGGGCGCGCGGGCAACGTCTGCATCAGGACCTTCGCCAGGCGCAGCGCGATCATCGTGCGCTCACTTCCCTTCTCACCCGCCGTACTCCCACGGCGACTCGGCGATGGTCAGAGGCCGCACGCGTTCCCGGCACTGCGCCTCCACCACCTCGAGGATCACCAGCGCGTGATCGCCGCCGCTGTCCGCAATGCGCGCCACCCGGCACTCGACGTGGACCGGCAGGGCCGCGAGCACTGGCGCGTCGGTGGTGCCGGCAACGAAGGGCTCACCGTTGATCGACTCGCCCTCGGCCAGGGTGGTATGGAAGAACCGCCGCGCGAGCTCCTGCTGCCGCTCGCCCACGACGTGCAGCACGGCACAGCCGCTCTCGGCCAGGCAGGCAAACACGTTGCTGTCCCTGCGCACCGCGGCCATGACCAGCGGCGGCTTGAACGACACCTGCGAGACCCAGCTCACGGTCGCCGCGCCGTAGCGAACGCCGCTGCGCGAGGTGAGGACGTAGACGCCGTTCGAGATCCTCCGCAGCGCCTGCCGCTTGGCCTTCGCATCCATCGCGATTCTCGCGCTTATGCCGGTCGCGCCTCGGCTGCCTCTTCCCGCCGCGACCGTTCGAGCCGGCGCCAGTGCCTTTCGTCGAGCTCGCGGTGCTCCGAAGCGAGCAGGTCGAACAGCAACCGGTCGTGCGGCCGGCCGTCGATGCAGTGGCACTGCCGCAGGCGACCGGCGGGCCGAAAGCCGATGCGCGTGATGATGCGCACCGACGGGTTGCCTTCGGCCGCCCAGGTGTTCACCGAACGCAGGCCGAGCTCGCGAAACGCAATGGTCATGAGCTTCGAGCTGGCGAGCGTCGAGTAGCCGCGGCTGGCGAAGGACTTGTCGCCGGAGGTACCCCAGAAGATCGCGGTCTTGAACACCGGATCGACGCTGCTGAGCGCGACCATGCCGATCGGCGTGTCGTCGCGATCCGAGGTGTAGGCGCGCAGGAAGTGCGTGTCGCGCCGCGCCATCACCGCGAGGATCGCGGGCGTAACCGGCTGGTGGCCGATGCCAAAGTCGAGCCAGTCGCGATTTTCCTTGCGCGCGAGCCATCCCGCGGCCAGCTCGAACTGCGCGGGCGAGTAGAGCGGGAGCAGCTTCACGCATCCACCCTTCCCGCCACCTGCGTCAGCCGAGGCGCGCGCCACAGCGAGGCGTAGGCGGCGAGGAGCCGGGGCGCTTCGTGGCGCCACTCGAGCTCGCGCTCCACCCGCCGGCGCCCGAACTCGCCCATGCGCGCGCGCCGCGCGGGGTCGTCGAGCAGCTCGAGCAGCTTGTGCGCCAGGTCGCGCGCGTCGTTGGGCTTCGCGTAAAGCGAGGCCTCGCGCGCCGAGCGCCGCCCCTCGGTCAGGTCGAACTGCACCAGCGGCTTGCCGAGCGCCATGTACTCCATCACCTTGTTCATGGTCGACTTGTCGTTCATCTCGCTGGCGACGTCGGGGTTGACGCAGACGTCCGCGGTATTGAGCATCGCGAGCATCTCGGCGTCCGGAACCCGCCCGGTGAAGCTCACGTGGTCGACCACGCCGAGCTCGGCGGCGAGCGCCTTCATCTCCTCGAGCGAGGTGCCGCCGCCCACCAGGCCGAAATGCACGTCGTCGCGCCCGAGCTCGTGCACGATGTGGCGAGCGGCCCGCAGCAGGTAGTCGATGCCCTCCTGCCTGCCCATCACGCCGACCCAGCCCACCAGATGGCGCCGCCCGCGCTTCAGGCGCTCGTCCGGCGGCAGGACCTTCATCCGCTCGAGGCTCGGGCCGCTGCGCACGACGAAAACACGCTCCGGCGGCATGCCGCCGCGCTCGATCGCCACGCGGCGGTAGGACTCGTTGGTCGCAATCGAGACGTCGGCGGTGCGGAAAGTCCAGCGCTCGAGCGCGAGCAGCAGGCGGTGCAAGAAGTCGCGCCGGCCGAACTTCGCCTCGTAGAGCTCCGGGCCGAGGTCGTGGTGGTCGAAGACGAATTTCTTGCCAAGCAGCTTGAAGAACCCGCCGATGAGGAACAACAGGTCGGGCGGATTGCAGGCGTGCACCACGTCGAAGCCACGCGTCAGCAGCACGCGCCAGGCGAGCGCGAAGCTGGCTGCAAGCGCGACTGCGTACTCCAGCGCGTAGCCCGCGGCGCCCGCAGCTTCGAGCGGCAGCCGGTAGCGGTAGATGTGGATGTCGTCGATCGCCTCGAAGCGCCGCTCGCAGCCGGGACCCGTCGGGCAGACGATCGACACCCGGTATCCCGCATCGCGCAACGCGCACGCTTCCTGCCATACGCGGCGGTCGAACGGGCTCGGCAGGTTCTCGACCA
>JBOIFE010000090.1:0-4941 GCA_050741015.1 Burkholderiales bacterium | reverse complement strand
TGCGCGCCTCGATCGTGGCGGCGATGCGCTCCAGCGTTTCGGCCAGTCCCCGCTTCATTTGTGCTTGTCCTTGTAGATGAGCCCGGGATCCTTCAGCACCGGATCCGTGCTCACCCACCTGCCGTTGTCGAGTTTGCGGAAAAAGCAGCTCTCGCGCCCGGTATGGCAGGCGATGCCGGCGACCTGCTCCACCTTGAGCAGCACGGCGTCGGCATCGCAGTCGATGCGCAGCTCCTTCACCTTTTGCACGTGGCCCGACTCCTCGCCCTTGCGCCACAGGCGCTGGCGCGAGCGCGACCAGTACACCGCCTCGCCCCGCTCCACGGTGGCCTCGAGCGCGTCGCGGTTCATCCATGCCACGGTCAGCACGCGGCCGGTGGTCGCGTCCTGCGCGACGGCGGCGACGAGTCCGTCCGCGCCCCAGCAAAGCTCGTCGAGCCACGCGCTCACAGGCGCACCTCGATGCCGCGCCCGCGCATGTACTGCTTCGCCGAGCGAACCGTGAAATCGCCGAAGTGGAACACGCTCGCCGCGAGCACCGCGTCGGCGCCGCCTTCGAGCACTCCTTGCGCCAGGTGCTCCGGGCTGCCCACGCCGCCCGAGGCGATGAGCGGCACGCCGACGGCATCCGCCACCGCACGAGTGAGCTCGAGGTCGAAGCCGTCGCGCGTGCCGTCGCGGTCCATGCTGGTCAGCAGGATCTCACCCGCGCCCGCGGCCTGCATGCGGCGGGCCCAGTCCACCGCATCCAGCCCGGCCGGCTTGCGCCCGCCGTGGGTGTAGACCTCCCAGCCACCGCCCGCGCGGCGCTTCGCGTCGATCGCCACCACGATGCACTGGTTGCCCACCTTGCCCGAAGCCTCCTCGATGAGCGACGGATTCTGCACCGCCGCCGTATTGATCGACACCTTGTCCGCGCCTGCGTTCAGCAGCCGCCGCACGTCCTCGACCCGGCGCACGCCGCCGCCCACCGTCAGCGGGATGAAGACCTGCGCGGCGACCGCCTCGATCACGTGCAGCAGGATGTCGCGGTCGTCGGAGCTCGCGGTGATGTCGAGGAAGCAGAGCTCGTCGGCGCCTTCGGCATCGTAGCGCGCGGCGATCTCGACCGGGTCGCCCGCGTCACGCAGGCGGACGAAGTTCACGCCCTTCACGACGCGCCCCGCGGTGACGTCGAGGCAAGGAATGACGCGCTTTGCGAGCCCCATGGCCGTCCTACTTTCCGACCGCCTTGTCGGCGGCGGCCTGCGCCTGCTTGAAGTCGATCGTGCCCTCGTAGAGCGCGCGGCCCGCAATTGCGCCGATCACGCCCTCGGGGACGAGCTTCTGGCACACGGTCTCGATGTCCTTGAGGCTGTTCAGCCCGCCGGAGGCGATGATCGGCGTCTTGATCGCCTGCGCGAGCTTGAGCGTCGCTTCCACGTTGACGCCGGACAGCATGCCGTCGCGCCCGATGTCGGTGTACACGAGCGCCTCGATGCCGTAGTCCTCGTACCGCTTCGCGAGGTCGACCACGTCGTGGCCGGTCATTTTCGACCAGCCCTCCACCGCCACCTTGCCGTCCTTGGCGTCCAGGCCCGCGATGATGTGCCCGGGAAACGCGTAGCTCGCGTCCGAGAGGAATCCCGGGTTCTTCACCGCCGCCGTGCCGATGATGACGTAGGTGACGCCCGCGTCGATGTAGCTTTCGATGGTGTCGAGGTCGCGAATGCCGCCGCCCAGCTGGATCGGCATCGCGTCGCCGACGGCGCGGATCATGTCGCGGATCACCTTCTCGTTCTTCGGCCGCCCCGCGATCGCGCCGTTCAGGTCGACGACGTGGAGGCGCCGCGCGCCCTGCGCGGCCCAGTGCTTCGCCGTGGCGACGGGATCCTCGCTGAACACGGTTGCGCTCGCCATGTCGCCCTGCTTCAGGCGCACGCAGCGGCCGTCCTTCAAATCGATCGCCGGGATGATCAGCACTCGGTGCTGCCAGGAACGTCTAGATCGAGCCTAGGGCCGCCATTGCACGAAGTTGGAGAGCAGGCGAAGCCCGGCCGACTGGCTCTTTTCCGGGTGGAACTGCACGGCGAAGATGTTATCCCGGGCGATGGCGCAGGTAAAGGCAATGCCGTAGTCGCTGGTCGCGGCCACCAGC
This sequence comes from Burkholderiales bacterium, assembly GCA_050741015.1. Taxonomy (GTDB): domain Bacteria; phylum Pseudomonadota; class Gammaproteobacteria; order Burkholderiales; family SG8-39; genus JAABQT01. The sequence goes on along the minus strand of JBOIFE010000090.1, from coordinate 2,804 downwards.
TCGCGATCCGCAGGATCGGGATAGTAGCTGTGCACGAAATAGAAGCGCTCGCCGCTCGGGATGCCCTCCCAGAGCGCATGCTCGCGCGCCTGGCGGACTTCGTTCCAGCCCATGTGCGGCACCTTGCGCCCTGCCATGCGCGCGGCGGGAAAGCGCGGCACGCGGCCCGCGAGCAGGGCGAGGCCGGGCGTATCGCCTTCTTCCCCCTGCTCGAACAGCATTTGCGCGCCGATGCAGATGCCGAGAAAGGGCTTGTCGCGCGTGGCGGCGATCACCGCGTCGCGCGCGCCGCTCGCGGCGAGCTGCGCCATGCAATCGGGCATCGCGCCCTGGCCCGGCACCACGACCCGGTCGGCCGCGAGAATGCGCGCCGGGTCCGCGGTGACCGACACGCGCGCCTGCGGCGCCACCCGCTCGAGCGCCTTCGACACCGAGCGGATGTTGCCCATGCCGTAGTCGACGACTGCGATGTCCAACTAGAGCGTGCCTTTAGTGGACGGAATGACGCCGGCGGCGCGCGGGTCGGGCTCGGCCGCCATGCGCAGCGCGCGCGCGAACGCCTTGAACAGCGTCTCGCACTGGTGGTGCGCGTTGTCGCCGCGCAGGTTGTCCAGGTGCAGCGTCACCAGGGCGTGGTTGACGAAGCCCTGGAAGAATTCGTGCACCAGGTCGACGTCGAACTCGCCGATCAGCGCGCGCGTGAATTTCACGTGGTACTCCAGGTCCGGTCGGCCCGAGAAATCGATCACCGCGCGCGACAGCGCCTCGTCGAGCGGCACGTAGGCGTGGCCGAAGCGGCGCACGCCCGACTTGTCGCCGATCGCCTTGGCGAAAGCCTGGCCGAGCGTGATGCCGATGTCCTCGACGGTGTGGTGCCCGTCGATGTGCAGGTCGCCCCGGGCCTCGATCTCGAGGTCGAGCATGCCGTGGCGCGCGACCTGGTCGAGCATGTGCTCGAGGAACGGCAGTCCCGTCGAGAGCTTCGCCGAGCCCTTGCCGTCCAGGCCGAGCTTGACGCGGATCCGGGTTTCCTTGGTGTTGCGGGTGATCTCGGCGGTGCGGTTCACAGCGCTTCTCGGAGGGCGGTCAGCAGTATACGGTTTTCGTCGGGCGTGCCGACGGTCAGCCGCAGGCAATTCTGCAGCGCCGGCAGCCCGCCCGAGAAGTCCTTCACCAGCACGCCCTGCGCCCTGAGGCGGTCGAACGCCTTCGTGCCTGCTCCCGTCGCGCCCGCCACGCGCACGAGGAAGAAATTGGCCGCGGTCGGATAGACCGTCAGGCCCGGCACGCGCTCGAGCTCGGGGCGCATGCGCTCGCGCTCCGCGAGCACCTTCGCCGCCTGCGCGTCGAGCACCGGTTTGTTCTCGAGCAGCTTGATCGCGATCGCCTCGGTGACGACGTTCACGTTGAACGGCGAGCGCGCCTTGTTGAATGCATCGATCCACTCGGCCCGGCCGGCGACGTAACCGAGGCGCAGGCCCGCCATGCCGATCTTCGACACGGTGCGCATCACCACGAGGTTCTCGAACTCCGCCAGGCGCGGCATGAACGTCGCCCCCGCGAAGGGCTGGTAAGCCTCGTCGATCACGACCAGGCCGGGGGCCGCGGCCACGATGCGCTCGATGTCCGCGACCGGGAAGGCGTTTCCGGTCGGGTTGTTGGGGAACGCAATCCAGACGAGCGCGGGTTTTTCCTTTCGCATCGCCTCGAGGAAGGCTTCCGCGTCCAGCGCGAAGTCCGCGCACAGCGGCACGCCCACGAACCGCAGCCGGTAGAAGAAGGCGTGCATCGAGAACATGGCGAACGACGGCGTTGGCGCCATCACCGCCGCGCCTTCGCGCGCGACCGTCGCCGTGACGTACTGGATGCACTCGTCCGAGCCGTTGCCGAGCAGCACGTCGCAGCCTGCCGGCACCTGCATGACCTCGCGAATGACCGCGCGCAGCCGCGTCGCGGTCGGCACCGGGTAGCGGTTGAGCGAGAGGCCGGCGACGATGCGGCCGATTTCATCGGCCAGCCCCTTGGGCAGCCCGTAGGGGCTCTCCATCACGTCGAGCTTGACCAACCCCGTCGCGTCCGCAACGGGGTAGGCGTGCATGGCCTGGATCTCCGGCCGCACGATCTTTTCCGCGGCGCTCATCGGAAGCGCGCGGCCGCCGCGCGTGCGTGCGCGCCCAGCCCCTCGCCCTCGGCAAGCGTCACCGCGATGCGGCCGAGCTTCTGCGCGCCCTCGCGCGATACGCCGATCACGCTCATGCGCTTCTGGAAGTCGTAGACGCCGAGCGGCGAGGAGAACCGCGCGGTGCCCGCGGTCGGCAGCACGTGGTTGGGGCCCGCGCAGTAGTCGCCGATCGCCTCCGACGTGTAGCTGCCGAGGAACACGGCGCCGGCGCGCGTGATCTTTGTCAGCCAGCGTTCGGGGCGCGCCACCATCAGTTCGACGTGCTCGGGCGCGATCCGGTTGGCGACGGCGCAGGCCTCCTCGAGGCTGCGCACCAGGATGAGCGCCCCGCGCGCCTTCAGCGACGCTGCGATCACCTTCTTGCGCGCCATCCCCGGGAGCAGCCGCCCGACGGCAGCTTCGACCGCATCGAGGACTTTCGCCTTCGGCGACAGCAGGATCGCCTGTGCGGTTTCGTCGTGTTCGGCCTGCGAGAACAGGTCCATCGCCACCCAGTCCGCCGGCGCGGAGCCGTCGGCGATCACCAGGATTTCGGAGGGGCCGGCGACCATCTCGATGCCCACTTCGCCGAACACCTGGCGCTTGGCTTCGGCGACGTAGGCGTTGCCCGGGCCCACGATCA
>JBOIFE010000089.1:0-3288 GCA_050741015.1 Burkholderiales bacterium | reverse complement strand
ACAGGCCCTGATGCCCGGCAGCCCCGACGTCGAGCGCCGCATCAAGAGCCTCGTCCGCTGGAACGCGGCGGCGATGGTCGTCCGCGCGAACAAGGCGGAAGAAGGGATCGGCGGCCACATTTCCACGATTGCCTCGTCGGCGACGCTGTACGAAGTGGCGTTCAACCATTTCTTCAAGGGACACGACGAGGGCGACGGCGACATTATCTTCTTCCAGGGCCACGGCTCACCGGGCATTTACGCCCGCGCCTACCTCGAAGGGCGCATCGACGAAACGCACCTCGAGAACTTCCGGCGCGAGTCGAAGCCGGGCGGCGGCCTCTCGTCGTACCCGCACCCGTGGCTGATGCCGAACTTCTGGGAGTACCCGTCGGTGTCGATGGGCCTCGGCCCGCTGATGGCGATCTACCAGGCGCGCTTCCTGAAGTACCTGCACGCGCGCGGCATCGCCGACACCAGCAAGCGCAAGGTGTGGGTGTTCTGCGGCGACGGCGAGATGGACGAGCCCGAATCGCTCGGTGCGATCGGCCTCGCGTCGCGCGAGAAGCTCGACAACCTCGTCTTCATCGTCAACTGCAACCTGCAGCGCCTCGACGGCCCGGTGCGCGGCAACGGCAAGATCATCCAGGAGCTCGAGGGTGACTTCCGCGGCGCCGGCTGGAACGTGATCAAGGTGATCTGGGGCTCGTACTGGGACCCGCTGTTCGCGCGCGACAAGGAGGGGCGGCTGCTGCGCGTCATGGAGGAAACCGTCGACGGCGAATATCAGAACTACAAGGCGAACGACGGCGCCTTCGTGCGCAAGCACTTCTTCGGCAAGGATCCGAAGGCCCTGGAGCTCGTGTCGCGCATGACCGACGAGGACGTCTGGCGCCTCAATCGCGGCGGCCATGACCCGCACAAGATCTACGCCGCCTACGCGGCCGCAGTGAAGCACAAGGGGCAGCCGACCGTCATCCTGGCGAAGACCATCAAGGGCTATGGTCTGGGCAAGCAGGGCCAGGCGAAGAATCCCACGCACCAGCTAAAGAAGGTGGACCTGGCGACGATCAAGGAAATGCGCGACCGCTTCAACGTGCCGATTGCCGACGAAAAGCTCGCGGAGCTGCCGTTCTATGTGCCGCCGCCGGAGTCGCCTGAGATGCAGTATCTGCACGAGCGGCGCCAGGCCCTGGGCGGCTACCTGCCGCAGCGCAGGCGCAAGGCCGACGCCACGCCCGCAGTGCCGGCCCTCGAGGCATTCGACGCCGTGCTCAAGGGCTCGGGCGAAGGGCGCGAGATCTCCACCACGATGGCGTTCGTGCGCATCCTCACCGCGCTCGTGCGCGACAAGGAGATCGGCAAGCGCATCGTGCCGATCGTGCCCGACGAGGCGCGCACCTTCGGCATGGAAGGCATGTTCCGCCAGCTCGGCATCTTCGCGCCCGAGGGGCAGAAGTACGAGCCGGTGGACCGCGACCAGGTCATGTACTACCGCGAGGACAAGGCCGGGCAGATCCTCGAGGAAGGCATCAACGAGGCGGGCGCATTCTGCTCCTGGATCGCGGCGGCGACCGCGTACAGCCATTCGAATCAGGTCACGGTGCCGTTCTACATCTTCTACTCGATGTTCGGCTTCCAGCGGGTGGGCGACCTCGCCTGGGCGGCGGCCGACCAGCGCGCCCGGGGTTTCCTGCTCGGCGCCACGGCGGGGCGCACCACGCTGAACGGCGAAGGCCTGCAGCATGAGGACGGCCAGTCGCACATCCTGTCCTCGGTCATCCCGAACTGCGTGTCCTACGATCCCACCTACGGCTACGAACTCGCCGTCATCGTGCACGACGGCCTGCGTCGCATGGTGCAGGAACAGGAGGACGTCTTCTACTACCTCACCGTGATGAACGAGAACTACGAGCATCCGGCGATGCCGCAGGGCGCGGAACAAGGCATCCTGAAAGGCATGTACCTGCTGCGCGAATCGAAGTCCAAGGCCAAGTCGCGCGTGCAGCTGATGGGCTCGGGCACGATCCTGCGCGAGGTCGAGGCCGCGGCCGAGCTGCTGGAGAAGGACTGGGGCGTCGCGGCCGACGTCTGGAGCGCCACGAGCTTCACCGAGCTGCGGCGCGATGGCCTCGCGGCCGAGCGCTGGAACCTGCTGCACCCGGCGGCGAAGCCTCGCGTGCCCTACGTCGCGCAGGCGTTTGCGGCGCGGCCTGCGGGACCGGTCGTCGCGGCGAGCGACTACATAAAGGCTTTCGCCGACCAGATCCGCCCCTACGTGCCGCCGGACCGGCGCTTTCGCGTACTCGGCACCGACGGCTTCGGCCGCTCGGATTCACGTGCGAAGCTGCGCCACTTCTTCGAAGTGGACCGGTTCTTCGTTGCGGTCGCGGCGCTGAAGGCGCTCGCCGACGGTGGCGAGGGCAAGGCAACAGCAGTGGCCGAGGCGCTGAAGAAGTACGGCATCGATCCCGAGAAGCCGGATCCGACCACGGTATGAAGGAAGTCAGCGTCCCGGACATCGGGGACTTCAAGGAAGTCGAGGTGATCGAGGTGCTGGTGAAGCCCGGCGATGCGGTCACCGCCGAGCAGTCGCTGATCACCGTCGAGTCTGACAAGGCCACCATGGAAATCCCGGCGCCGGGCGCGGGCGTGGTGAAGGAGCTGCGCGTCAAGGTGGGCGACAAGGTCTCGCAGGGCTCGGCGATTCTCGTGCTCGACGAGGCAGTGGGGGGCGCTGCGAAGGCGCAGGCGCCGAAGTCTGTCCCCGCCCCGGCGGCGAGCGCTGCGTCCGCCGCGCCGACCCCGAAGGCCGCATCCGCGGGCGAGGGTTCAACGACGGTGAAGGTCCCGGACATCGGGGACTTCAAGGAAGTCGAGGTGATCGAGGTGCTGGTGAAGGCCGGCGATGCGGTCACTGCCGAGCAGTCGCTGATCACCGTCGAGTCCGACAAGGCGACGATGGAAATCCCGGCGCCCGGCGCGGGCGTGGTGAAGGAGCTGCGCGTCAAGGTGGGCGACAAGGTCTCGCAGGGTTCGGCGATCCTCGTGCTCGAAGGCTCAGGCGCCGCCGCGCCGGCGCCGACAGCGGCCGAGCCCGCCGCGGCGCCCGAAGCCGCCGCGCCCCTGCGCCCGCCGGTGCCGCTCGAGCCCCAGGAGGCGCTGGCCTCCAAGCCTCACGCGAGTCCCTCGGTGCGCAAGTTCGCGCGCGAGCTCGGCGTCGACCTTTCGCAGGTCCAGGGCAGCGGACCGAAGGGGCGCATCCTCCATACCGACGTGCAGATGTTCGTAAAAGGGGCTCTTTCAGGA
>JBOIFE010000088.1:0-3027 GCA_050741015.1 Burkholderiales bacterium | reverse complement strand
TTGTAGCGCGATGCGTCGCGGCCGAAGCCCATCGCCAGGTCCTGCAGCTCGCACTCCCCGCCCTGGTCGCAGATTGGGCAGTCGAGCGGGTGGTTGATGAGCAGGAACTCCATCACCCCGTTCTGGGCCTTCTTGGCCTCCGGCGAGTGCGTCCAGACCTTCATGCCCTCGGTGACCGGCGTGGCGCAGGCCGGCAGCGGCTTGGGCGCCTTTTCGATCTCCACCAGGCACATGCGGCAGTTGGCCGCGATCGACAGCTTCGAGTGGTAGCAGAAGTGCGGCACGTAGATGTCGAGGCGCTTCGCGGCCTCGATCACCGTGGTGCCGTGCGCGACTTCGATCGGCTTGCCGTCGATCTCGAGCTTGGGCATCAGGCGGCTTCCTTCACGGCGGCGCGCGCGTGCGCGCCGGAGCGGCCCCACTTCGGCTCGCTGTCCGGGCCCTGCACGAGGCAGCGCCGGCGCTCGATGTGGTGCACGAACTCGGCGCGGAAATGCTTGATGAAGCTCTTCACCGGCAGCGCGGCCGCGTCGCCGAGCGCGCAGATCGTGCGACCGGCGATGTTGTCGGAGACGTCGTCGAGCAGCGCGAGGTCCTCCATGCGGCCCTGCCCGTTCTCGATGCGGTTGACGACGCGGTAGAGCCAGCCCGTGCCCTCGCGGCACGGCGTGCACTGCCCGCAGGACTCCTCGAAGTAGAAATACGACAGGCGCTCGAGCGCGCGCACCATGCAGGTGGTCTCGTCCATCACGATCACGGCGCCCGAACCGAGCATGGAGCCCGCCTTGGCGATGGAGTCGTAGTCCATGTCGGTCTGCATCACGACCTCGGCGGGCAGCACCGGCATCGACGAACCGCCGGGGATCACGGCCTTCAGCTTGCGGCCGCCGCGCACGCCGCCCGCCATCTCGAGCAGCGTCGCGAACGGCGTGCCGAGCTTCACCTCGTAGTTGCCCGGCCGGTTGACGTGGCCGGTGACCGAGAACAGCTTGGTGCCGCCGTTGTTCGGCCGGCCCAGCGCGAGAAAGGCGTCGGCGCCCCGGCGCAGGATCCACGGGACGGCAGCGAAGGTCTCGGTGTTGTTGATCGTGGTCGGCTTGCCGAACAGGCCGAAGCTCGCGGGAAACGGCGGCTTGAATCGCGGCAGGCCCTTCTTGCCCTCGAGCGACTCGAGCAATGCCGTCTCCTCGCCGCAGATGTAGGCGCCGTAGCCCGCGTGCGCGTACAGCTCGTAGGAATACTCCGAGCCGAGGATCTTCTGGCCGAGGTAGCCTGCGGCGTAGGCTTCCTTCAGCGCCTCCTCGAACTGCTCGTACTCCGCCCAGATCTCGCCGTGGATGTAGTTGTAGCCGGCGGTCGCGCCCATCGCGTAGCCGGCGATGATCATGCCCTCGATCACGGCGTGCGGGTTGTAGCGCAGCAGGTCCCGGTCCTTGCAGGTGCCGGGCTCGCCCTCGTCGGAGTTGCACACCACGTACTTCGGCCCCGGGAACTGGCGCGGCATGAACGACCATTTGAGCCCGGTCGGGAAGCCCGCGCCGCCGCGCCCGCGAAGCGCCGACTTCTTCACCTCCGCGATCACGGCGTCGGGCGCGACGCCCTCCTTCAGGACGCGGCGCAGTGCCGCGTAGCCCTCGCGCGCCTCGTAGTCCTTCAGGCGCCAGTTGCGCCCGTCCAGGCCCGCCATCAGGATCGCGTCCGGACCGTAGTCGAGCACGCCTCAGCCCTTCCTCGAGAGTTCGTGGATCAGCGCATCGAGCTTGTCGTGGGTCATGAAGTCGCACATGCGTTTGTTGTCGACCAGCACCACGGGCGCCATGGCGCAGGCACCCATGCACTCGCCTTCCTTCAGCGTGAACCAGCCGTCGGCCGTGGTCCCGTTGAAGTCGATGCCGAGCCGCTGCTTCAGGTGGTCGGCGGCCGCGAGCGAGCCCTGCAGCCCGCACGGCAGGTTGGTGCAGATCGTGAGCTTGTGCGTGCCGGTCGGCTGGCGGTTGTACATCGTGTAGAAGCTCGCGACCTCGTATACGGCCACCGGCGCCATGCCCAGGTAGTGCGCCACGAAGTCCATCGTCTCGGACGCGAGCCACCCCTTCTCGTCCTGCGCGACGATGAGCGCCGCCATCACCGCCGATTGCTTGCGGTCGGCGGGATACTTGGCGACTTCTCGGTCGATCTTCTCCAGGGCACCGGCGGACAGCATCGCGAGATCGCTCATCTGTCAATTTCCCCGAAGACGATGTCCTGCGTGCCGATGATCGCGACCGCGTCGGCGATCATGTGCCCGCGCGACATCTCGTTCAGCGCAGCGAGGTGCGGGAACCCGGGCGCACGGATCTTCAGCCGGTACGGCTTGTTCGCGCCGTCGGAGACGAGGTAGATCCCGAACTCGCCCTTGGGGTGCTCGACCGCGGCGTAGGCCTCGCCTTCCGGCACGTGCAACCCCTCGGTGAAGAGCTTGAAGTGGTGGATCAGCTCCTCCATGTTCGTCTTCATCTCCTCGCGCGAGGGCGGCGCCACCTTGTGGTTGTCGGTGATCACCGGGCCCGGGTTCGCGCGCAGCCACGCGATGCACTGGCGCACGATGCGGTTGGACTGGCGCATCTCCTCGATGCGCACGAGGTAGCGGTCGTAGCAGTCGCCGTTGACGCCGACCGGCACATCGAACTCGACCTGGTCGTAGACCTCGTAAGGCTGCTTCTTGCGCAGGTCCCAGGCGATGCCCGAGCCGCGCAGCATCGGGCCCGAGAAGCCGAGCTGCATCGCGCGCTCCGGAGAGACCACCCCGATGTTGACGGTACGCTGCTTCCAGATGCGATTGTCGGTGAGCAGCGCCTCGTAATCCACGATGGCCTTGGGGAAGCGTTCCGTGAACGCCCAGATGAAATCGAGCATCGATCCGGAGCGCGCCTCGTTGAGGCGATCCACCTCCTTCTGCGAATGCCACTTCGAGGCCTTGTACTTCGGCATCGCATCGGGCAGATCGCGATGCACGCCGCCCGGACGGTAGTACGTCGCGTGCATGCG
>JBOIFE010000087.1:0-8191 GCA_050741015.1 Burkholderiales bacterium | reverse complement strand
AAATAGGGACTGTCCCCATTTACGCCATTTTCCCGGGCGAGGGGTTGGGATCGAACGACTGGGTGGTGTCGGGCGAGAAAAGCGCGACCGGCAAGCCGCTCCTCGCCAACGATCCGCACCTGGGGCTCACCGCACCGCCGGTCTGGTACTTCGCGCACGTCTCTGCGCCGGGTTTCGACGCGATCGGCTCGACGCTGCCAGGCGTGCCTGCGATCGTGCTCGGCCGCAACGACCGCTTCGCGTGGGGCTTCACGAACACGGGCCCCGACGTGCAGGACCTCTACCTGGAGCGGCTGGACAGCGCGGGCGACTACCTGACGCCCGAAGGTCCCAAGCCCTTCACGGTCGTCGACGAGGTAATCAAGGTGAAGGGCGCCGAGGACGTTCGGATTCGCGTGCGCATCTCGCGCCACGGCCCGGTGATCTCCGACGTCCTGAAGAGTGCCCAGGACGCAGCGCCGCGCGGGCACGTGCTCGCGTTCCAGTGGACGGCGTTGCGCGACGACGACCTCACGATGCAGGCCGCAGTAAAAATGGCCGGCGCTCGCGACTGGGCGGGGTTTCTCACGGCGGCCAAGGACTTCCACACGCCGCAGCAGAACATCGTGTATGCCGACGTCGAGGGCAACATCGGCTTCGTTGCCGCGGGTCGCGTCCCGGTGCGCCGCGCCGACAACGACCTGCACGGCATGGCGCCCGCGCCAGGCTGGCTCGCGCGCTACGACTGGAACGGCTTTATCCCTTTCAATGAGCTGCCGCATTCCTACAATCCGACAAGTGGCCAGGTGGTCACGGCCAACCAACGCATCACGCCCCCCGGCTACAAGCACTTCATCACGAACGAATGGCTCCCGCCCTACCGGGCGAATCGAATCGTGGACCTGCTGCGCGCGGTGCCAAAGCACTCGATCGGCAGCTTTGCCCGCATCCAGGGCGACGTGGTGTCGCTGCCGGTGCGCGAGCTCCTGCCGCGGCTGCTGAAAACGAAACCCGCGAGCGACGCCGCGCGCCGCGCGCTGCAACTGCTCGCCGGCTGGGACGGCTCGATGAGCGCGGAGCGTCCCGAGCCGCTCATCGCCTGGGCCTGGTGGCGAGAGTTCTCGCGCGCGATCTACGCCGACGAAATGGGCGAGGTCTTCCGCGGAAACTGGCTTGCGCGGGCGCCGTTCCTGACCGCGGTGCTGAACGACGTGGACGGCGAGGGCCGCTGGTGCGACGACGTGCGCACCAAGTCCGTGGAGACCTGCGACGGCGTGCTCTCGACGACGCTCGACGCGGCGCTGGCGGACCTGCGCCGGCGCTACGGCTCGGACATGAGCGCGTGGCGCTGGGGCACCGCCCACTACGCGCTCAGCGAGCACCGGCCGTTCGACCGCGTGCGGCTGCTCGCGCCTTTCTTCGACATCACCGTGCCCACGCCCGGCGATCCCTACACCGTGGATGTCGGCCGCAGCAAATTCGAAGACGAGGCGCGCCCTTTCGCGAGCGTGCACGCGCCGAGCCTGCGGGCGATCTACGACCTGAGCGACGTCGACAACTCGCTCTACATCCACTCCGGCGGGCAGTCGGGGAACGTGCTTTCGCCCTACTACCGCACCTTCGCCGCCGCCTGGGCAAACGGCGAGTACATCCCGATGATTACCGACTGGAAGAAGATCGAGGCAGGCGGCGTCAGGAAGTTGGTGCTGGATAATTAGGATAATTAGGGACAGTCCCCATTTTTCTCATTTGCGAGCGGCTCGCAAATGAGAAAAATGGGGACTGTCCCTATTTAGCGCGTGGCGGAGGCGGGCGAAGACCTCCCCAATAAGTACTAGCGCCGGGCCGGCGCCGCGCTGCGAGGCGAGGCGAGGGAGGTCGCCCAGTGTCCCGGCCACGGCAGTCGCCTGCGGCAGGGAGACGCTCTCCGCGATCACCACCGGCGTCGACGCGGGCTTGCCCGCGCTGACGAGCGCGTCGCGGATCGCGGCAGCCTCGCCCGCGCCCATGTAGAGCGCGACCGAGTCCGCGGCAAGCGCCACGCGTATCCATTCGTTCGAACCTTCGCCTTCGCCCACGCGCGGCGTGAGGAACGCAACGCTGCGGGCCGCGCCCCGGCGCGTGAGCGACACGCCAAGCTCGGACGCAGCCGCAAGCGCCGCCGTCACGCCCGGTACCACCTCGCAGCGGATGCCCGCCGCGGCGAGCGCGTCGATCTCCTCCTGCGCACGGCCGAAGAGCATCGGGTCGCCGCCTTTAAGGCGCACTACTACCCGGTGCTTGCGCGCGGCGTCGATCAGCCGCTTGTTGATGAACACCTGCTGCGTGGCCGGGCTCGAGCCCATGCCGCGGCAACGCTTGCCCACGTCCACCTTCTCCGCGCGCGCCGCGAGCGCGAGCACCTCCGGATGCACCAGCGCGTCGTGCAGGACGATGTCCGCCTCGCCGAGCAGCCGGGCCGCGCGCACCGTGAGGAGGTCGGGAGCACCCGGCCCGGCGCCGACGAGATGGACGACGCCGCTCATCGGCGTCGAAAGAGCGGCTGCGGGCGCTCGACCGAGGCCTGGTAGGCCTCGCTGAAGTCGCCCAGGGCCGCGAGCGCGTCGTCCGCATCCTCGCCCTCGCGCAGCAGGAACGCGTCGAACCCGACGCGCGAAAGATAGAAAACCTGGTCGCGCTGGATGTCGCCCACGGCGCGGATCTCGCCCCGGTAGCCGTGGCGCTCGCGCAGCAGCCGCGCGATCGAGTAGCCGCGGCCGTCGGTGAATTTCGGGAAGTTCACCTCCACGCGCTCGGCCGACCCGAGCCGCCCGGCATACGAGGCCGGGTCGTCGGTCGGCTCCAGGCGCAGCGCCGGCGCCTCAGGCGCCGACGACGGCTTCTCGATCGCGCCGCGGCGAATGAGCGTGGCCATAGACGTGCTCCTTGAAGGGCTCGATGCCAATGCGGTGCACCGTGTCGACGAAGCGCTCGGCGTCGCCGTCGCGCTCGGCGAGGTAGACCTCGACTAGGCGCTCGATCACCCACGGGATCTCGTGCTGCGCGAACGAGGGGCCGATGACCTTGCCGATCGCGGCGGGCGCGCCCTGGCTGCCGCCGATGGTGATTTGGTACCACTCCTCGCCGTTCTTGTCGACGCCGAGGATGCCGATATGGCCGACGTGGTGGTGGCCGCAGGAGTTGATGCAGCCGGAGATGTTGAGGTCGAGCTCGCCGATGTCGTGCAGGTAGTCGAGATCGTCAAACAAGCGCTGGATCGCCTCCGCGACCGGGATCGACTTCGCGTTGGCGAGCGAGCAGAAATCCCCGCCCGGGCAGGCGATGATGTTGGTCAGAAGGCCGATGTTGGGCGTCGCGAGCCCCAGCGGCCGCGCCTCGCGCCAGAGCGCGGCGAGCCGGTCCTGGCGCACGTCGGCGAGCACGAGGTTCTGCTCGTGCGTGACGCGAAGCTCGCCGAAGCTGTAGCGATCGGCGAGGCGCGCGATCGCCTCCATCTGGTCGGCAGTCGCATCGCCCGGCGGCACGCCGGTTTTCTTCAGCGACAGCGTCACCGCCGCGTAGCCGGGCCGCTTGTGGGCGAAGACGTTTCGCTTCACCCAGGCGCCGAACGGGCCTACTTCGGGCAGCTCGAGGTCCTCGAGCGGCTCGTAGGCGGGCCGCGTGAAGCGCGCCTGGACGCGGCGCACCTCGGATTCGGTGAGCGTGGACGCGTCGCCCTTCAGCTGCGCCCATTCGGCCTCGACCTCGTCGCGGAACGCCTCCGGCCCGCGCTCCTTCACCAGGATCTTGATGCGCGCCTTGTGGATGTTGTCGCGGCGCCCGTAGCGGTTGTAGACGCGCAGGATCGCTTCCACGTAGGTGAGCAGGTGCGGCCAGTGCAGGAACTCGCGGATCACGTGGCCGATGATCGGCGTGCGGCCCATGCCGCCGCCGACGATGACGCGAAAGCCGATCTCGCCGTCGCGCGCGCGGCGCGCCTGCAGCCCGATGTCGTGCAGGAAGCTCGCCGTGCGGTCGGCCGTGGCGCCGTTGACGGCGATCTTGAACTTGCGCGGCAGGTAGGCGAACTCCGGGTTGAAGGTCGACCACTGGCGCAGGATTTCGCACCACACGAACGAATCCAGGATCTCGTCGCGCGCGACGCCGCCAAAGTGATCCGCCGTGATGTTGCGGACGCAATTGCCCGAGGTCTGGATCGCGTGCATCTGCACGCTCGCGAGCTCGGCGAGGATCTGGGGCACGTCCTCGAGCTTCGGCCAGTTGAGCTGCAGGTTCTGGCGCGTCGAGAAGTGCCCGTAGCCGCGGTCGTAGGTGCGCGCGACGTGCGCGAGCTTGCGCAGCTGGGTCGAGGAGAGGATCCCGTACGGGATGGCGATCCGCAGCATCGGCGCATAGCGCTGGATATACAGGCCGTTCTGCAGCCGCAGCGGCTTGAAATCGTCGTCGGGGAGCTTGCCGGCGAGGTAGCGCCGCGTCTGGTCGCGGAACTGCGCGACGCGCTCGTCGACGATCCGCTGGTCGACCTCGTCGTATTGGTACATGGGACGAATTTTCCGCCCATGGCTTATACAAACAAAGACTAAGATGCTAAGATCTTATGCCATCGAGTTCTTATGAAGATCCAGCAGCTCCGCTTCCTCTCCGAGGTCGCCCGCCACGACCTCTCGGTCTCGGGCGCGGCCGACGCGCTGCACACCTCGCAGCCGGGAGTGTCGCGCCAGATCAAGGAGCTCGAGGACGAGCTCGGCATCGAGATCTTCGTGCGGCGCGGCAAGCGTTTCACCGCGATCACCGAGCCGGGGCGCGCCGTGCTCGCGATCGCCGAGCGCATCCTCGCCGAGGCGTCGAACCTGAAGCGCGCGGGCGCCGAGTACGCCAACGAGAAGGTCGGCACGCTCACGATCGCCACTACGCACACGCAGGCGCGCTACGCGCTGCCGAAGTCGGTCGCGGTGCTCAAGCGCCGCTACCCCGACGTCCAGCTCGTCATCCACCAGGGCAATCCGACGCAGATCTGCGAGATGGTGCTGCGGGGCGAGGCCGATTTCGCGATCGCGACCGAGCAGATCGAGCACTTCCCGGATCTCGTGTCGCTGCCCTGCTACCAGTGGAACCGCGTCATCGTGGTGCCGGCGCGCCACCCGCTCGCGCGCCTGAAGTCGGTCACGCTGGAGGCGGTGGCGAAGTACCCGGTGGTGACCTACGACTTCGCTTTCGCCAATCGCTCGCTGGTCGAGAAGGCCTTCGAGACCCGGGGCCTCGCGCCGAAGGTGGTGCTCACGGCCCTCGACGCCGACGTGATCAAGACCTACGTCGAGCTGGGCCTCGGGGTGGGGATCATGGCGAAGATGGCGTTCGATGCGAAGCGCGACCGGGGCCTGAAGGCGCTCGACGCGGCGCACCTGTTCGAATCCTCGACCACGCGCCTCGGCATCAAGCGCGGCGCCTACCTGCGCCGCTACGCCTACGAATTCATCGAGCTCTTCGCGCCCCACCTGCCGCGCTCCATCGTCGAGCCCACCGTCCGCGGCGCCGAAGGCACCCGCTACGAACTCTAAATGGGGACAGTCCCTATTTTTCTCATTTAGGCGCGTAGGGTGGGCCCGCGGCCCACCCTACTTCCTGCGAATGGCGAGCCACACCGCGAGCGCGGCGAAGCCCGCGAACCATGCGAGCGACCACTCGGCGATCGAGAAGCCCAGGAACCGCCAGTGCACCTCGGCGCACTGGCCCGAGCCGCGCAGCAGCAGCTGCATCGTCCGGCCGAGCGGGAAGTTCTGCAGCATGTAGTCGAGGCTCGGCCCGCAGGCGGGCACCTGGTCGGCCGGCAGGTGCTGGAGCCACACCTGGCGCGTCGCAGTGGCGAGACCTCCCACGGCGAGCAGGAACGCGACGATCGAGTAGGCGATGCGCCCCTTTGCCGCGGGCCCGTGCAGGGCTGCGGCGCCCAGCACGACCATGACGCCGAAGAAAAAGAGCCTCTGCACGATGCACAGGGGGCACGGGTCCTGGGCATCGAAATACTGGAGGTAGTAGCCGTAGGCGAGGAGCCCCAGGCAGGAGAGCGCCGCGGCTGCAGATATCTGTCGAAACGATATTTCTGAAATCTTCATAGGACTGAGGAAGTTAACATGGAAGCCGGCTGCCTCTCGCTGACAAAAGTTGATATTCGCCTCCCATAGAGGGGGGATTGGCGCATAAGTTGCGTTGGTCTAGACTGTGACAAAGTTCCTGCTGAGTCCATTGCAAGGAACAGGACTGCATCAATAACAGCTGCGGCGCACTTTTTGGGGGTTTGAATGAACATCATCAGGATCGCAATTGCAATTGGATGCGCGCTCGGCATGAGCGCGGCCGTCGCACAACCGGACAAGCCCGTCGACAGCGCCGCGAATGCTCCAGCGAAGACCACAATAGCGCAGGCGCCGAGTGCTGCGCCCATCCAGACCGCGCAGGCGCCGGCCGGCGCCGCTGCCGGTGGCGCCGCGGGTGGCGCATCCACGGCGGCGGCCGCGGGAGGCGTCATGGCCGCGGGTACGACCACCGGCACGCTGATCTTCATCGGCGCGGCTGCGGTGACCGTCGCTGCGGGGCACTCCACCTCGACCACGTCGCACTGAGGAGTACCGGCTGGATCCCGGAGGGCCCCGCAAGGGGCCCTTCGCGTTTCTAGGGCCGCCTCAGCGTGCCGGGGAACACGCAGGCGGCCGACTTCACGCCCGACTTCACGATCTGCGTGGCGATGGCCTCGCAGCCCCTGCGCAGCCCTTTCTCCGGCCCCTGGATCGCGAGCCGCAGGTTCGGCGCGACCACCACGTGCATCGGCACGGGGTCGCCCATCAGCAGCTGCAGCTCGAGCCCCAGCAGCTCGCGCTCGCAGCGCGCGTAGACGATTTCGCACTGCTTGCACGCCGCCATGATCGGCTCGAGGAACCGGTCGTTCGCCGTGCCGCATTCGCCCCGCGTGTCGGTGCGATCCTGCACCAGCGTGAACGTGTAGCCGTCGCTCGAGGAAAGGCGCGTCACCGGGTAGTAGTGCTGGTTGGCCACGTGGTAGTGCGCGACCACCGCCCCGCCCGCGAGCAGCACGACGATGAACAACGCCTTAATGGGGACAGTCCCTATTTTTCTCATTTGCGCAAATAGGGACTGTCCCCATTTACAAGCATGGCGTCCAATCGGTCGGCTTGTCCCAGACCACGTCGCCGGGGCGCAGCACGGCGCCCTGCAGGATCTGCTGGTGCCCGGGGTCTGCGACGCGCACGCCGACCTTGTCGCCCGAGACGCCCACCACGACGCCGCGGATCCACTCGGTGGATGCGATCCCGACCGGCATCTCGCGGCACACGGCCTGCCTCTTCTTGCCGACCGCCTTCATCGCCTCTTCGGCGAACTTGCGCTGCGCGAGCATCATCGGCGTAGCGTAGCCCGTGATCCGGTCCTCCTTCCAGGGCCCGCGGTAGACGTCGCCCGTCGGCCAGGTGTAGGTGCCCGTGCCGTCGCGCTTGTCGTTCCGGTACTCGCCCTCGTAGCGCTCGCCCTCCCACGGCCCGCGGCCCCAGCTGTACGTCCCGCGCCCTTCTTTCCGGCCCGCCACGAAATCGCCCTCGTATCGATCGCCGCTCGGCCAGGTCTTCACCCCCCGCCCGTCCTTGCGCCCCGCCTTGAAGCCGCCCGTGTACTTTGCCGCGCCGCTCGCGCTGCCCTGGCCTTCGGCGAGGCCGTTCACGCAGGGGCCGACGTAGGTGCCCTGGAGCTCGGGGTCGAGGACCTTGCAGGGGCCTTCGGCATGCGCGCTCGCGACGAGGCCGACGAAAGCGAGCAGGTAAATAGGGACTGTCCCCATTTAAAAGTCCCACGCCACGCTGATGTGGTCCACGCCCAATCCAATCCGCGGCGAGTCCCGGCCCAGCCGCGCCTCGCGGCGGGCTTCCCATGCGATGGTGCCCAGCCAGTAGCCCAGCAGCGATCCCGCCACGGTGTCGGAGAACCAGTGCTCGCGGCTGGCGGCGCGGCCGAGGTTGGTGATGGCCGCGACGCCGTAGAGCCAGGGCATGTCGTACTCCTTGGCGTAGGGGGTGACTGCCGCCCACATGACCGCCGCGTGGCGCGAAGGGAAGCTGTGGTAAGCGTCGTCGTTGGAGAAGGGCTGGAACTCGCCCGCGCCCTGTTCCGTGTCCGGCCGCGCGCGCCCAACCGCGCGCTTCACGAC
>JBOIFE010000086.1:0-4089 GCA_050741015.1 Burkholderiales bacterium | reverse complement strand
CGTGGCGCGCGAGGTGGGAACCGACGGCAAGCTCGGGGGCCAGGCGCGGGTGCCGGGGGTGGCCGGGACCTGGAAGGACCTGACCGACAACGTGAACGCGATGGCGGAGAACCTCACCGGGCAGGTGCGCGGCATCGCGCAGGTGGTGAGCGCGGTGGCGAAGGGCGATCTCAAGCGCAAGGTGGTGTTCGAGGCGCAAGGCGAGATCGCGGCGATGGCCGACACGATCAACGGCATGATCGACACGCTTGCGACATTCGGCGACCAGGTCACCAACGTCGCGCGCGAAGTGGGCATCGAAGGCCAGCTGGGCGGCCAGGCGCGCGTGCCCGGCGCCGCCGGCCTGTGGCGCGACCTCACCGACAACGTGAACGCGATGGCGGCCAACCTCACTACCCAGGTGCGGGCGATCGCCGACGTCGCGACCGCGGTGGCCAAGGGTGACCTGACGCGCTCGATCACGGTGGAGGCGATGGGCGAGGTCGCGGCGCTCAAGGACTACATCAACGAGATGATCCGCAACCTGAAGGAGACGACCCTCGAGAACAAGGAGCAGGACTGGCTCAAGTCCAACCTGGCGAACTTCTCCCGCATGCTGCAGGGCCACGACAACCTGGCGGCGGTGTCGAAGCTGGTGCTCTCGGAGCTGGCGCCGCTGGTCAACGCGCAGCAGGGCGTGTTCTACGTGCAGGTGAAGCGCGACGACGAGCCGCGCCTGGAGCTGCTGGCGAGCTACGCCACCAAGTCCAGCAAGCATCTGCCCAAGACCCTGCGCATCGGCGAGGGCCTGGTGGGCCAGTGCGCGGCGGAGAAGAAGCGCATCGTTCTCGACGAGGCGCCGCAGGACTTCATCCGCGTCAGCTCGGTGCTCGGCTCGGCGGCGCCGCAATCGATCATCATTCTGCCGGTGCTTTTCGACGGCGAAGTGAAGGCGGTCATCGAGTTGGCGACGACCGGCAAGTTCGGCGCCGCGCACCTGTCGTTCCTCGACCAGCTGACCGAGAGCATCGGCATCGTCTTCAACCGGGTCGAGGCGAATGTGCGCACCGCGGCCCTGCTCGAGCAGTCCCAGTCGCTCACCGTCGAACTGCAGAGCCAGCAGGCGGAGCTCAAGAAGACCAACGACCGCCTCGCGCAGCAGGCGGCGGACCTGCAGAACTCGGAGCGGCTGCTGAAGAAGCAGCAGGAAGAGCTGCAGCACGCGAACGAGTCGCTGCAGGAGAAGGCGATGCTGCTGTCGGAGCAGATGACGCAGGTGGAGTACAAGAACCGCGAAGTCGAGCAGGCGCGTTCAGCGCTCGAGGACAAGGCCGAGCAGCTGGCCCTGAGCTCGCGCTACAAGTCCCAGTTCCTCGCCAACATGTCGCACGAACTGCGCACGCCGCTCAACAGTCTGCTCATTCTCGCCAAGCTGCTGTCGGACAACGCGGGCAACAATCTCGCCCCGAAGCAGATCGACTACGCGCAGGCGATCTACGCCGCCGGCGTCGACCTGCTCTCGCTGATCAATGACATCCTCGACCTGGCGAAGATCGAATCGGGTACGGTTTCGCTCGACTTCGCGCCGTTGCGGCTGGCCGAGCTGCGCGACTACGTGGAGCGAGCGTTCCGCGAGATGGCGGCCGACAAGCGACTGGGGTTCGTGGTCGAGGTCGACCCGCGCCTGCCGTCGACGTTGCGCACCGACGAGAAGCGGCTGCAGCAGATCCTGAAGAACCTGCTCTCGAACGCGTTCAAGTTCACCGAGAAGGGCGAGATCGCGCTGCGCGTATCGGCCGCCGGTGCGGGCGAGGCGCCGGGCAGCCTCAGGCTGGCGCCGGGCGAGCGCGCGGTCGCCTTCGCGGTTTCGGACACCGGCATCGGCATACCGGAGAACAAGCACAAGGTCATCTTCGAGGCCTTCCAGCAGGCCGACGGCACCACCAGCCGCCAGTTCGGCGGCACCGGCCTGGGCCTGTCGATCAGCCGCGAGCTGGCGCATTTGCTCGGCGGCGAGGTCCAGGTGCGCAGCGTCCCCGGCAAGGGCAGCACGTTCACGCTCTACCTGAAGCTCGCCGGCGAGCCGCAAGCGAGCGAGCCGCCGGCCGGCGAGCCGGCGCCGGTGCCAGCGGAAACCAGGTCGGCGCCGCCGCGCAGCGTCCGGGCGACACCTCCCAGGCCACAGCTCAGGGACGACCGCGAAGGGCTGCGCCCCGGCGACCGCGTGCTGCTGATCGTCGAGGATGACGCCCGGTTCGCCGCGACGCTGCTCGGGCTCGCCCGCGAGAGCGGATTCAAGGGCGTGGTCGCCGCCGACGGCGGCAGCGCGCTCACGCTGGCGCGCGAGCTTCGCCCCGACGCAATCACGCTCGACCTGAAGCTGCCCGACCTGGACGGCTGGACGATTCTCGACATCCTGAAGCGCGACGCCGAGACCCGGCACATCCCGGTCAGCGTCGTTTCGGTGGACGACCGGATGCACAAGTGCCTGTACATGGGCGCGCACAGGTTCGTGCAGAAGCCCGCGGCCATGGAGTCGCTGCAGGCCGCGCTGGCGACTGCGCGCGAGATGGTGGACCGCAAGGTGAGGACGCTGCTGGTCGCCGACGGGGAGCAGCAGCGGCGTGCCGAGATCAGCGAGTCCTTGCGCGCCGAGCACCTCGAAATCACGCTTGCCGCCGCGGGCCGCCAGGTGCTCGAGATCCTGTCCGAGCGCAGCGTCGACTGCATGGTGCTCGGCCCGTCGCTGCAGGACATGGCCCCGTCCGCCCTGCTCCGGTCGATCGTCGACTCCGAAGTCGCCGTCGACATGCCGGTGGTGGTCTACGGCGCGAACGACCTCGGCGGCGGCGAGCGCGACAGCCTGGACCAGCTGGCGGAGATCATCGTGCTCAAGAAAGCCGACACGATGGACGCGATCCTCGACCAGACGACGCTGTTCCTGCACCAGGCACTGGATGCGCTGCCCGAAGGCCGCCGCGAGCGCCTGGCCGGCATCAAGCCGAATGCGGACCTCGCCGGCAAGACGGTGCTGATCGTGGACGACGACATGCGCAACATCTTCGCGCTGACCGGCGCGCTCGAAGAGTACGGAATGAAAGTCCTCAGCGCCGAGACCGGCAAGGAAGCGCTCGAGGTGCTGAAGGGCCGTCCCGGCATCGACGCCGTCCTCATGGACATCATGATGCCGGAGCTCGACGGGTACGACACGATGCGGATCATCCGCGGACTGGAGCAGTTCAGCGGACTGCCGATCGTGGCGCTGACCGCCAAGGCGATGCCGGAGGACCGGCAGAAGTGCCTCCAGGCCGGGGCCTCGGACTACATCGCCAAGCCGGTGAACACCGAGCAACTGACGTCGCTGCTGAGGATCTGGCTGAGCCCGTGAGCGACCCCCTTACGACTCGTCCGTCGAAGGCCAACGTCCTCGTCGTCGACGACGAGCCGCGCAGCCTGCGCGCGATGCAGGACCTGCTGAGCGGCCCCGACCTGAACATCGTGGCGGCCGCCTCCGGCAAGGAAGCGCTGCGCCAGATCCTGAAGACCGACTTTGCGCTCATCCTGATGGACGTGCGCATGCCCGAGATGGACGGCATCGAGACCGCCGCCCTGATCCGCAGGCTCGGACGCGCGCGCCACACGCCGCTCATCTTCCTCACCGCGGCCGCCGACAACGCGGAGTCGAGAGCACGCGGATACGCCGTCGGAGCGGTGGATTACCTCCTCAAGCCGTTCGACGGCGAAGCGCTCAAGGCCAAGGTCGCGATATTCGTCGAGCTCGACAGCGGCAAGATCGATCTCGAGGCCCAGATTCGCGAGCGCAGCACGAGTCTCATCGCGGCGAACGAGAAGCTGCGCAAGGAGGTCGCGGCGCGCGAGCAGATGGCCGCGGAGCTCGAGCGCGCCAGGCAGGCGGCCGAGGCGGCGAACCGCGCCAAGTCGGACTTCCTGGCCAACATGAGCCACGAGATCCGCACCCCGATGAACGCCATCATCGGCCTCACCACGCTGACGCTGAAGAGTGACCTCACCCCGCGGCAGCGCGACTACCTACAGAAGATCCATCTGTCCGGCCAGCACCTGCTAGGCATCATCAACGATATCCTCGAC
>JBOIFE010000085.1:0-10157 GCA_050741015.1 Burkholderiales bacterium | reverse complement strand
CATGTGCACGGTGCAGGCGCCGCACTGCGCGGTGTCGCAGCCGACGTGCGTGCCGGTGAGGCGCAACGTTTCGCGGATGAAGGTCACCAGGAGCGTGCGCGCCTCGACGTCCCCGGCAACGGGCTTGCCGTTGACCTTCATGGATACCTTGACTGTCATGCGGCCTCCTGGATTCGTGATTTGTGCGACGCGGGCGGGACGGTCATCCTAGCCAAGCGGGCCGGAGGTATCAATAGTGCGGCGCAAAAGCGGGCGCCGCCCGCCCGCGGCCGGCGTATGATGCGCGCGCATGCGGATCCTCATCGTCGAGGACGACAGCGCGCTCGGCAGCGGGCTCGCGCGCATCCTGCAGGGCGAAGGCCACGGGGTGGACCTCACCGCGAGCGGCGAGGAAGCGGTGCGCTACGCCATGGGCGAACGTTTCGACCTCCTGATCCTCGACATCGGGCTGCCCGACATCGACGGCTTCGAGGTGCTGCGGCGCCTGCGCGCGAACTCGCAGCGCATGCCGGTGCTGGTGCTCACGGCGCGCGACACGGTCGGTGATCGCGTGCACGGCCTGGACCTCGGCGCCGACGACTACCTCGCCAAGCCCTTCGCGATGCCCGAGCTCACTGCGCGCGTGCGCGCGCTGATGCGCCGGTCGCAGGCGCAGGCGGGCCCGCGCATCGTGCACGGGCCGCTCGTGATGGACACCATCGCGCGCCGCGCGTTCCTCAACAACACGCCGCTCGAGCTCGCGGGGCGCGAGTGGTCGGTGCTCGAGGTGCTGCTCGCCCGCGTCGAGCGCGTGGTGTCCAAGGACGCGATCATCCAGGCGGTCGCCAGCTGGGGCGACGAACTGTCGCCGAACGCGATCGAAGTGTACGTTTCGCGACTGCGCGCGAAGGTCGAGCCCGCCGGCATCCGCATCCGGACCGTGCGCGGATTCGGCTACATGCTGGAGGAGCACAAGGGGGCGCATTGAAGCCCTCCAGCCTGCGCGCGAACCTGCTGCGGCTGCTGCTGCCGCCCGTGGCGCTGACGCTGGCGGGCGGCGTGGTCGCCGTCTACTACCTCGCGATCCACCCCGGCGTCGCGGCCTACGACCTTTCGCTGGTGAGTACCGCGGTCGCGCTGGGCGAGCGCATCCGCCCGGGGCCGCAGGGCCTTGCGTTCGACCTGCCCACGGAGGCCGACCGCGTCGCGCGCGCCGACCGCTACGACGACGTGTACTACACCGTGCGCGGCCCCGACGGCGAGCGCATCGCCGGCGACCCGGGCCTGGCGAGCCCGCCGGCGGGCGCGCCGCGCGAGTCCGACGTCGTCGCCTACGACGGCGAGCGCAAAGGACGCAAGCTCCGCCTGGTCGACGTGCGCGTGCCCTGCGCGGGCCGCCACTGCACGGTGACGATGGCCGAGACCACGGTGAAGCGCGATCGCCTGGCGCGCGACATCCTGCTCTCGAGCGTGTTGCCGCAGGCGGCGCTCGCCGTGCTGGTGCTTGCACTGGTGTGGGTCGGCGTGGCGCGCGGGCTGCGGCCGCTGCGCGGCCTGTCGGAACAGATCCGGGCGCGCTCGCCGCGCGACCTGCGCCCGGTGGACGCGGCGGTCGTGCCCGACGAGGCGCGGCCGCTGATCGAGAGCATGAATCGCCTGCTCGGCCAGGCCGCCGAGGCGAGCGGGCAGCAGCAGCGCTTCCTCGCCAACGCCGCGCACCAGCTGCGCACGCCGCTCGCGGGGCTGCAGGCGCACACCGAGCTCGCGCTCGCCCAGCCCGTGCCCGAGGCCTGCCGCGCGGAGCTCGAGCAGGTGCACACCGCGACCGTGCGCACGGCGCGCCTCGCGAACCAGCTGCTCGCCATGGCGCGCGCGGAGTCCGGCGTGCGCGGGGCGGCGGCGCCGGCCGGCGTGAGCCTGCGCCAGATCGTGGAGGAGGCCGCAACCGGCTGGGTGCACCGGGCCCTGTCGCGCGACATCGACCTCGGGTTCGAGCTCGACGATGCCGCGGTGGCGGGCGACCCGGTGCTGCTCGGCGAAGCGCTCGCCAACCTGGTGCACAACGCGCTCGAGTACACGCCGCACGGCGGCCACGTCACGTTGCGCGCGGGCCCCGGGCCCGGCAGCGAGGCGCGGGTCGAAGTCGAGGACGACGGCCCCGGCATTGCGCCCGGCGAACGCGTGCGCGTGCTGGATCGCTTCTACCGCGCGCCGGGCACGGCCGGCACGGGCAGCGGCCTGGGGCTCGCGATCGTGCGCGAGATCGCCTCGGCGCACGGCGCGTTGCTCGAGATCGGCGAGGGCGAAGGGGGGCGGGGCTGCCGCGTGACGCTGCGTTTCCCGGGAGTAAACTAGCGCCATGGACTCCGTCGACATCGAAGTGCTGCGCAGCGCCGAGGCCTGGCGAGCGGCAGGGCACCGCGTGACGCTCGGCACCATCGTCAAGACCTGGGGCTCGGCGCCCCGCCCCGTGGGCTCGGTCGTGGTGATCCGCGACGACGGGCAGGTGGTGGGCTCGGTCTCGGGCGGCTGCGTCGAGGACGACCTGATCGAGAAGGTGCGCGCGCGCGCCGTGGCGAAAGACGCGCCGCAGCTGCTGACCTACGGCGTCACCAACGAAGAGGCAACGCGCTGGGGCCTGCCCTGCGGCGGCACGCTGCAGCTCGTGCTCGAGCCGGTCGGCGACGCGAGCGGCCTCGCCGCGCTGCTCGACACGATCTCGAAGCAGCAACTCGTGCGCCGCAAGCTGGACATGAAGACCGGGCGCGCGACGCTCGAGCCCGGGCAATGGCAGGACGCGCTCGAATTCGACGGCGCGACGCTCGCGACCGTGCACGGGCCGCATTGGCGGCTGATCCTGATCGGCGCCGGCCAGCTCACGCAGTACCTGGCCGAGATGGCGCGCATGCTCGACTACCACGTCAGCGTGATCGAGCCGCGCGAGGAGTACGCAAGCGGCTGGAGCACGGCCGGCATCGGCCTCGACCGGCGCATGCCCGACGACGTGATCGCGGAGGCCAACCTCGACGGCCACAGTGCGGTGATCGCACTCACGCACGACCCGAAGATCGACGACCTCGCGCTGATGGAGGCGCTGAAATCCGCCGCGTTCTACGTCGGCGCGATCGGCTCGAAGAAGAACAACGATGCGCGCCGCAAGCGCCTGCTGGAATTCGACCTGTCCGAAGGCGAGATCGCGCGCCTGCGCGGACCGGTGGGGCTGTACATCGGCTCCAAGACCCCGCCCGAGATCGCGGTGGCGATCCTCGCCGAGATGACCGCGGTGCGCCACGGCGTGAGGGAACCGAGCTGGGCGGCGAAGAAGGAGTCGCGCTTCGATCCTTCGGCCTGCGAGATAAAGACCTGAAGATCGTCGGCTTGCTGCTCGCCGCAGGCTCCGCCACCCGCTTCGGTTCCGACAAGCTGCAGCACCCCTTGCGGCACGGCGTGCCCATCGCCGTGCAGGCCGCGCGCCACCTGAAATCCGAAGTCTCGCGCGTGGTTGCGGTGGTACGCCCCGGCGCCACCGACACCGCAGGTGCGCTCGAGGCCGAGGGCTGCGAGGTCGCGGTCTGCGAGCGCGCGGCCGAGGGCATGGGCGCGAGCCTCGCCTGCGCGGCGCGCGCCGCGGGCGTTGCCGATGGCTACCTGGTCGCGCTCGCCGACATGCCGTTCGTGCGGCGTTCGTCGATCGCCGCGGTGCGCGCGGAGATCGAGCGCGGCGCGGCCCTCGCGGCGCCGTACTGGCGCGCGCGGCGCGGGCACCCGGTCGGCTTTGCGGGAAGATTTCGCGCCGAGCTCGAAGCGCTCGAAGGCGATGCGGGGGCGAAGCGCCTGCTGGAGCTGCACGCCGCGCAGGTGGTGAAGGTCCCGCTCGGCGACCCCGGCGTGATTCGCGACATCGACCGCCCCGAGGACCTCGCGCCGCCGCTCGCGGTATAGCCGGACCGCTTCGGTTAAAATCGGCCCATCACAGCCGGGGGGTGCGGTTCCGCGTGGAAACGGCACAGCGCGCGGTGCTGTTCGTGGACGTCACGGACAGCACAAGGATCTATGAAACGCTCGGCGACACGCGCGCGCTGGCGCTCATCGACGCGCTGTTCGAACGGCTGGATAAGTCCGCCGCCGGCCACGGCGGCACCTTGGTCAAGAAGCTGGGCGATGGGATGGTGTGCGAGTTTCCGACGCCCGACGCGGCGCTGCTCGCGGCCTCGGACATGCAGCTCGCCGCGCTGCGCAGCCCCGCCGCGCACCCGGCCGACCGGCTCGCGATCAAGATCGGCTTCACGTTCGGGCCCGTCGTGCTTTCGGGCGGCGACGTGTTCGGTGACACGGTCAACGTCTGCTCCCGGCTGGTCGCGCTCGCCAACCCCGACCAGGTGCTCACCACGCAGCTGACGGTCGAGGCGATGGCGCCCGAGCTTCGCGAACGCTGCCGGGCGCTGTTTCCGATCCGCGTGCGCGGGCGGCACGAGGAGATCATCGCCTGCAATGTCGCCTACCGCTCGGACCCCGACGCGACCGAGACCAACCTCACGCGCGCCACGATCACGCGCGAGCGCGAGACCGTGCTCAAGATCACCTACCAGGGCGAGCTGGTGGTGATGCGCTCGGCCGGGCAGGGCCTGCGCATCGGGCGCGAGAAGGACAACGACCTCGTCATCGCCAGCCACTTCGCCTCGCGCCAGCACGCGCGCGTCTTCCAGCGCGAGGGCCACTTCGTGCTGCAGGACATCTCGTCCAACGGCACCTACCTGCTCGGGGACGGCAATACGCAGGAGATCCTGCTGCGGCGGGAGGAGGCCGTGCTCTCGGAGCGGGGCTGGATCGGCCTGGGCAACAGCGCCTCGCGCCACGGCGACCACGCGCTGCGCTTCCGCGTGGAGCCGGAAGGGGACTAGCCTGTAGAATCGGGCGCTTTGCCGAGCCCCGCGCCATGGCCGCCGACGAACTCCTCGCCCGCACCGATCCCGCCCTGTGGGAGGCGATCAGCCTCGAAGCCCGCCGGCAGGAAGACCACGTCGAGCTGATCGCCTCGGAGAACTACGTCAGCCCCGCGGTGCTCGCCGCGCAGGGCTCGGTCCTCACCAACAAGTACGCCGAGGGCTACCCGGGCAAGCGCTACTACGGCGGCTGCGAGTACGTCGACATCGCCGAGACGCTCGCGATCGACCGGGTGAAGAAGCTCTTCGGCGCCGACTGGGCGAACGTGCAGCCGCACTCGGGCTCGCAGGCGAACCAGGCGGTCTACTTCTCGGTGCTCAAGCCCGGCGACACGGTGCTCGGCATGTCGCTCGCGCACGGCGGGCACCTGACGCACGGCTCGCCCGTCAACCTTTCGGGCAAGCTGTTCAAGTTCGTCTCCTACGGCCTGGACGAGCGGGAGGAGATCGACTACGACGCGGCCGAGAAGCTGGCCCTCGAGCACCGGCCGAAGCTGATCGTCACCGGCGCGTCGTCCTACTCGCTCGCGATCGACTGGAAGCGCTTCCGGCAGATCGCGGACAAGTGCGGCGCGCTCCTGATGGCCGACATGGCGCACTACGCGGGGATGGTGGCCGTGGGGCTCTATCCGACGCCGGTCGGCGTGGCGCACTACGTGACCAGCACCACGCACAAGACGCTGCGCGGCCCGCGCGGCGGGTTCGTGATCGGCACGGGCGAGGGCGGCAAGGACATCAATTCGACGGTCTTTCCCGGGCTGCAGGGCGGGCCGCTGATGCACGTGATCGCCGCCAAGGCGGTGGCGTTCGGCGAGGCGCTGCGGCCCGAGTTCAAGGCCTACCAGCAGCAGGTGCTCGACAACGCGAAGGCGATGGCGCGCGTGCTGGTCTCGCGCGGCGTGCGCATCGTCTCGGGCCGGACCGAGTCGCACATGATGCTGCTCGACCTGCGCTTCAAGCGCATTACCGGCAAGGACGCCGAGGCCGCGCTCGGGCGCGCGCACATGACGGTGAACAAGAACGCCGTGCCGAACGACCCCGAGAAGCCGACGGTGACCTCGGGCGTGCGCATCGGCACGCCGGCGATGACGACGCGGGGCTTTCGCATCAACGAAGCCGAGATCCTCGCCGGGCTGATCGCGGACGTGCTGGAGAAGCCCGCCGACGAGGCGAATCTCGCTCGTGTGGCGAAGGAAGTCCAGGCGCTCTGCGCCGCGTTTCCCGTCTACCGGTAATTCCCCATGCGCTGCCCGTTCTGCGGCCACGAGGACACCATGGTGGTGGACTCCCGCTCGAATCCGGAGGCGAGCGCGATCCGGCGGCGCCGCAAGTGCCCGAACTGCGGCAAGCGCTTCACCACCTATGAGCGCGTCGACCTCAAGATGCCGCGGCTGGTGAAGAAGGACGGCAGCCGCGTCGAGTTCGAGCGCGAGAAGCTGGTGGGCAGCATGATGATCGCGCTCCGCAAGCGCCCGGTGTCGACCGAGGCGCTGGAGCAGGCCGTGGCGCGCATCGAGGAGCGGCTGCGCGCGCTCGGCGAGCGCGAGGTGCGGACCACGCGCGTCGGCGACATGGTGATGCGCGAGCTGGCGAAGCTCGACAAGATCGCCTACATCCGCTTCGCCTCGGTCTACCGCAGCTTCGAGACGCCGGATGAATTCCGCGAGGTGTTGCAGGAAGTGAAATCCAGGAAGCGGCGCAAGTGAGCGGGTTCTCCGAGCTGGATCGCGCGATGATGAGCCGAGCGCTTGTACTCGCGGAGCGCGGGCTTTACACGACGACCCCCAATCCGCGCGTGGGGTGCGTGATCGTGAAGGGCGAGGAGGTGGTGGGCGAGGGCTGGCACGAGAAGGCCGGCGGGCCGCACGCCGAGGCGCGGGCGCTGGTGCAGGCGAGCGGGGCGGCGCGCGGGTCGACCGTCTACGTCACGCTCGAGCCGTGCAACCACCATGGGCGTACGCCGCCTTGTACTGCCACTCTCATCAAGGCCGGCGTGTCGCGGGTGGTGGCGGCGATGCGCGATCCGAATCCGAAGTCCAAGCATGGGGCCGAGGCGCTTGCCGAGGCGGGGATCGACGTCGAGATCGGGTTGATGGCCGACGAAGCGCGCGAGCTGAACATCGGGTTCGTCTCGCGCATGGAGCGCGGGCGGCCCTGGGTTCGAATGAAAATCGCGGCGACGCTCGATGGGCGGACGGCGCTCGCGAACGGGAAGTCGCAGTGGATCACGGGGGCGGCGGCGCGCAAGGATGGTCATCACTGGCGGGCGCGGGCGTGTGCCGTCGCTACGGGCGGCGGGACGGTGAAGGCGGACGATCCAAGGCTTACGGTAAGAGACGTGGAAACCACGCGGCAGCCGCTCCGCGTCATCATCGACAGCCACGTAGAGACGCCGGCGAAAGCGAGAATCCTCCAGGGCGAGAAGGCGCTCCTCTTCGCCGCGGTGAAGGGGAAGAAGCTGCCGAACGCGGAAATCGTCGTGCTTCCCAATGCGGACAATAAGGTCGACCTTGCGAAGATGCTGAAGGAGCTCGGCAAGCGCGGCATCAACGAGCTGCACGTCGAGGGCGGGTTCAAGCTGAATGGCTCGCTCGTGCGCGAGGGCTGCGTCGACGAGTTCCTGATCTACCTCAATGCGAGCCTGCTCGGCGATTCCGCGCAGGGCATGGTCAACCTTTCCGAAATGACAACTCTGGAGGAGCGGGTAAGACTTGCCCTGCGGTCCGTCGATAGAATCGGCGACGATCTGAGGATCATCGCGAGGCCTGTCTAGTGTTTACCGGAATCGTCCAGGCGATCGGCAAGATCGTCTTCGTCCGCCCTTTCGTCGTCGATGCGGGAAAGCTCGACCTGCGCGACGTGAAGATCGGGGACTCCGTATGTGTTCAGGGGTGCTGCCTCACCGTGACGCGGAAGCGCGCGAGGCGGCTGTCGTTCGACGTATCGCACGAAACCCTTGAAGTCACTTCCGGATTGGATCGTCGAGGGCCGGTGAATCTCGAGAAGGCCATGCGCCTGTCCGATCGCCTTGGGGGTCACATGGTCAGCGGCCATGTCGACGGCGTCGGGCTGATGCTCTCTTCAAAGGGGAGCGTCTACACCTTTCGCGCGCCTAAGGCCGTGGCGCGCTACGTGGCGCCGAAGGGATCCATCTGCATTGATGGAGTCAGCCTGACCGTGAATCGGGTGCGGGGGGCTGAGTTCCAGGTGAATTTGATTCCCCATACGCTGAAGGTCACCACTTTGTCGCGGCTCAAGCCGGGGACGGAGGTGAACATGGAGGCGGATATGGTGGCGAGGTATGTGGAGGGGTTTGCGAAGGGGGTGGGGATGGTGGGGCGGTAGACTTCAATTCGTAGGCCATCAAGATTTGAGAGTCCAGATTGAGATTCCCATCAAAAACGACAAGCTTCTAACATTCGGTGCATGTCTACGCATTTGCGGACGCACGTGAGCGGTCGCCTGTAGGCAAAGCACAAGTTGGCCCTACTCGAATGCGTCGACTTGCGCTATCAACGGTAGTCCTGCTCGTTATCACGCAGACCTTCGCGGTATTTGCGGATGACGCCAGTTTTTCCTGCAAACAGGCTCGAACTCAAGTCGAGCAACGAATCTGCAACTCCCCCTATGCCACGCTGAAGCAGCTAGACCGTGATCTCGCCAAATGGTACAAGCGCGCCCTGAGTGGTGTTGCAGACCCCGAATCACTTCGCGCTAGTCAGCGTGAGTGGCTACAAAGCTTGAACGCTTGTGTCACCGAAGATTCAGTAGAACCCACCAAGTACGCGTGCAACTCTGTTCTAGAGGCAGAGAAGAAAGCACAGTGCTTTCGCGACTTCTGCCTAGTGACAAAATATATTGATCGCAGCAAGTTCCTCTACGCGCTTCGGACGCAGGGTCGACCAGGCCGTTATGTGCTCTCCGATCGCTGGCCATCTGGCATTCACGAAAATTTCGAATTCATGGCCGCAAAGGATCGAAAATTTTGTAGAAATATGGAAGACACGCTTTCGGCGCACGGGCCTTTTAGTAGTCCGATATCGAAGAAGGAACCACTAAGCGCGATCTCTACTCGCACTCGCGTTTCGTGGATCTCTGTCGAGAAGAACCAGCTACTACCAACGGCAAAAAGACTGGAAAGGGTGCTCCGTCCGAAATCGCAACCCGACACCGCTTTGGTTGAATCCGACGGATTTTCTCGGCAGTTAGAAAATCGAATTGCGACTGGCGAAATTGAAATCGCCCTTTCATCCGCACCAGCTGTAGTAACACAGCGAGCGGCGGGCAAAAGCGAAGTAGTCTCCGTTCTCCGCTACCAGCGATGGTCAGACAGCACGAAGACTACCGACTACGATAAAGACCAACAAATAGAATTCTTTCGTGTCGACAAGGGCGATTTGTCGACTGCCCAGCCGATTGGAAGTGCATCCGATGCATTTGTGGTCAATGGAAAGATTTATTTCGATTCAATTTCGAAGCGAGGGTTTGACGATCTGTGGCAGCCATTGCCAATTCCACAACCGGAGCTATACGTGTATACGGCTCACAGGTACGAATCGGACGCCACAACACTTAGGACAATCGGCCATTTTGTCTACACACAAGAGTAGCGATCGCTAAATCCAAGAGACAGCCAAACTGGTTGAAGCCTCAAGCTAACCCCCGCGCCGCTCCCCCCGCCCAAGCACCACCGCCAACTCCGCCAACCCCGCCGGATGCGTTGTCCTCGCATACGGCGGCTTCGGCCACTTCCACCTCGATTCCGGAAACAGCGACCTCATTGCATTGATGTCGCAGTGATACGGCGGGCCCGCCACAAAACCCTGCGCCGCATCAGCGCGCAGCAACTGTAGAAATAGCGCGAACAAGCGGCCGCCCGGCGCGAGCCACCGATACAGCTGGTCCGAGTACTCGCGCCAGTTGTCCGGGTACAAGGCGCAAAGGCACGTCTGCTCGTAGATCGCGTCGAACGGCCGATCGGGCGTCCACTTGAGCGCGTCGGCCTGCACTAGGGTCGCGTCGACGCCGGCCTTCTTCACGTTCTCATGCGCCCGCCCGATGGCGCGGTCGGAGTAGTCGAGCCCGGTGACTTCGAAGCCGGCGAGGGCGAGCTCGACGACTTCCCAACCGGAGCCGCAGCCGGGGACGAGGATGCGGCAGGGCTTGAGTTCGCCGGAGGCGATCCAGGCGCGGAGCTGAGGATTGGACGCGCCGCGGTCCCAGGGGGTGTTGCCC
>JBOIFE010000084.1:0-3741 GCA_050741015.1 Burkholderiales bacterium | reverse complement strand
GCGGTAGGCCTCGAACCCTGTCGCGGCAAACGTCGTCTGGCTCGGCTTCTTCATTCTTGTTCTCCTCGGCTCAGGTACTACGCATTAGAGCAGAGGATTACTTCAGAGTTTCCCTAGTCCACCGATGCGTCGGATCGTCGTGACGGGCGCATCGGCGGGCATCGGCGCAGCGCTTGCGCGCCACTACGCGACGCCGGACTCGGTGATCGGACTGATCGCGCGACGCGCCGAGCCCATGCGGGCGCTCGCCGCGCGACTGCCCGGTCGCTTCGAGATCTATGCGATCGACGTGGCGGACACCGCCGCGCTCGAGCGCACGGCGCGCGAGTTCTGCGACCGGCACGGCGCGCCGGACCTGGTGATCGCCAACGCCGGGATCTCGGTGGGCACGCAGGGCGACGATGCGTCCGACATCGCAAAGCTGCGCCGCGTGCTGGAAGTGAACGTGATCGCGCTGGCGGCGACGCTCGCCGCCTTCGCGCCGTCGATGCGCGCCGCCGGCACCGGCACGCTGTGCGGCATCGCCAGCGCGGCGGGCTTTCGCGGGATACCGGGCGCGGGCGCCTACAGCGCGTCGAAGTCGGCGGCGATCAAGTGGCTGGAGGCGCTGCGGGTCGAGCTTGCGGGCAGCGGTATTTCGGTGGTGACGATCTGCCCCGGCTACATCGATACGCCGATGACGCGCGTCAACCGCTACCGCATGCCGTTCCTGCTCGGCGTCGACGACGCGGCGAGCCGCATCGCCCGCGCGATCGCGGGGCGGCGGCGCCTGGCGGTGATCCCCTGGCAGATGGCGCTCCTTTCCTACGCCTGGCGCGCGCTGCCGCCCTGGCTTTACGACCGCCTTACGGCGCGAGCGCCGCGCAAGCCGCGCGACCTGCCGCTCTAGCATGCGCATCGTCTCGCTGGTGCCCTCGCTGACCGAGCTCGTCTGCGAGCTTGGGCTCGCCGAGCAGCTGGTCGGGCGCACCGGATTCTGCGTGCACCCGCGCGAGATCGTGCGCGGCATTCCCAAGGTGGGCGGGACGAAGTCGGTCGACCTGGAGAAGGTGCGGGCGCTCGAGCCCACGCACGTCATCCTCAACAGGGACGAAAACCGCCTCGAGACCGCCGAGGCCCTCGCCGGGTTCGTGCCAAACATCGTCGTCACTCATCCGCTCGCTCCCGAGGACAACCTGGCGCTCTACCGACAACTCGGCGACGCCTTTGGCCGCGAGCAGGAGGCCGAGGCGCTCTGCGCGCGATTCGCGCCCGCGCTCGAGCAGGCCCGCGGTCTCGTCCGCCCGCCGCGCCGCGTGCTGTACCTGATCTGGAAGGATCCCTGGATGACCGTCTCGCGCGACACGTACATTTCGCGCACGCTCGCCGTCTTCGGCTGGCAGACGGTTCCGGCGGATGGCGTCGAGCGCTATCCGAAGCTCGAGGAGCTGCGCGGTGCCGGGGCGGAGCTGGTGCTGCTGTCGTCCGAGCCCTACCGATTTCGCGAGGCGCACCGCGCGGAGGTCGAAGCACTTGCGGGCCTGCCTGCACTGCTCGTCGACGGAGAGATGACCTCGTGGTACGGCCCGCGCGCGATCGCGGGGCTGGGCTACCTCGCCGAACTCACGGCGCAAGCATCGCGCGGCGGATCTCCTCCCGCTCGATGAAATCGCGCTCGTCGCGCGGCGCGACGACCGCATGCGCGCGCACTCGGTAGCAGTCCGGATCGTAGGGCGACTGCGGCTCGAGCCCTTCGCGCAGGCGCTTCGCCTCCGCGAGCATCCGCTGGCGGAAGGCGATCACGGCCTTGTCGCTCGTTCCCAGGTGCTCGAGCGCGCGATCGGCGATCGGGCCGGCCGATACGATCAATTCATCCTTGCGTGCGGGCTCGAAGGCGTCCGCCGGTCGTTTGCCGTTCCATGAAACGGCGAACACCGCGATGCGTTCGTCGTCCATCGGGACCCAGGCCCGAAAGCGCCGCAGCGTCGAGCCGTCCTCGGGCGCAACGAGTGTGAAGCACGGCATGAGGAAGAGATTGATGCGCCACAGGTGCCGGTCCCCGTCCATCTGGCGCCTTGCGCCGCAGGCAAGGCCATACGGCGCCTCGTGCACCGTGTAGCGCGGTGCGGAATCCTGCGGAAACAGGGTTGTCTCGTCGATGTCGCCTTCGATGCCTTGCGCGAAGCTGCATTCCAGGACGCGGCGCGAGACGGTCCGCTGGCCGGTCGCGATACCCAGCCACTCGAATTCAGGCAGCTCGGCGCGCTTCTCCGCGGGTCCGAGGTACGCCCAAAGCAGACCCGCCCGCTCGACAACGGGATAGGCCAGCGCGCGCACCTTTTCGCGAAATCCCGAGCCCGATGGCTCCGAGGGCATGTCGAGGCAGCGACCTGCGACGTCGAATTTCCACGCGTGGTAGGCGCAGCGCAGCCCGCCTTCCGCGTTCTTGCCGAGGCACAGGCTCGCCCGCCGGTGCGGGCAGTGCTCGCCCAGCAGCCCCGGCCGGCCGCGGCTGTCGCGAAACGCGACGAGCCCCTCCCCCAGGAGTTCGATCCGGATTGGCGGGGCATCGACGGCGAGCTCGTCCGCGAGCATGAACGGCAGCCAGTGGCGCCGAAACAGCGCCCCCATCGCCGTGCCCGGCCCGACGTGCGTCAGGAGCTCATTGTCCTCGCGGCTCAGCATAAATGGGGACAGACCCCGTTTTTCTCATCTGCACTCGATTCGCAAATGAGAAAAATGGGGACTGTCCCTATTTGAATTTTACGTAGGAGCCGGGGGCATCTTCGAGCGGATGAGTGGGGACGCGCGCAGGGACTTTGTCGTCGCCGTTGCGCTCCTGCATCCATCGCTGCCAGTCGTCCCACCAGCTGCCGGGATGCGCGGTCGCGGTCTTCAGCCAATCGTCGGCGGCCGCAGGCAGGGCGTCGTTGGTCCAGTACTGGTACTTCTTTGCCGCCGGCGGATTGACGATGCCCGCGATATGACCCGAGCCCCCGAGCACGAAACGCACCGGGCCGCCGAGGTACTTCGACCCACGGTACGTCGTTTTCCAGGGCGCGATGTGGTCCTCCGCCGTGGAGATGAAGTAGGCGGGCACCGTCACCTTCGACAAGTCGATCTTCTCGCCGGCGAGCTCGATCGCGCCGGGCACGCCCAAGAGGTTCTTCAGGTACATGTTGCGCAGGTAGAAGCTGTGCATGCGCGCGGGCATGCGCGTGGAGTCGGAGTTCCAGTACAGCAGGTCGAACGGGAACGGGTCCTTGCCCATCAGGTAGTTGTTGATGACGAACGACCAGACGAGGTCGTTCGAGCGCAGCATGTTGAATGTCGAGGCCATCTCGGAGCCTTCGAGGTAGCCGCGCTCGTTCATGCGCCGCTCCAGGTTCTGCACCTGTGCCTCGTCGATGAACACACCGAGCTCGCCCGGCTGCGAGAAGTCGAGCAGCGACACGAAGAAGGTGGCCGCCGCGACCCGGTCGTCGCCCTTCGCGGCGAGCCAGGCAAGCGCCGCGCCGAGCAGCGTGCCGCCGAGGCAGTAGCCGATGACGTTCAGCTCGCGCTCGCCGGTCGCCTTGACCACCGCGTCCATCGCGGCAACTGCGCCCTTGGTGAGGTAGTCGTCGAAGCCCTCTTGCGCAAGCGACGCGTCCGGGTTCACCCACGACACGACGAATACCGTATGCCCCCGGTCGACGGCCCACTTGATGAAGCTGTTCGACGCGCGCAGATCGAGGATGTAGTACTTGTTGATCCAGGGCG
>JBOIFE010000083.1:0-17488 GCA_050741015.1 Burkholderiales bacterium | reverse complement strand
GTGTCGTAGGGCACCGAGTAGGTCAGGCCCTGCGGAAAGTGCCCGGCAAGCTGCGCCACCGTGTGCTTCACGTCTCCGGCCACCGCCAGCGCGTTGGCGCCCGGCTGCAGGAAGATGCCCATCAGCGTTGCCGGCTGGCCGTTGATGCGGCCGATGAACTCGTAGTCCTTGGAGGCGAGCTCGACGCGCGCCACGTCGCGCAGGCGCAGCGTCGAGCCGTCGGCGTTGGCGCGCAGGATGATGTCCTCGAACTCGCGCGGCTCCGTCAGGCGACCGCGCGTGGTGATGGTGTACACCAGCTGCTGCGCGTCCGCGGAGGGCGACTGGCCGACCTTGCCGGCGGCGAACTGGGCGTTCTGCTCGTTGATGGCGGCGATCAGGTCGTTGGGCGTGAGCCCGAGCTGGGCGAGGCGGTCGGGCCGCACCCAGATGCGCATGGCGTAGTCCTTGGCGCCGAAGATCTGCACGTTGGTCGTGCCCGGCACGCGCTTGAGGCGGTCGAGCACGTTCAGCGTCACGTAGTTCGAGGTGTACAGGTCGTCGAAGCGCCCGTCGGGCGAATAGAACGCGAGCACCTGCAGGAACGCCGAGGAGCCCTTTTCCACCGTCACGCCCTGGCGGCGCACTTCCTCCGGCAGGCGCGGCTCGGCCTGCTTGACGCGGTTGTTGACGTTGAGCGCCGCCTTGTCGACGTCGGTGCCGATGTCGAAGGTGACCTGGATCTGCACCGCGCCCTGCGAGGTCGAGGTCGAGCTCATGTAGATCATGTCCTCGACGCCGTTGATCTGGTTCTCGAGCGGCGCGGCGACCGTCTGCTCGATCACCTGCGCCGAAGCGCCGGGATACACCGCGCTCACGGTCACCACGGGCGGCGCGATCTCGGGGTATTGCGCGATCGGCAGCGTGCGCATCGCGGCCAGGCCCGCGATCACGATGAACACCGAGATCACCGCCGCGAAGATCGGGCGGTCGATGAAGAAGCGGGAAAACATGCGCTAGGGCTTGGCCGCGACCTGCGGCCCGGTCGACGCCGCGGGCTTGGGCGCGCCGAGGTCGGCGGCCTGAACCGGCGCGCCCGGCCCGATCCGCATGACGCCGTCCACGATGACGCGGTCGCCGGACTTGAGTCCGCCGGTGATGATCCAGTCCTCGCCGGCCCACTCGCCGAGTTGCACCGGCCGCGGCTGCGCGCTCGACTTGTCGTCGACGATGTAGACGAACTTGCCCTGCGGCCCCTCGAGCACCGCGCGCTGCGGCACGAGCATCGCGTCCGGCCGCGTGGCGCCCGAGAGCGCGATGCTGACGAACTGGCCGGGCCGCAGGATCCCGTCCGGATTGGCGACCACGGCGCGCGCATCCGTGGTGCCGGTCTGCGCCGACACGCGGATGTCGGAGAACGTGAGCGTTCCGCCGCGGGCGTAGACCTCCCCGTTGCCGACCGTCAGCCGCACGGTGAAGCGCCCGTCCTTGGGCAGCACGAGCCGGCCGGCCTCGGATTCCGTGCGCATGCGCAGGTGGTCGGATTCGGGGATGCCGAAGTTCACCCACATCGGGTCGATCTGCGAGATGCGCGTCAGCAGCAGCTCCGGACCCGACACCAGCGTGCCCTCGGAGACCTGCGAGCGCCCGGCGATGCCGGAGATCGGCGCCTCGACCCTTGTGTACTGGAGATCCAGCCGCGCCTCGACCAGCCGCGCGCGCGCCGATTTCACATCGGCCTCGCCGATTGCCTCGCCGGCGGCCGCGTCGTCGTAGTCCTTCTGGCTCACGGCCTTGTCGGCGTACAGCGGCTTCAGGCGCGCGGCGTTCCGCTTGGCCTGGTCCAGCCGCGCCAGCGCGCCAGCGAGGTCGGCATCCGCCTTCGCCAGCGCGGCCTGGAATGGTTCGGGATCGATCGTGTAGAGCGACTGGCCTTTCTTCACCGGGCCGCCCTCGGTGAAATTGCGCGTCAGCAGGATGCCGCGCACACGCGCACGGACCTCGACTTCACGCGAGCCCGTGGTCTGGCCGGTGTATTCGAACGTGGCGGGCACCGTCTTCGGCTGCACCGTGATGGTGCTGACCGAGGCGGGCGGCATGCCACCCGGGCCGCCGTGGCCGCCCGAAGGCCCGCAAGCCGCGAGTATGAGTGTGGAAAGCACAGCGAGTGCGTGGGTCAGGCGCATGGGAATCTTCAATCCGGGAACAGGCGGAATTCTACTGCGCGAGGGCGCACCCAAGGTTTCAATCGCAATTCAATTCGCCGCCCGGGTGTTCACTCGACGCTGATCGCGTCGACCTTGCCCGGGTAGAACGCGAGCATCTCGCGGATCTCGAGCATCTCGTCGTAGGGCTGCTCGTAGCTCCACGCCGCGTTCGGCGCCCCGCCGGCGATCGAAAAGTAGGACGCCTCGCCCTTGAACGGGCAGTAGGACCGGTGCGCGGTGCGCTCGAGCTGCGCCATGCTCACGTCCGCGCGCGGCAGGTAGAGCACGGGCGCGTAGCTGCCTTCCTTCAGCTCCAGCGCGGCCCGCGAGTCGGCGAGTATCGATCCACCCGAGGTCACGCGCACGCGGCGGCCGAGCGGCCGGATGACGATGTGGCTGCGCGGAACCTTCTGGAAGCCTGGGGCGGGATTGGGGACGGGCGGCATCTTGAGCTCCAGTCCTCGCACGATACTGTAAATATATTCACGGTCGCAACAGGGACTTTCCGCCGCCCCCATGCCAAGATGCGCCCGCCATGGGCACCCGGCGCAAGACCGCGAGGCGCGAAGACCTGGGGCTCGAGGCCGCGGAGTTCGCCGTGCTCAGGCGGCTTCGCACGCCCGAGCGCATCCAGGCGTTCCTCTACGGGTTGCGGCAGAACTTCGAGCCGCACGGAGACACCTGCAACAGCGTACTCACGGTGTTGCGTACGCGCCGGGCGCACTGCATCGAGGGCGCGATGCTCGCCGCGGCCGCGCTCTGGATCCACGGCGAGCCGCCGCTGCTGCTCGACCTGCGCGCGGTTCGCGACTTCGACCACGTGGTCGCGCTGTTCCGGCGCAACGGACGCTGGGGCGCGATCTCCAAGACCAACGGCGCGACGCTGCGCTGGCGCGACCCGGTGTACCGCAGCCTGCGGGAGCTCGCGATGTCGTACCTGCACGAATACTGCAACCGGCGCGACCACAAGACCCTGCGCGCCTATTCCCGCCCCTTCGATTTGCGCGTGCTGCCCGCCAGCGCGTGGGTGACGGCGCCCAAGGGCGCCTGGACGGTGGCCGAGCGGCTGGATGAGCTCCCCCACTTCCGG
Source organism: Burkholderiales bacterium (assembly GCA_050741015.1). Classification (GTDB taxonomy): domain Bacteria; phylum Pseudomonadota; class Gammaproteobacteria; order Burkholderiales; family SG8-39; genus JAABQT01. The sequence goes on along the minus strand of JBOIFE010000083.1, from coordinate 14,212 downwards.
CTGCTCAGCGCCGCGGAGGAGCGGCGCCTCGCGCGGCGCGATCCGTTCGAGCGCAGGATCGGCGCGCTGCTGCAGTACCGCAGGCCGGCCCGGGCGGCCCGCGGGTCCGGCAAGCACAGGAAATAGCAGCGCTTTTACTTCGTTACCCGGGTAACACTGCGTTACACACGTATCGGCCCGGTGGATCGATCCTGTCTCCGTCGCCGGCGCTCAAGAGAGTCCGGCCCAACGAAGCAAGGAGCACATCATGCTGAAAAAGATCCTCGTCCTCGCAAGCTTGTCCGTGGCCACCCTGATGGCGACCGCCCCTGCGATGGCCCACGACGGCCGCCGATTCGACGCGCCGCGCCATGTAGTCTACGTGCACCGCCCCGCGCCCGTCCGCTATGTGGCGCCGGCACCGTTCTACGTGCAACGCACGGTGGTGGCGTCCCGTCCGACAGTGATCTACGCGCAGCCGACGGGCGCCCAGGTGTTCGGCGGGCTCGTCCTGGGCACGATCCTCGGCGTCGCGATCGCTACGCACTAGCAGTGTCCGGGAACCGGGCTAGCGCCCGGGCAGTCCAGGCGGCCGGCATCTTGCCGGCCGCTTGCGTTCGCGAATGTCAGGAATCACGCCGGCCTTCGACTAAACTTCGCCAGGAGGCCCCATGAAACGACGCTCACTGCTGAAAGCGCTGCTCGCGGCCCCGTTCGCCGGTGCGGCCTGGGTTGCGCGCGCACAGACGAAAGGACTCGCGATGGTCGAAGAGCTGCAGAGCCACTGGAAGCAGTACCTCGCCGCGGGCACGCCCTCGCCCTCGCCCACGGACGCGCTCAAGCTTACCGACGCGGAATGGAAGCAGCGGCTGGCGCCCGCCGCGTTCGGCGTCCTGCGCAAGGCGGACACCGAGCGCGCCGGCTCGAGCCCGCTCGACCATGAGAAGCGCGAAGGCGTGTTCGCCTGCGCGGGCTGCGACCTGCCGCTGTTCACCTCGCCAATGAAGTTCGACAGCGGCACCGGCTGGCCGAGCTTCTTCACCACCATACCCGGGGTGTTCGATACCAAGACCGACTACTTCCTGATCTACCCGCGCACCGAGTACCACTGCATGCGCTGCGGCGGCCACCACGGCCACCGATTCAAGGACGGCCCCGAACCGACGGGCCTTCGCTACTGCAACAACGGCGTGGCGCTGAAGTTCATCCCCAAGGAGGGCAAGGCGTAGGGTGGGCCAACGGCCCACCCTACAGTCCGAGTTCGGTCTTTAGCGGCGCGGCCGGGTAGTGGAACCGGACCGGGCCGTCGGGCTGCATGTGCAGGAACTGGTGGATGCGGGGGTCGCTCGACCCCAGCATCTCGTCGGGGCTGCCGTGCCCGATCACCACGCCGTCGGAAATCACGTAAAGGGCGTCGGCCACCTTCAACGATTCGCTGACGTCGTAGGTGACGAGGATCGAGGTGGCGCCGAGCGCGTCGTTCAGCGTGCGGATGAGCTGCGCGACCGCGTTCAGCGAGATCGGGTCGAGCCCCGCGAAGGGTTCGTCGTACATCATCAGCATCGGGTCCATCGCGATCGCGCGCGCGAGCGCCACGCGCCGCGTCATGCCGCCGGACAGGTCGGCGACGCGCAGCGCGTGCGCGCCGCGCAGGCCGACCGCGTGCAGCTTCATCAGCACGAGGCTGCGGATCACCTCTTCGGGCAGCGTGGTGTGCTCACGGATGGGGAACGCCACGTTTTCGAACACCGACAGGTCGGTGAACAGGCCGCTGGTCTGGAACATCATGCCCATCTTGCGTCGCAGCGCGTAGAGCGGCGTGCCGTCGAGCTCGTTCACGGCCGCGCCGTCGACGTGGATCGTGCCGCGGGCCGGCCGCAGCTGTCCGCCGATCAGCTTGAGCAGCGTGGACTTGCCCGAGCCACTGGTGCCGAGGATGCCGATCACCTTGCCGCGCGGCACCTCGAGCGACAAGCCGCGCAGCAGCGCCGGCGTATCCGGATAGGAAAAGTGCAGGTCGCGAATCTCGACCAGGTTTCCTGCGGCGGAGGTCATTCGCGATGATAGTCTAGCCGGACGCATGCGCGCGCCCTACGCCGGACTGACGCCCGAGACCGTGCTCGACGCGCTGCAGGAGGCGGGGCTGCGCGGCGACGGGCGCCTGCTCGCGCTGAACAGCTATGAGAATCGCGTCTACCAGGTATGGCTCGAGGACGGCGGCAGCGTGGTGGCGAAGTTCTACCGTCCCGAGCGCTGGACCGACGCGCAGATCCTCGAGGAGCACGCGTTCGTCGGCGAGCTCGCGGCCGCGGAGATTCCGGCGGTCGCGCCGCTCGACCTGGGCGGCACCACGCTGCGCGCGCACGGCAGTTTCCGTTTCGCCGTCTTCGCGCGCCGCGGCGGCCGGCCGCCCGAGCTCGAGGACCCCGACACGCTGCGCTGGCTCGGGCGCTTCATCGGTCGCATCCACGCGGTCGGCGGCTCGCGCCCGTTCGCGACGCGACCCTCCCTCGACTCGGCGAGCTTCGGCGCCGAGCCGCGCGACTGGCTCCTCGCGCACGCGTTCATCCCGCAGGATCTGCGCGAGGCCTGGGCGGGCGCAGCGGCGCTCGCGCTCGAGGGCGTCGCGCACTGCCTTGCGCGCGCCGGGGCGCCGGCGCAGCTTCGGCTGCACGGCGATTGCCACGCCGGCAACGTGCTGTGGACCGATGACGGACCCCACTTCGTCGACTTCGACGACGCGCGCACCGGCCCCGCGGTGCAGGACCTGTGGATGCTGCTGTCCGGCGATCGCACCGAGATGGCGCTGCAGCTCGGGCTCGTGCTCGAGGGCTACCGCCGATTCCGCGACTTCGACCCGCGCGAGCTGAACCTGGTCGAGGCGTTGCGCACGCTGCGGCTGCTGCACTACTCGGCGTGGATCGCGCGGCGCTGGGACGATCCGGCGTTTCCGGCCGCATTTCCGTGGTTCAACACGCAGCGCTACTGGCAGGACCGCATCCTCGAGCTGCGGGAGCAGGTCGCGCTGATGCAGGAGCCGCCGCTCGAGGTCGACTAGAGCAGCCGGTAGGCCTCCAGCAGCACCTGGCGCGCGCGGCGCTCGGCCGTGGCCACGGCAATCGTCCGGTTCAGCCACTGCAGGTCGGGCGCGCCGGTCTCGAAGCGCATGACGGTGCGGAAAAAATACTTCTGCGGCGCGACCTCCTCGCCGCGACCGAGCGCGGCGATCACCTCGGGCGGCCCGTGGCGGTAGCCCTGGCTGACGACGCGGATCTGCGCGCCGCCCTCGGTGCGCAGCACGTAGCGGGCGTCGATGTCGAGCACGCCGTCGGTGCGCGCGATCTGCCAGTCGGCGCCGCCCGGCACGAGCGTGCCGCGCAGCTGGGGGCCCTCGAACGTGCCGCCGTCGATCGACACCACGCGCCGCTCGCCGAGCGGTCCGCCGCCCATCGTCATCAGCTCGCCGACGTCCGCGGCGATGCGCATCAGGAATTCGAACTGCGGCGCCATCGGCGGTATCCTGCCACGCGCAATGAGGGGGGTTCAATGAGCGGCTCGCTGCCCGACGAGGGCCTCGTCGAGGCTGCGCGCCTCGCGCGCGAGCAGGCACCGACGCTGTGCTACACGGCGCCGGGTGCTTCTGGGTCCTGCGCCTGGCACCATGGCCTGTGGCCGACGCTGCGGCAGCTCGGGCTGGCGAGCGAGCCCGCGCTTCACGGCAGCTTCCTGCGCGGCGCGCTCGCGGCCGTCGACGGAGCGCAGCCCCGCATCCTGTTGTCGGGCGCCGCCGATCAAGCGCTGCTCGCGCTCGCGCTTGGCGCCTTTGCCGGCCGGGAGCCGGAGATCACGGTGCTCGACGTCTGCGAAACGCCCCTGATGCTCAATCGCTGGTATGCCGAGCGGGCGGGCCTGAAGATCCACACGGCGCGCTGCGACATCCTCGAATTCAAGCCCTCCGCGCCCTTCGATGCGGTCTGCACGCATGCCTTCCTCGGCAATTTCGACCCGCCGCGCCGGTCGGCGCTCGCCGCCGCGTGGCACGCGTTGCTGCGCCCCGGCGGTCGCGTGGTGACCGTCAACCGGCTTCGCCCGGGGCGCGAACCGCAGTGGGTCGGGTTCAGCGTCGACCAGATCTGGGCCTATCGCTCGCGCGTGGAGGAAGCCGCAAAGACGACGCCGGTGGACTTTCCGGGCCTCGGGCGCGCGGCGGAAAAGTACGCGGACCGCCAGGCGGTGTTCCCGCTCGGCTCGGCGCGCGAGCTGCGCGAGCTTTTCGAGGGCGCGTGCTTCGCGATCGAGCAGCTCACGGTCGGGCCGATCGAGAACTCGCCGCAGCCGGGCTTCAGCGTGCCGACGATGCCGGGCGGCGACGACTACGCGCGGCTCATCGCCATTCGACGCTGACCTCGGAAACGAATCCCTCAAGACGAAGCGATTACGCATCCGCCTGCAGTGCTGCGCGTTCCACGCGGTCCACCATCGTCGCCAGAGCAGCATCCGGATCGTGATTCGCGTATCGCTGGGCAAAGGCCTGCGCTCGGGCTGCGAACGGCCCGGCAGCGAGCTCGCCGACTGCCTTACCGTAGTCGGCGCCCGGCACCGCGGGATCGATGCCGAGCCCGGCGCCGAGGCGCACGACTCGCCACATGATCAGGAACTGCTCGAGTTGCGTGGGAATCATGAGCAGCGGCTTGCCGGCAAGCAGCGCTTGTGCGGTGGTCTGGTGACCGCCGTGGCAGGCGACGAGGTCGGCCTGCGGCAGCACCGTCGAGATCCGCATCGGCTCATTCAGGACCTTCACGCACCCGCCCTCATGTCGGCGAAGGATTTCCGGATTGGCACCCCGGCACAGCACGAGCGTCGGCGCGCGCAGCTCAGTCAGCGACTGCAGCAGCGGCTCAATCCCAACAAAATAGTTGTAAACGTAGCCAAGCACGCGCGGCCCGCTGCCTTGCGGCCACTCGGGCTCGGTACTGCCCTCGCCCCCGCGAGGCACCCCAAAGTATTCTGCCGGCCCGCGCTCGGGATAGATGTCGAGCTCTGGGTAGGTGAGGAGCATGGTGCGCCCCACGAACAAGTCACCAATCGTCTCGAGCGCCGCCGACCCATGCGCGACCAGCACCGAGTTCATGGCATTAAGCACATCGCGGTCGTCCGCCTCGAGCTGTGCGCGAGGCGCGAGCTCCCAGTGCCGCAGCGGCGGCGCCGGCATTGACGGCGGCGGCACGTGGAAGCCCTGGGATGTCTCGAAGCTCGGGATGCCGAGCGTGCGCGCGGCGAGGTGCGCCGCAGGCGAAACGTTGACGACGACTCCGTGCGCGCCCGCGAGGCGTTCGCGCCAGGCGTCGATCAGCTGTCGCAGCGAATCCGGGTACTGATAGCCGAAGTTCTGCAGGATCTGGCCGAAATTGAGGGGATTCGGATACTTCACGGGCCCGACCCAGATCGGCGCGGCGGCGCGCGGCAGGTCGGCCACGTCGGCGAAGTCAGCTCCAGCGCGCGGATCGCGCAACAGGAAGTCCACTTCATGCCCGCGAGCACGCAATGCGCGCGCGATCGGCAGCAGCGTGGTCACGTGACCCGTGTGCCCTCCCAGCTCCCACGCGAAGACGATTCTGGCCACGGCGCTCAAAAAGAAAAAGCCCGCTCGAGGCGGGCTTTCATCTTATCGCGGCCGGGCGGCTAGATCGCGCAGGCGTCGCCCTTGCCGCCGTCGATGGTGCTCGGGTTGCTGGAGCCGAAGCTCGCGGGCGGCGTCACTTCGGGCAGGGCCGGAGGCGGCGGGATGATGCTCGCCGGCAGGCTGGCGCTGGGCGCGAACGCCGTCTGCCCCGCCCCGGTGAGCAACTCCGCCCCACCGGAAGTCACCACGACCAGGCCCTCGGTCACGACAATGTAGACCCCGGGCTTGGGCGCACCTCCAAGGATGGACGACTCCTGGCCCGCGGGCACCTCGATCGCGTTGTAGTCGGTGCCCCGGATGCCAACCGTGGCCGTCGCCGTGCGCAGCCGATACGCGTCCTTGTTCTCCCGCTTTCCAATCAGACCGGTGATCGCCCGCATGCCGCCCTTGAGGAGCGCAAAGACGAAGCTGTCCTTCGCGGGCTCCTTCTCGGAGAAGTTGTAGCCCTCGATCCGGATCTGCGAATTCGGCCGCAGCGTGAGCTTGCCGCCGTCGGTGAATTTGATCTGCGCGTAACTGTCGCGCTCGGTCGACACGACGTCGCCCTGCAGCACGTTCGAGCGCTCGGAGAGCAGCCGGACCGAGCCGTCGGAACGCTGCACGTGCAGCGTGCCGGAAAGGTGCTGCACCTGACCCTGGGCCAGCGCGGCGAGCGGCGCGAGCAGCACCGCCGCCAGCAAGGCCCGCCCCATGCCGCTTCGAATCAGCCCTTGCATGAGCCCAGCTCCTTCTGTGACTTGTCCTTGTCCTCGTCCTTCTTCTCGCCGCCAATGACGCCCGTCGAGCCGTCGGCGCCATTTATGATCGACTGGTAGCTCTGGTTGATCTCAGACACCGACAGCGGATCGAGGACGACGATGGTGCCGAAGTAGTCCGTCAGGTGAATGAACGAGCCGGTCAATCCAGCAAGCCCGCCCGAGCCGCCGCCGGCGCCCTCGTTCGCACCCCCGGCGCCGCCAAACCCGCCTTCTACGTTGAACTGCGTTCCGGCGAGGACAAAGATGATGCCGTCGTCGAGTTTCGTGTTCGTCACGCTGCCCGCGTCGAGGAGGATCTGGCCGGCGATGCCCCCAGAGCCGCCAGCGCCGCCGGGATTTCCGGCGTTCCCCGCGCCGCCCGCCCCGCCCGCGCCGCCGGCAGCGAGCACCGATCCGAAGAGCGTCATATTCGGCGTACCGTAGACGTCTACGGCGCCACCGTCGCCGCCAGGGCCTCCATCACCGGCCGGGCTGTGCGCGTTCCCGCCCTGGCCACCCGCGCCTCCGCTCACATCAATCGCGACCGCACCAAGGGTGCCGTTGACATTTATATTCGCCTCGCCCGTCGCGTACACGTACACCGCGCCGCCGTAGCCACCCCATCCGCCCAATGGACTTTCCGTCCCTGCAGGGGACGTCATGCTGGAATCCGTCACCGAGCCGGCATTGCCGCCGCGGGCGACAAGTTTGCCGGTAATTACGTTGCTGCCGTCAATTGAAATCCCACCGCCGTCGCCGCCATCGCCGCCGTACGTGTCATTGGTGCCGATAGCACCGCTGTTGGCGCCCGTTCCGCCCGAAACATTGATCACGCCTGTCGTAATCGGTCCCGTGCCCAGCGTAAACCCGTCTTCTGTAGTCGCCAGTTGAACCGAACCGCCGCTGCCGCCACTGCCACCGTCGGAGTAGGCGCTGCCCGTGGAGACGGAGCCGCCGGCGCCACCGTTGCCACCGAGCGCGCTTATCGTGCCGACATTGATCGAGGCGCCCGTGATTGCAATTCCACCGCCGAGCGATATCGCCTGACCGTCGATAAGTGCCAGCTTCTGACCGCCGCGCAAGCCGCCCGCGCCATCTCCGCCACTCCCTCCAACCGCGTAATCGCTTGCGACTCCGCCAGCGCCGCCAGCTCCGCCCGAACCGTCTATGGTGCCTGCGCTGACCGCACCGGCCGTCGCATAGAGTTGTACCCCCCCTCCACTGCCGCCGTTGCCGCCGGAGGACTCGTAGTAGCCCGCGCCAGTACTGCCCGCGCCGCCACCGCCGCCCGTTGCGACGATCGGGCCAATCGCAATGGAGGCGCCCTGAATTCCGATGAGGCCACCCGATCCTCCACCGCCGCCGTAGGAGTCCACATTGACGCTGCCGCCTGCATTGCCACCTGCGCCGCCGGAAGAGTTCACTGCTCCAGTCGTCAGCAGGCCGCCCGTGACCAATGAAACGCTGCCGCCCCAGCCCCCCGCATTTCCGTAGCTTCCGTCAGCGCCCGAGCCAGCATTTCCGCCTGCAGCCATTACGGATCCGACTTGCGTGGAGCCGCTCGCCCAGATCGAAATTCCCCCAGCATCTCCTCCCTGTGTATTCGCTTGCGCATTGCTGGTCGATCCGCCGTTGCCCCCGCTGGTATTGATCGCACCGCCGATTACCGCGCTGCCTGTAACGGGGTCGCAGCCCGGCACTCCGCATTCATCAATCCAGTTGCCAATCGCGACATCTCCGCCCAGGCCTCCGGCGTGACTGATGCCCGTAGTGGAGCTCGGCCGGCTCAGGCCGCTGCCGCCCCCCGTCAGTATGTCGCCGCTAACCTGAATCGCCGTTCCCGTGAGCGAATCCAAGGCGCGACGATCAAGCACCACGTTCCCACCCGCCGTGCCTCCGTAATACTGGCTGTCGAACCCATTGTCGAAGCCGTTCGCGCCGCGGGTGTCGATACTGCCGTTGACCACGATCACGCCGCCATCTGTAACGAGCGACACACTGCCGCCATATCCATGTAGCGGATGTAATCCTGCGGTCGTAATCGACCCGGTCGTGATATTGCCGTAGGCAATGATGCCGACATTTCCATTGTTGGAACCGAAGCCGGTATCGCCGAGAACGTTGCTGGTATTGATTGCACCATTGACCGTCACGTTTCCGATCGAGGAATTGATGCCCACCGTACCGCCGCCCGTCCTTATCGCTCCGGTGGAAACATCTCCCCCGACAGCGCTTACGTTTGCGTAGCCGCCGCCGTAGCTGCCACCCACGGTATTGATAGCGCCAAGCGTTACCGATGCGCCATTCGCGTCAAAATTCCCGCCATTCGTCGTGACATTGCCGAAGCCGGAATTCGATGTAATGGCCCCAGCTGCACTTCCATACGTACTCGCGCCACTGTCAGCAGCCGACAAATGCAAGTTTCCAGCAGTGGTGATGTTGAAGGAGCCCAGCGCGATATTGTTTCCAGCGCGCAGCGTGAGATCGCCCGGATTCGAAGACAAGTCGATGCTGGTGGCGAGCGTGATGTTGTTGAGCGCTGCGACGTCTACGCTGCCGCCGTAGACGATTCCGGCCACCAAGCCGTTCACCCCGATCGAGCTGTCCGTACCGAAACCGTCGAAAAAACCGACAATCCCATAGGCCGCCTGCGCATCGTTCGGACCAGTTCCGGCAACGATCGTGACATTATCCGGATCGAGGAGCCACGTGCCTCCCGCGCCATTCGAGGCACCGACATTCGCAATCCCGGAGGCCTGAAGCACCTGCTTTCCCGACGTTTCAACAAATCCGCCATTGCCGGACTGACTTCCGCCACGCGCGGAAATCGAACCGTAGAACCCCGTGTCTTCATCCGCCCAAGCGATAACTCGACCACCGTTGCCCGTCGTCACGGCATCGGCGCGGATGACGCCATCAGTCCCAATGTAAGTCCGCTCCGCATTCTGCACATCCGGATTCGCCCCATGCGCATCCCCGCCCACCAGCACCGTGCCGCCGCCCATATCCCCCGAGGCGTCGATCACGCCATGTCCGACCACGCCGACACGCACGCCCAACGCCTGCACTTCACCGCCGTTCCCTGAGCTGCCCTTCGCCTCGACCGTGCCCCCAATCAAATTCGTACCGCCCACGGCCTGCAGCACGACCGTGCCCCCGCTCGTGCCATTCGCCGTGACGGTGCTGCCGGCATTGATGGTCAAATCCTGCGTTGCAACCAGCCGGATCTCGCCCCCGGGCCCTACCATCGCGCCGCCCGCCTCGACCACGCCAGAGTTCTGCACCAGCGCGCCGTACATTCCGATCTTGCCGCCCTCGGCAACCAGCTGGCCGACGTTCACGGCCTGCTCGTTCGCTGCCACCTTCACCGTCACAGCCGGGCCTGCTGCGTCGACCAGCTCCACTTCCTTGCCGGCCGCCAGGACGATCTCGCCCTGTGGCGTGTGCACCAAGCCGTTGTTCTCCACGGTCGGCGCGACCAGGAACACGCGTCCGCCGGTCGCGGTCTCGATGACACCGTTATTGACTACCGCCCCCGCACCCGGGACCTCGGTGAACCGCAGTTTCCCGGACAGGAAGTCCTGGTTCGACATGTTCAGGCTCGACGCCACAAGGCCCGCGGTGTCGACGCGCGCGGAGGCACCGAAAATGATGCCGTTCGGGTTGATCAGGAAGACTCGCCCGTCGGATTGGAGTGCCCCCAGGATGCGCGACACGTCGCTGCCCGTAACCCGGTTAAGGACCGCGAGGTTGGCAAACTGCTGGAACCGGGTCAGCTCATTGATTCCAATGGAAAACCCGTTCCAGTTGATGATCGCGTTGCTGCCCGCCTGGTTGGTGACCGTGAGCGCGCTCGTACCCATGCCGGCGAAGCCGACCCCACCGTAGACGACCGTAGGACCGGTGGGGTTCGCGCGGGAAGGCCCCGCACTCAAGGCGAAGCAGGCGGCGACCGAAACCGCCAGCAGCTTCGGTTTAAGCAGTGATTCAGGCTTTTGGCGGTTCATAAGGGATTCTAGGCCGGCAGTCAGGTATTCACGACGTTAAAGATTGCACATTACGGTGTTCAGAAGGTGTAAACGATGCCGAAGTCGGTCCGCACGCTGCCGGCCTCGACGTTCGCCGCCCCGTTGGTGACGAGCGCGGTGTCGAGGCGCAGGCTCCAGTTCTTGCCGCGGTTCGCCCGGATGCCAAAGCCGACGCTTGCCATGCCGTTGGTCTCCAGCCGGATGGGCGCCTGGTCGTTGCCGCGGCCGAAGTCCAGGAAGCCGAGGATTCGCGCCTTCCATTCGCCGCCGATCACTTTGCCCACGTCGGGGCCGTAGTACTCGATCTGGACGTGGTGGCCCACGTCGTTGGCCGTCACGCGCTCGAAGAAGCCGCGCACCGACGCGATGCCGCCGAGGCCGTACTGCTCGCCGGGTACCAGGGGCTCGCGCGTGTACTGCCCGTCGGCGACGAGCCTGAAGAGGTTGTCCTGCGGCAGCGCCTTCGTGTACGCGAAGCCGGCGCGCCAGTAGGAGAAATTGGGCGGCGTCCCGGGCCGCGAGGCCTCGATCGCCGCCCCGCTGGCGTCGCCGTCGTTTTGGGGCAGGTTGTGTGAGTAGCTGACGTAGAACGAAACATCGCGTCCCGGCTCGACCGCGCGCCCGACATAGGCCAGCGTGGCCGGGATCGTGGTGACGTTGGGAACCAGCGTAGGCGAGCCGCCGACCAGGAACACGCTGTTCTCGAACGCCTTCCATTCGACGCCGAGCGAGAGCTTCTGCTCGTAGCTGCCCTGGCGCGGCAGCACTTGCGTATAACGCGCGCCGGCGACATTGCCGGCGCCGGCGACCGTGAACAGGCTCTGCAGCGTGCCGGAATTGACATCGGAGTGGCCGCCGTAGACATCGAACAGCGCGTTCGCGCCATACAGCGGGACTCGATACCCTGCGCCGAAGATCTGCACGTCATCCCACTGCGTGGGCGAGGTGATCGCCTGCAGGTTGAGGACGTGGTCGACGCCGCCGAAATTCGCGTTAAGGAAGCCGATCCCGGCGCGGTTATAACCGGTGGTGTCGTTGCCCGTATTGTCAAAAAACAGCGTCGTGCGCCACGGGTCGTCGTCGATCACGCGCACGACCGCGTCGACCTTGCCCTCCTCGGGCGTCGCCTGCAGCACCACGCGCTCCTGGCGGATCGGGTTCTCGTTCGCCAGCGTCACGTTGGCGCCGATCTCGCGCGTATTGGGCGCCTGGCCCTCCTTAAGCGCGGGCAGGCTGCCCCGGATGTTTTCATTGCTGTAGAACTTGTTGCCCTCGATGCGCACGTCGCGCACGCGCGCCTCGATCACCTTCAGGTGGACGTGCCCGGACTGGATGTCCTGCTCGGGCACCAGCACGCGAACCGCGTTGTACCCGCGTTCGAGGTATTCGGCCTGCAGCGCCTCGAGCGCCTTCTGGATGTCGCCGAAATCGCGCTGCTTGCCGGTGAACGGCGCCACCAGCTCGTCGACGTCCTTCTGCGGGATGAGGGTGTTGCCTTCGACGACGAAGGCCTGGATGTCGAACTTCGGGGCGGGGGCCGGCGCGGTGCCGGACTGCGCCCAAACAGAGAAGCAGCAGAGCAGCAGCCCCGCAGCCAAGACCCGAACAGCCCCTTTCATTGCCCCCCCGGACAATCCAAAACGCGCCACGCCGCGCCAGCGCGTCTGCCGCGGACCGTCGGAAGATTCTCGCATGCAGGTTACGCGGTCGCAATAACATAATCGGGCCGCATGGACCGTCTTGCGAGACCCTATTGGGACCGGATTGCCCTGCGCTGGCGGATCAGCGTGCCGCTTGCACCGGCACCCGAGGACATCGACTGGTTTGAGCGCCGCGCAGACGCCATCCTTCCCGTCAGTCGAAGGGCGCTGCTCCTCGGCGTAACGGCCTCCATCGCGACTATGCGCTGGCCTGCCGGAACCACACTGGCCGCCGCTGACTGGTCCGTCAATATGTTAAAAACTGTTTGGCCGACCAAAGATGCGCCGCCCGCGTCGCAAGTGGTATGCGCCGACTGGAGGGAATTGCCCTTCCCGGATGCGACATTCGAATTGATCGCGGGCGACGGATGCCTCACTGCGCTCGGCTCGCGGTCCGCGGCAAGGGACTTTGCGACGGAAATTCACCGCATTCTGGTGCCCGGCGGCACCATGCTCATGCGCTGCTTCTGCCAGCCCGAAAATGGCATTGATCCTGCACGGCTGTTTGACGCGCTGCATGCGGGCCAATTCGGAAACTTGGATCTCTTTCGATGGCTTCTCGCTGTCTCGCTTCAGGGAGAGTCATCTTCGGGCGTCAAGCTCGATGCCGCCTGGCAACTTTGGCACCGAAACGTGCGCGACCCGGGAGCCCTTCAGGCTCGATTCGGCTGGGCGGACGACCATCTCGCCAACGTCGAACGCATGAAGGGGTCGGCAATGACGTATTGGTTCCCGACGTTGACACAAGTCAAGGCGCTTGCGGGTCCCGAGTTCGAAGTCGTCGAAGCCAACGCGCCAAGCTATGAATGGGGCGGCGTGTTTCCGCGGCTGGCGCTTCGCGGGCGCTAGCGAAGCAGGGACTCCAGGCCGGTTGCAAGGTAGTCCTGGCCGGCCGCGACTTCGGCGTCGGCATAGGCGGGAAGGCTCGGGGTGCGGTTCACGTCAAGCAAGACATGCCGTGGTCCGTGCATCACGTAGTCGAACTTGCCGAAATCGAATCCCAGTCGCGCGCGCATGGCGCGCAATTCGGCGGGAACCGGGATTTCCTCCCTGCCGATGGCGTCGCCCGACTTAATGATTGGCGTACGCGCGCGCAATCGAAGGCTGCGATCGCGATCGCCAAAAAAGACCCAGTGTCGGGAGTAGTAGATCCCCTCGGCATCCCGCTCGGGCAGAAAGCGCTCCACCACGAATCCCTCGGTGCGCCAGACACTCTCGGGCACGTCGCGAAGCGCTGGGTAGATTGGATATCTCTCGGCGACCGGGCCTTCCGGAATATCGCAGGCGAGACCGGCCTGCTGGGCGACGCGGCGCAGCAGTGCCTCGGGCTTGCCGGCGAAGTTGGTATCCGTCTTCACGATCACCGGCCCGATCCAGTCGCTGTATCGATCCAGCAGGTCGACGCTAAAGCGCCGCTTCGAGACGTCGAGCACCCGCCCGTTGACGACGCGGGGATAGCGTGCGAACAGCTCGCGGTACACCGGCGGGATCACGGTGAGGTCGATATTCACGATCGCGAGGTCGCCCTCGGGCGGGGTCGAGGTCCCGCGATGCACGACGATCGAGTGCCCGGCGCGCTGCCAGCGCTCAGCCAGCGAGTACACCATGTACGGCAACGCGACGCGCCCCTGCAGCTCGTGCTCGAGGATGACGATCCTCGCCACGCTCAACTCGGCAGGTCGTCGAGCGCGCGCTCGAGGTGGCCGACCTCGGCCCAGGCGTGCACGCGCCAGCCGCCCTCGCCGACCTCGATCCAGTTGAGCGCGGCGTTCGGGATCTCGAAATCGCGCGCCGATTGCAGGTCGCCGCCCTGCGCGTGGCGCCGCACCATCTCCAGCACGCCGCCGTGCGTGAAGACGAGCACGGTCTCGCCGGCGTGGCGCGCGGCGATGCCGGCCACGCAGTCGACGGCGCGGCGGTGGAAGTCGCGCAGGCTCTCGCCGCTGCCGAAGTCGTAGTCGAGCTCCTTCGCGCGAAAGCGCTCGAAATCCTCGGGCAGGCGCTCGCGCGCCTCGGCGTAGGTCATCGTTTCGAACTTGCCATAGTGGCGCTCGCGCAAGCGCGGCTCGAGCCGCACCTCGAGGC
>JBOIFE010000082.1:0-9234 GCA_050741015.1 Burkholderiales bacterium | reverse complement strand
GCATGGTCGGGATCAACGTGCCGATCCCGGTGCCGGTAGCGTTCTATTCCTTTGGCGGCTGGAAGAATTCCCTCTTCGGCGACATGCACGTGCACGGCATGGAGGGAGTGAAGTTCTACACCCGCACCAAGGTCGTCACCACGCGCTGGCCGCACCAGGACACGCCGGCGCCGGGGCTGCACATGCCGACGCTCGGCTGATGGAATTCGGCCTCTCAGGGCGCAAGGCGCTCGTCACCGGCTCTACCGGGGGCATCGGCTTCGCGATTGCGCGCGGGCTCGCTGCGGAAGGCGTCGCGGTCGTCGTCACGGGGCGCACGCAGAAGTCGGTGGACGACGCGCTCGACCGCATCCACCAGGACGCGCCGAAGGCGGCTTGCGAGGGGGTTGCCGCCGACTGTGGTACCGCCGAGGGCGCGGAAAGGGTGATTGCGCGCGTCGCCGACGTCGACATCCTGGTCAACAACCTCGGCATCTACGAACGCGCGCCGTTCTTCGACATCCCGGACGCCGACTGGCAGCGCCTGTTCGAGGTGAACGTCCTTTCGGGGATTCGATTCGCTCGCAGCTACGCGCCGGGCATGGCGAAGCGGGGCTGGGGGCGGGTGCTGTTCGTCTCGAGCGAGTCGGCGCTCAACATCCCGCGCGAGATGATCCACTACGGCATGACGAAGACCGCGCAGCTCTCGATCTCGCACGGCCTCGCGATGGAGCTCGCGGGTACCGGCGTCACGGTGAACGCGCTGCTGCCCGGCCCGACGCGCACCGAAAATACGGAGCGCTTGCGTGCCGAGCGCGCCAAGGCCGCCGGCATGACGGTTGCGCAGATCGAAGCGGACTTCTTCAGGAACTTTCGGCCGACGTCGATCCTGAAGCGATTCACCTCGGCGGAAGAAGTGGCGAACCTCGCCGTCTACCTCTGCAGTGAAGCCTCGTCCGCGACTACCGGCGCGGCCCTCCGCGCCGACGGCGGCGTCGTCAACCAGATCATGTAAATGGGGACTGTCCCTATTTACCAATTGCACTATTTGCGGGGTGCTTTCGCGAGGTCGGGAACGGAAACGCCGGCGGCGATCTGCGCGAGGCGCGCGGTTTCGTATTTGAGAATGCGGTGTACGGCGGCGAGCACGTCTGCCGCACGCGCGTGAGGAACGAAGCAGACGCCCACTTCGTCCGCGACCACGAGATCGCCCGGGCTGACGGCGATGCCGCAGATCGCGACCGTCACGTTGATCGCCACGGTCTCGATGCGCCACTTGCCCGTGATCGGGCTCGCGCCCCTCGACCAGACCGGGTAGCCGATGCCGCGCGAATGGCCGACGTCGCGCACGGCGCCGTCGACCACGGCGCCGGCCTCGCCCTGGCGCCTGCCGATCGAGGCCGAGATCGCGCCCATGCTCGAGACGCCTTCGACGCCCTGGATCACCAGTACGTCCCCGGGCGCCGCGAGATTGTGTGCCTCGATCTCGCCCAGGCGCGAGACGCCGGCCAGGACCGCCCCGGCCACCGGCAGGTCGAGCGGTCGATTGAGCACCGTGAGTGCCTGCGCGCAGAGTCGCGCCCGCGGATCGGTCGGCCGCAGCACCGCCGATGCGATCGCGCCCGCAATGCCCAATTCGTCCAGCGCGTCAGAAACGACGCCCGAGAGGTCCTCGAGCGAGCGAAACGCATCGAGCACGCCCGCCGGCAGGCGCGGCAGCTCGAGCAGGCCGATGCGCTCGCGCGGAATCTTGCCGGTGAGGGACCGGTCAGTGCTCATCCCGCGAAGCGCGATTCGGGCAACCCCTGCACGCCCGGCCGCAGCGCGAGCACGCTGCCCGCGAGCGGCTGCCTCGCCAGATCCTCGGCCGCGAGGCGTTGCGTTGCCGTCGTCACGTAGAGCGTGCCGAGGTCGTCGCCGCCGAAGCAGCAGCAGGTCGGATTGGACACCGGCAGCTCGAGCACGCGGTCCAGTTTGCCGGCGGGCGTATAGCGAACGAGGCGCCCGTTGCCGTATTCGGCGTTCCAAAGGCATCCCGCCGCGTCCACGCAGGAGCCGTCCGGCCTGCCCTCGCCCGTGTCCGCAAATACCCGCTCGCCGGTCGCCGCACCGCTCGCGGGATCGTAGTCGTAGGCCCAGATCGTGCGGCGATTCGTGTCTGCGAAGTACATCGTGCGACCGTCGGGACTGAACGCGAGGCCGTTCGGGATGATCACGTCGTTGCGCAGCTTCGCGCACGCGAGGTTCGCGTCGAAGCGGTAGAGCGAGCCCACCGGCTCGCGCTTCACGTCGCTCATGGTGCCGGCCCAGAAGCGGCCGGCGCGGTCGCAGCGGCCATCGTTGAACCGGTTGTCGGGCAGGTGCGCCTCGGGATGCACGCACGCCTCGAGCGCGCCGGTGTCGGCGTCCACGAAATGCAGGCCGCTCTTGGTCGCGGCGATCAATCCGCCGCGCTCACGGAAAGCGATGCTGCCGACGACTTCCGGCAGCACCTGCATCATCACTGCGCCGGTGGCGGCATCGAGGCGCTTCATCGCCGGCCAGCGGCTATCGACCCACCACAGCGTGCCGCCGCGATCGTCCCACAGCGGGCACTCGCCAAGGCGATCGGCGCCACGCGCCGCGACCTCCACCTGAACCGCCATTGCCGGTTATCCTCCGCGCGGGCACGATAGCACGCATGAAAGTCGTCTTCTACGGATCGCTGATCCACCACTTGCCGCCGACGCTGCTCGCCAAGGTGAAGACGCCCTGGACGGTCGAACGCTTCCTCGAAAGCGATCCAAAGCCCGATCTCGCGCGCGCGCTCGCCGACGCCGACGTGCTGATCTCGCTCGCCTGGGACGCATCGTTTCCGCCGGCGCCGAAGCTGAAGCTGATCCAGTCGCCCGGCACGGGCGTCGACTTCATCGATTTCGCTGCGGTGCCGCCGGGCGTTCGCGTGTGCAACTGCTACGGCCACGCGGAAGGCACGGCCGAATACGTGATGCTCGCGATCCTGCTCTGGTGCCACGTGCACTTCCTCGCCGGCGCGAAGAGCTTCCGCGACGAGTGCAGCTGGCGCTACAGCGGGCGCGTGAACGGCCCGATCAACGACGAGCTCTTCGGCCGGACCGTCGGCGTCCTGGGCCTGGGCGCGATCGGCCGTGCGGTGGCCGAGCGCGCGAAGGGCTTCGGCACCCGCGTCATCGCCTGTAATCGCACGCTGCGCGACGTGCCGCACGTGGACCGGCAATACGCGCTCGCCGAAATCGACGCCTTCCTCGCCGAATGCGACTTCGTCGTCGTGGCGGCGGCGCTCGCGCCCGAGACCGAGCGCCTGGTCGACGCGCGCCGTTTCGCTGCGATGAAGCGCTCGGCAGTGCTCGTGAACGTCGGTCGCGGTGCTATTGTCGACGAGGATGCGCTCTACGCCGCGCTGAAGGACAAGCGCATCCGCGGCGCGACGCTCGACGTCTGGTACGCCTACCCGAGCAAGGACAATCTCGCGGTTGCGCCGTCGAAGCATCCGTTTCGCGAGCTCGACAATGTGTGGATGACGCCCCACACCTCGGCCTGGACCACGGGCATGGTCGAGCGGCGCTGGAGCGAAATCGCGGACAACCTCGATCGCCTCGCGCGCGGCGTGCCGCTGCGGTACCAATTTAAGTGAAGCTCGAGCGCTGGTCGCTGCATTTCTACCGCCTGCGCTATGCGCGGGAGGTGGTGTGGGCGAACGCGCGCGAGGACTCGGGACTGTTCGCGCTGCTGCGGATCGAGTCCGGCGGCGCATCAGGCATCGCCGAGGGCACGCTGAAGGACACCTGGAGCGGCGCCTCGCCGAAGTCTTTGGCGGCGGCGCTCGAAGACTTCCTCATGCCGCGCCTCGCCGGGCTCGACCTCGCGGACGAAAAAGTGGTCGCGCGCGCCTTCGCCGGCATCCCGGAGAATCGCCTCGCCAAGGGCATGATCGAGAGCGCGTGCTGGACGCTGCGCGCGGCGCAGGCGCGCGAGCCGTTGTGGAAATTGTGGGACGCGGGGCGCGTGTGCGAGCTTGCCTGGACGGTGACGCGCCAGGCGCCGGCGGCGATGGCGCAGGACGCGGCCGGCGCCTGCGCCGCGCATGGCTTTCGCGTCCTGAAAGTGAAGGGCGGGCAGGGCGTCGACAGCGACTTGCGCGCGTTGAAGGAGATTCGCGCTGCGGTCGGCGCCGATGTCGAGCTCTACGTGGATGCGAACAGCCACTACGCGCGCGCCGACGCCGCGGACTACGTGCGCCGGATCGCCGCCGCCGGCGCCACCGTGGCCGAGGACCCGTGCCCGCTACAGCCCGACCGCGAGTTCGAGGCGCTGCAGGAGGCGAGCCCGATCCCGATCCTCGTCGATCGCAGCTGCGCCTCGAGGGAGGACGCCGCGCTCTACCTCGAGCGCGGCGCGCAGGCGCTCTCCACCAAGCCGGGGCGCGTCGGCCTCGCCGAGACGCGCGCCATCGCCGCGCTCGCTGCGCCGCGCGGCGCGCGCACGGCGGTCGGCATCTATGCCGAGAGCGCGCTCGGCACGCTCGTCAACCTGCAGCAACCGGGAGCGATGGCCGCGGAACAGACCTTCTTCCTGGCGATGACCGAGCAGGTGGTGACCCAGGTCCCGGCAATCCGCGCCGGGCGGCTCGAACTGCCCGAGACCGCGGACCTGTCCGCGCTGGTGGATTGGGAGCGGGTAAGGAAGTTTGCCTGGTAGCGATTGGCTGCGGTATCCTGCCAACTGGTTGTCTAGTTGGATGGTGCCATGATCACTGTCGGGTCCTTCGAAGCCAAGACCAAGCTCGCTGAACTCCTGGACAAAGTTGCGGAGGGCGAGATCGTCACCATTACCCGGCGTGGCAAGGCGGTCGCCCGGCTGGTCGCCGCGAGCTCGGCCGACGGCAACGAGGACATGCGCAAGCTGGTCGAGCAGATCAAGCGCAGCCGCGTGGGCCGGGGCAAGCCGGCCGGGCCGGGGACCACGATCGTCGAATTGATCAAGGCGGGCCGCCGCTACTGATGGCGCTGGTTCTGGACTGCTCGGTCGCGCTGTCGTGGTTCTTCCCCGACGAGAAGACGGCATTCACGGAGGTGACGCTGGACCTGGCCACGCGCGAGGAATGCTGGGTGCCGGCGATCTGGCGGCTCGAATTTCCCAACGCCTTGCTGGTCGCGGAACGCAAGCGCCGCGTCTCGCGTGCGGAGCGACTCCAGGTGCTCGAAGAGGCGTCGCGGCTGCGCCTGCGAGTAGACGCGACGGTGCAGGAAATGCGTGCGATCAGCGACCTGGCGGAGCGCCACGACCTCAGCACCTACGACGCCGCGTATCTCGAGTTGGCGCTGCGGCAGGGTTCGCCGCTGATCACGCTGGACCGGGAGCTTGCAGCGGCTGCCTTGCAGGCCGGCGTTGCGGTGCATGCCCCCGGGCGCAGCGCGGCGTCGCAATTGCGCGAACGATACAATATCTAGTATGCGACAGGCATCCACTCACTAGATACATGGCCAAACAGCAGGTCTACGACGCCTCCGCCATCCAGGCCCTGAAGGGCCTCGAGCCCGTGCGCCGCATGCCGGGCATGTACACGCACACGGTGCATCCCCTGCATGTCGTGCAGGAGGCGATCGACAACGCGGTGGACGAGGCGCTCGCCGGCCACGGCAAGCGCATCAGCGTGCGCGTGTTCAAGGACGGCTCGGTCGAGGTCGAGGACGAGGGTCGCGGCATTCCCGTGGACATGCATCCGGAGGAAAAAAAGCCCGCGGTCGAAGTGGCCTTCGGCATGCTGCACGCCGGCGGCAAGTTCTCGCGCTCGGGTGAGGGCGTGTATCACATCTCGGGCGGTCTGCATGGCGTGGGCGTGGCGGTCTCGAACGCGCTCTCGCGCCGCCTCGAGGTGACGGTCTATCGCGACGGCCAGCGGCACAGCATCGCTTTTGAAGGCGGCGAGCTCAAGCAAAAGCTGAAGTCGGAGAAGTCGAAGGAGCGCCGCACCGGCACCGTAGTGCGGCTGTGGCCGGATCCGAAATATTTCGATTCGCCCAACATCCCGATGGCGGAGCTCGAGCACCTCGTGCGCTCGAAGGCCTATCTGCTGCCCGGTCTGACGACCGTGCTCGAGGTCGAGGGCAAGGAAAAGAAGTCCTGGAAGTACGAGCGTGGCATGGCGCAGTACTTCGATTTCATGCTCGGCGGCCGCGAACTGGTGGCACCGCTGTTCGCCGGCGAGCGCTACTACGGCGAGACCCCGCTGCCCGACATCGAGCCGGGCGAGGGCGCGGCCTGGGCGATCGGCTGGGTGGCCGAGGGCGACGTGTTCGCCGACAGCCACGTCAACCTCATCCCGACCCGCTCCGGCGGCACGCACGAGGCGGGCTTTCGCACCGGCGTGTTCGAGGCGCTTGCCGCCTTCATGGAGGTTCGCGCGCTCGCGCCCAAGGGCGTGAAGCTGGTCGCCGACGACGTTTGGGCGCGCGCCTGCTTCACGCTCTCCGCGCGCATCGTGCGCACGCAGTTCCATGGCCAGACCAAGGAGAAGCTCACGACGCGCCATGCCGCGCGGCTGCTCGAGCTGTGCGTGAAGGACGCGTTCGAGCTGTGGTTGAGCGAGCATCCCGAGGAAGGCAAGCGCATTGCCGAGCTCGCCGTCGAGCAGGCGCTGGCGCGGCTCGCCAAGGGCAAGAAGGTCGAGCGGAAAAAATCCTCCGGGATCGCGACCCTGCCCGGCAAGCTGGTCGACTGCGCCTCCGGCGATGTGGCGCGCAACGAGCTGTTCCTCGTCGAGGGCGATTCGGCCGGCGGCTCGGCGAAGGAAGCGCGCGACAAGGACACGCAGGCGATCCTGCCGCTGCGCGGCAAAGTGCTGAACACCATGTCGAAGGATTCGCGCACGGTCCTGGGCAACAAGGAATTGCAGGCGATCGCCACCGCGATCGGCGTCGATCCGCACGGCGCGGACGAGGCCGCGGACCTTTCGGGCCTGCGTTACGGCAAGGTGATCCTGATGACCGATGCCGACGTGGATGGCGGGCACATCCAGGCGCTGCTGCTCACGTTCTTCTTCATGCACGCGCCGAAGCTCGTCGAGGCGAGCCACGTCTACGTGGCGCAGCCCCCGCTATTCAAGGTGGAGGTGCCGTCGCAGGGCAAGGGCAAGCCCGCGCGGCGCCTGTATTGCCTCGACGAGGACGAGCTCGACGAAGCGCTCGCCGCGCTCAAGAAGGAAAAGGTGAAGGAAGGCGGCTGGGAGATTTCTCGCTTCAAGGGCCTCGGCGAGATGAGCCCCGAGCAGCTCTGGGAGACGACGATGAACCCCGACACGCGCCGCCTGGTGCGAATGCAGCTCGACGCGACGCAGCTGAAGCAGGCCCGGCAGACCTTCGAGCTCCTCATGGACTCCGGCGAGGCCGAAGGCCGGCGCAACTGGATGCGCGAGCACTGGAAGACCGTGGAGGCGGATGTCTAGGAAGAAAGCCAAGCCGGTCTGGGAGCGGGCCTACAAGGGCCACGTGCTCTGGCTTGGCCGGCAGAAGCTCGGCAAGGTGAGCCTCGCGGGCGAACACCGGTACTCCTGGGAGGCGGCGGGCAAGGCCGGCGCCGCCGACGAACTCGACAAGGCGAAGCAGGCGGTGGAACTTGCCGTCGCCATCGCTGACAAGCAACGGGATCTTTTCGACTGACCATGGACACGCGCACGCCCGACCTGTTCACGCCGGAAAACGGCGACGCCGCCGCGCCGATCGAACGCCACGCCTCGCAGGCCTACCTCGGCTACGCCGTGTCGACCGTCAAGGCGCGCGCGCTGCCCGAGGTCGCCGATGGCCTGAAGCCCGTGCAGCGCCGCATCCTCTACGCCATGGCCGACGCGGGTGCGCAGGGTTTTGCCAAGTGCGCGCGCTACGTCGGCGAGGTGCTCGGCAAGTACCACCCGCACGGCGACTCCTCGACCTACGAGGCGCTGGTGCACCTCGCGCAGCCATTCTCGATGCGCTATCCCCTGATCGAGGGGCAGGGCAACTTCGGCTCGCGCGACGGTGATTCGGCGGCGGCCTATCGCTACACCGAGGCAAGGCTCGCGCGTATCGCCGAGCTGATGCTCGGCGAGATCGGCGAGGGCACGGTCGATTTCGCGAAGAACTACGACGGCAAATTCGACGAGCCGATGCTGTTGCCCGCGCGCTTGCCGTTCGGCCTGCTCAACGGCTCCTTCGGCATCCCGGTGGGCTTCTCCACGCGCATCCCGCCGCACAACCTGGAGGAGGTCGCCGCCGCCGCCGCGCACGTCATCCGGCACCCTCGCGCCAAGCTCGAGGACATCCTCGGCATCATGCCGGGCCCCGATTTCCCCGGAGGCGGCCAGGTGATCTCGCCCGTCGAGGAGATCCGGCAGGCCTATGAGACGGGGCGCGGCTCGCTGCTCGTCCGGTGCAAGTGGCAACCCGAGCCGCTCTCGCGTGGCCAGTGGCGGGTGGTCGTTACCGAGCTGCCGCACGGCGTTTCCGTGCGGCAGATTAGCGAAGAGATCGAAGCGCTGGCCAATCCGAGGCCCGGCCTCGGCAGGCGCGAGGTGACTCAGGAGCAGAAGCGCTTGCGGCAGTACGTCCTCGACCAGATCGACCAGGATGGCGTTCGCGACGAGAGCGACAGAAAGTCCAAGCTCCGCCTGGTGATCGAGCCGCGCTCGTCGCGGCAGAAGCCGGAAGAGCTGATGGCGTTCTTGCTGGCGAGGACCTCTCTAGAAAGCCGCTACGCGATCAATCTCACCTGGCTCGGACTTGACGGCCTTCCCGAGACCAAGGGCATCGCCGAGATCCTGCGCGAATGGGGCGAGTGGCGCGTCGGCACGGTGCGCCGGCGCACGCAGCACCGCCTGGACCGGTGCGAGGAGCGCCTGCACATCGTGCTCGGGCGGCTGCTCGCCTACGTGCGCATCGACGAGATCATCAAGCTGATTCGAGGGTCGGAGGACCCGGCCGACGCCCGGGCGAAGATGCAGGCGAAGTGGGAATTCACTGCCCGCCAGGCCGAGGACATCGTCAACATAAGGCTCGGCCAGCTCACCAAGCTCGACGGCGTCAAGCTGAACGAGGAAAGAAAGGCGCTCGAGGCGGAGCGCAAGGACCTGAAGGCGGTGCTGGGCGACGAAAAGCAGCTGCGCAAGGCGGTGGTGAGGGAGCTCGACGAGGACGCGAAGAAATTCGGCGACGCGCGCCGCACGCTGATCGAGCCCGCTGAGCGCGCGCAGATCGAGCGCAGCGT
>JBOIFE010000081.1:0-7688 GCA_050741015.1 Burkholderiales bacterium | reverse complement strand
ATCCCGGCGATGTCGAGGTGGTTGGTGGGCTCATCGAGCAGCAGCAGGTCGGGCTGCAGCGCAAGCGCGAGCGCGAGCGCGGCGCGCTTTCGCTCCCCGCCCGAGGCGAGCGCGGGATCGAGGCTTTCGTCGAGGCCCAGGCGGTGCAGGAATTCGTCCAGCTTGTGCGCGAGCGGCACCGCCGCGCGCCGCTCCAGGCTCGCGCGCAGCGTCGCCGCCGCGGGCAGCGCCGGCTCCTGCTCCACCAGCGCGACGCGAAGGCCGTCTTTTTTGCGCAGTTCGCCGTCGTCCAGTGTCTGCAACCCAGCGATGACCGAAAGGAGCGAGCTCTTCCCCGTGCCGTTCCGTCCGATGAGGCCGATCCGTTCCCCCGACTCGAGCGAGAACGCCGCGCGGTCGAGCAGGGGCAGGTCGCCGTGGGCGAGCGAGCCGTCGAGGAGGGTGAGGAGCGGCATGCGGGCGCAAGTCCAAACCGGACGTCGCTACCTCCGCGCCGCGTTGAACGCGGCCCGCGCCGCCCATCAGAACAGGCGGTTGCCGGCCTTGATCCGCCCCGGAGGCTGCAGGCGGTCGATGGCGTTCATCTGCTCTCGCGTGAGGCGACCCTGGTCGACCTCGTAGCGCAGCAGGATCCCTTCGGTCGCGGTGGGCTTGCGGCGGGCGGCGGTGCGCTTGGTGGCCATGGGGGTTCGCTCGGGCTGATATCAATAGTATATCAGCGCCCTTCCATCTCCCTCAGGCCATCGCCAGGTAATCCGCCAGCCGCACGATCCGCACGCCGGCGTGCTCGCCGAGCGCGAGCATGGCCTGGTCGCCGGTCACGATCAGCGCGGCCTTGCCCGCGACCGCGCACTCGAGGACCCGGTTGTCGGGCGCGTCGCGCAGCACCGCGAGGCGCCGGCCGGGCTTCACCAGGACAGCGATGTCGGCAAGGAGCACGGCCACGCGCGCCAGCGCTTCCGCGTCGCGGGCGAATTTACGCGTGAGCACGCCGAGCAGCTCGTCGAGGATCGCCTTCGACAGGATCAGTTCGTCGCGCTCTTCGAGGATGCGCTGCAGCGCCTCTTCGCCCCGGCCGCCCGGGAACACCAGCGCGGAGACGAGGACGTTGGTATCGAGGACGACCCTCAAGCGCGCAGGTAGCGCTCCAGGTCCTGCTCCGTGACGAGGCCACGCTCGCGCGCCTTGCGGCTCCAGAAGCCCTGGATGCCGCGCAGGTCCTGCTGGCGCCGGCCGATGCGCGCCTGGCGCAGGGCGTCCTGGATCACGCCGCTGAGCGTCTTGCCTTCAGCGCGCGCGAGCGCCTCGGCTTCCTTCGCCAGCGCGGCGGGCAGGGAGATGGTTTTCTTGACGGCGGCGGCCATGGCGGAACTCCTTAAAGCGGTATGACGAAATCATACCACTCGTGCCCTCACGCCAGCGGCTTCAGGCTCTCCAGCACCGTCGGCAGCAGCTCGCTCACGTTGGGATGGATCCGCACGTGCGCCTGGAACTCCGGCGCCGGCGTCTTTGCGTACACCGCGTCGATCAGGGAATGCACCACCTCATCTGCCGACGTGCCTAGCAGGCTCGCCCCGAGGATCCGCCGGCTCGATTCTTCGACGTAGATCTTGAGGAATCCGGTCGTCTCGCCTTTCTCCACCGCACGCGAGACTCGAGTCATCGGCCGCTTGCCGACCAGCGCCTTGATCCCGGCCTTCTTGATCTCGGCCTCGTTCATCCCCACCCGCCCGAGCGGCGGGTCGGTAAAGAGCGCGTAGACCGGCAGGCGGTCGGTCCACTGGCGGGAGGTCCCGTTCAAAAGATTGTCGGCGACGATCTCGTAGTCGTTCCAGGCGGTGTGGGTGAAGGCGCCCTTGCCGTTGCAATCGCCGAGCGCCCAGACGCGCGGGTTGGATGTCTTCAGGCCGCCGTCCACCTCGATGTAGCCGCGCACGTCCAGCTTCACGCCGGCTTTGTCGAGGCCGAGGTCGTCGGTATTCGGCACGCGCCCCACGGCGAGCAGCAGGTGCGAGCCCGAGACGCGCGGCGCGCCGTTCGTGCAATCCACGCCGATCGAAACGCCCGAGCCTTGCTTCTCCAGCTGAATGCACTTGGCATTCAGGCGGAAGTCGATGCCTTCGGCCTCGAAAAACGCCTGGATCGCCGCGGAGACGTCCTCGTCCTCGCGCGCGACGAGCCGCGGGCCCATCTCGACGATGGTGACCTTGGAGCCAAAGCGCCGCATCATCTGGCCGAATTCGAGGCCGATGTAGCTGCCGCCGACGATGACCAGGTGCTCAGGCAGTGAATCGAGCGTCATCATCGACTGGTTGGTGAGGTAGGGCACCGAGGCGATCCCCGGCATGTCGGGCACGAGCGGACTGCCGCCGACGTTGAGGTAGATGCGCTCCGCGGTGAGCGTCTCGCCGTTGACCTCGACAGAGTCGGGACCCACGAAGCGCGCGTGGCCGCGGTAGACCTTGCCCGACTTCTGCACCCACTTCTCCACCGCGCCGCTCGAGACCGCGACGATCTTGTCCTTGCGCGCCATCACCGCCGCAAGGTCGACCGAGGGCTCGCCGGAAATACGCACGCCATACTCCCCCGCGCGCCGCGCGAGGTGCGCCGCGTAGGCGCTCGCCACCATCGCTTTCGTCGGCGTGCAGCCGTCGTTCACGCAGGTGCCGCCGAACTTCGCGCGCTCGATCACCGCCACCTTCTGCCCCGCGCCCGCGAGCCGCGCGGCGAGCGCCGGCCCCGCCTGCCCGGCACCGATCACGATCGCATCGAACCTCTCCATTGTTCCGACTATAGTCCTGCCACGGAGGTCCCATGCCCATCGACTGGTCCACGCTGCGTAGCCTCGCGCCCACGACGCTCGTGCCCGCGCGCGAGCTCGCCCACAACGCCGTGCAGTGGGCCGTGCGCGCCGCGCGCGCCAATCTGACGCCCGCGCTCGACGACAGCCACACGAGCCTCTCCTGGGACGCGCGCGCCGCGGCGCTTGTTACCCAGTCGATGCCTGATGATGTGAGGGTTGGCGTGGGCGTAGCTACGCCCACCCTACTGTTTATGCGGAGAGGGGAGGTCGCGGATTCGCTCGAGCTCGCGGGCAAGCCCAAGAGCATCGCCGGCGCGTGGCTCGACACCCACCTCGCGCGCGCGCACCTGAAGGCCGCGAGCGGGCAAACGCTTCCCTACGAGGTTCCCGCGGCCGATATCGCGAAGGCCGCAGCGCTCGCGCCGCAGCTCGCAGTGCTCGGACGCTGGTTCGCGGCCGCGGCGGAAGTGCTGGAGGCGCAGCGCGCGAAGTACGCGAAGTACAAGCCGGGAGCGAGTCCCGTTCGCTGCTGGCCGCACCACTTCGACATCGCGGTGCTGGTGGGGCTGGAGGAGGGCGACGCGGAGCACGCGAAATCGATCGGCTTCGGTATCTCGCCCGGCGACGGCTACTACCCCGAGCCCTACTTCTACCTGAGCCCCTATCCGATGCCGGAGACGAAGGGCCTCCCCTCGCTCCCGCCCGGCGGCCGCTGGCACACGAAGGACTTTTTCGCGGCGGTCGCCACGGCCACCGACCTGCTTGCACTCCGCAATCCGCGCGCGGGGCTCGAGGCGATCATCGACGCGGCGTTCGCGGAAGGCGCAAGGAGGCTCCATGTCCGATAAGGCGGATTGGCAGGATCTTGGCTCGGCGAAGGAATTCCAGGCTCAGGAATTGACCGAAGCCCAGCTCGGGCGGCAGAAGGTCGCCGTGTCCTGCAAGGATGGAAAGTTCGGCATCGTCTCCGGCACCTGCAACCACGCGGGCGGGCCGCTCGGCAAGGGAAGGCTCGAAGGCGACTACATCGTGTGTCCGTGGCACAACTGGAAATTCCACCGCTGCACGGGTGAAGGCGAGCCGGGGTTCGAGGAAGACAAGGTCCCCGCCTACGAGCTTCGCGTGAAGGACGGGCGCCTCGAAGCGCGCGCAGACAACCCGACCAAGCGCAGCAAGAAGCCCCACGATCCGCACCCGCTTTCGCGCAAGATCGAGCGCGCGCCGGGCGGCGTGCGCGTCGCGGGCATCTCGACCACCAACATGGACGAGGCGAACCCGCGCTACTCGACTTCCGACGCGCTATTGCAGGTGAGCCTCGACCACGCGAAGGACACGCTCAAATGCGAGACCAGGCTGATCCGGCTTTCGTCGCTGAAATTCAGGAACTGCGAGGGCTACTACTCCAAGAGCGCGAGCGCCTGCACCTGGCCCTGCTCGATCACGCAGATGGACGACAAGGACGAGCTGACCGAGGTCTACGAGGCGCTCGTGCACTGGGCCGACGTGGTGCTCGTCTCGACGCCAATCCGCTGGGGCGTGGCGAGCGCGCTCTACTTCAAGATGGCCGAGCGCCTCAACTGCATCCAGAACCAGATCACCATCAAGGACAGCGTGCTGATCCGGAGAAAAGTCGCGGCCTTCGTCATCACCGGCGGGCAGGACAACGTGCAGGGCGTGGCGGGAGAGATGCTGTGCTTCTTCTCGGAGCTGGGCTTTCACTTCCCGCAATTCCCCTACATCGCCCACTCGCGCGGCTGGTCGGCCGAGGACATGGAGCGCAACGTCGAGCACGTGATGAAGAGCGCGGAGCTGCGCGAAGGCGCAAAGATGCTAGCCGAACGCTCAGTGGATCTCGCGAAGCTGCTGCTTTCGACTTGCCCGGCGGTGGAGCACACCCCGCGCGGCGGGCGCAAGGCCTACCGCCTCGAGATCGAGCGTAGCCCGACGTAGCTCAGGCGCCGAGATTCTCGGCGAAGAACGCGAGCGCCTTCTTCCAGGCGTCCTCGCTCGGGCCCTCGCGGTAGCGCTCGGGCGCGTTGAACGACTGGAAGGCGTGCCCGGCGCCGTCGTAGCGGTGGAAGGTGTATTTCACGCCGACTTTCTTGAGCGCCGCCTCGTAGTCGTTCACGTCGGCGGGCGAAGGGTTGGTGTCCTCGTTGCCGAAGAATCCGATCACCGGGAAGCGGAAATTCCTCGTCAGCTCGATCGCGGGCGGGTTGCCTTCGCCCATGACGAGCTTCACGCGCCCGCCGTAGAAGATCGCGGCGGCCGCATAGCGCGAATTGGTACCCGCACCCACCCAGGCCACGCGCCCGCCCCAGCAGTGCCCCGCGATGCCGATGCGCTTCGCGTCCACGCCGGGCTGCTTCGCAAGCAGGTCGAACGCGGCGTCGAGATCCTTCTTCGTCCAGTCGTCGCGAAACCCGGTGCGCTTGATCTCGATGTCGGCGCTCTTCGGCCACCAGTGGAAGATGAAGGGCACCGCGACGTAGAGTCCGTTCTCGGCGTAGCGCTCGGCGGTCTTCAGTGTCACCACGTCGTTTTCCACCCCTGTGTGTCCCACCGGGATGTGCTGGCAGAGGACGAGCCCCGGGTGCGGACCGCCGCCCGCGGGCGCGAAGAGGAACACTTCCATGGGGCTGCCGTCGACGACGACGGTCTCGATTCGGGGTGTCATGCCCCGAAGATTACCGCGCGAGGCGAGGTCAGGCGAGTGAAATTCCGGTCTCTCGCTCGAGCTCGAGCAGGCGCCGGATGCGCTCGCGGATCGACGGGTGCGTGCGCAGCCACGCCGGTACGCGCATCGCGAGCATGCGCTCCATCCACCCGCCCTGCTGGCGCTCGAGCTTCTCCAGCGCCATCGCGAGGCCGCGCGGATCGCCCGAGAGCTCGGCCGCGCCGCGGTCGGCGTCGTACTCGCGCGTGCGCGCGAGGCCGAGCTGCAACGCCATCGACAGCCACGGCGAGACCATGAGCGCGAGGAGCGCGAGCCAGGGCACGTTGACGCTCGTCACCAGCGCGACCGGGATCAGCACGATCAGCATCACTCGCCCGATCA
This sequence comes from Burkholderiales bacterium, assembly GCA_050741015.1. Taxonomy (GTDB): domain Bacteria; phylum Pseudomonadota; class Gammaproteobacteria; order Burkholderiales; family SG8-39; genus JAABQT01. The sequence continues at coordinate 1,827 of JBOIFE010000081.1, read as the reverse complement.
TCGACAGCACCGCCGTCATGCGCGCGACCACGGCGGCGAGCGTCATCACGCGCAGGTCGTTCGCGCGCAGGTGCGCGAACTCGTGCGCGAGCACACCGGCGAGCTCGCGGCCGTCCATCGCGCGCAGCATCCCATCCGAAACCGCGATCGCGGCGTTCGACGGGCTCCCCGCGGCAAAGGCGTTCATCACCTTGGACGGGAGCCAGTAAAGCCGCGGCACGCGCGGCAGCCCGGCGCGCCTGGCGAGCGCCTTCACGAGGGTCCCGAGCGCCGGCGCCTCGCCGAGCGCGATCTCCTTCGCCCCGTTGATGCGCAGCACCACCGAAGGCGGCACCTCGCGCACGAACGCGACGACCACCGGACCGATCAGCGCCGCCCAGAGCACCGCCGTGGTGCCAAAGAGCGCCCAGCCGAGGAACCCCGCGAGCGCCGCCATGGCGGCGAGGAGCAGGACCGTGTGCAGGAGGTTCCGCAGACGGTGGTGGAACGCGGTGGAGGCGCCAAGAAGAGACGTCACATATCGGTAGATAAGGGCGGGCGCCGTTCGTTCAACCCGCCTTCGAAAGCCGCAATCGGCGGCGTCAACCTTCTTCGCAAGCCGGCGTTACTTCATCATGGCCGGTCCTATCCTGAATCTGAGATAATGAAGTCCACTATCTGGCTCGGCGACAGTCTGGACCGGGTGCGCAGATTTCCAGCGCCGGCACGGCGAGATCTGGGATACCAGTTGGAATTGGTGCAGGCCGGCAAGGAGCCGAGGGATTGGAAGCCGATACCCTCGATTGGTCCGGGCGTCAGCGAGTTGCGGGCGCAGGTAGGTGGCGCGTTTCGCGTGATCTACCTGACCAGGATGCACGACGCGGTTTACGTGCTTCACGCGTTTCAGAAGAAGACGCGCAAGACCGGCAGGCTGGACCTTGAGCTCGCTCGCCGGCGGCTCAAGAATTTGCTCGGAGTGACACGGCAGTCATGAACGCAAGATTGAAGATGACACGAGGCAGCGGCAACGTCTTCCTCGACATGGGATTCGGCAAAGCGGAGGCCGAGAACCTGCGGTTGCGCGCTGAGCTTATGCGCCAGATCGACGGGTACTATCGCGCGAGCGGCCTGACCCAGGCCGCCGCCGCCAAGGCACTCGGGCTGACGCAGCCGCGGCTGAACGCGCTCCTTAAGGGAAGGCTTCGCCAATTCAGTCTTGATGCGCTTGTGAATATCGCGAGCTACGCAGGAATGGATGTAAGGCTGGTCGTCAAGAAGGCGGCATAGGGAGAAGCCATGAAACTCGTTCCTCTCAGTCTCGACCTCAAGACCGTGCGTAAGGCGCGCGCGCGGGCTGTGCGGCAAGGAATTAGCCTGAACCGCTACATTGAAGACGCGGTGCGCCGCGAGGTCCGGTTCGCACACGTAGGTCCAGATGCGTCCCAAGGTTCCGGGCCAAGGCTGGATAAACATACAGTAAGGGCTTATAGTCGCTCCCCGTGGGGGCGACTGACGCGTTCCAGAAGCTGAACCCGCGGCAGCGCGAGGCCGCGCAGGCGCCCTCCGGTCCGCTGCTCGTCATCGCGGGCGCCGGCACCGGCAAGACCAACACGCTCGCGCATCGCGTGGCGCACCTTGTGATGGAAGGCGCGGCGCCAGAGCGGATCCTGCTGCTGACTTTCACCCGCCGTGCGGCGATCGAGATGACGCGGCGCGCGGCGCGGATCGTCGCCGAAGCCCACGGCGGCGTGCGGCTCCCCTGGAGCGGAACCTTCCATTCGGTCGCGAATCGCCTGCTGCGCAAGCACTGCCACCGCGTGGGTCTCTCGGAGTCCTTCAGCGTGCTCG
>JBOIFE010000080.1:0-23244 GCA_050741015.1 Burkholderiales bacterium | reverse complement strand
CGCGCACGCGCTCGAGCTGGTGCTCGACGATCTCCGCGATCTGCTCGCGCGAGAGCGGCTCGAAGACGACGATCTCGTCGACGCGGTTGAGGAACTCGGGCCGGAACCGCTCGCGCATCTCGTCGATGCTGCGGACGTTGGACGTCATGATCAGCACGGTGTTGCGGAAGTCGACCGTGCGGCCCTGGCCGTCGGTCAGGCGACCGTCGTCGAGCACCTGCAGCAGCACGTCGAACACCTCGGCGCTCGCCTTCTCGATCTCGTCGAGCAGAACGACCGAGTACGGACGGCGCCGCACGGCCTCGGTCAGCTGACCGCCTTCGTCATAGCCGACGTAGCCCGGCGGCGCGCCGACGAGGCGCGCGACCGAGTGCCGCTCCTGGTACTCCGACATGTCGAGCCGCACCATCGCGCGCTCGTCGTCGAACATGAACTCCGCGAGCGCACGCGCAAGCTCGGTCTTGCCGACGCCGGTCGGGCCAAGGAAGACGAACGAGCCGATCGGCCGGTTCGGATCCTGCAGGCCCGTGCGCGCACGCCGCAACGCGTTCGCGACGGCGGCGATCGCCTCCTCCTGGCCGACGACGCGCCGGTGCAGTCGGCTCTCCATCTGGATGAGCTTCTCGGTCTCGCCTTCCAGGAGGCGGTCGACGGGAATCCCCGTCCAGCGCGCGACGACGGCGGCGATGTCGTCCTCGTCGACCTCTTCCTTCACCATCGGGTCGTCGAGCTGGCTCTCGGAAAGCTCTCGTTCGAGTTTTGGCAGGTCGCCGTAGCGGATCTCGGCGACGCGCTGGAGGTTGCCGCCGCGCTCCTCGCGCTCTGCCTCGCGCTTCAGGTCGTCGACGAGCTTCGTGATCTCCTTGATCCGGTCGAGCGCGGCTTTCTCCCGATCCCAGCGCGCGGCGAGGCCGTTGCGCCGCTCCTTCACCTGGGCGAGCTCCTGTTCGAGCGCCTTGCGGTTCTCCGGACCGGACGCGAGCTCGATCTCGAGCTGGCGCACACGCCGCTCGGCCTCGTCGAGCTCGACCGGCGACGAGTCGATCTCCATGCGCAGGCGGGATGCAGACTCGTCGACGAGGTCGATCGCCTTGTCGGGAAGGAAGCGGTCGCTGATGTAGCGATGCGAGAGCACGGCGGCGGCGACGAGCGCGGCGTCGCGGATGCGGACGCCGTGATGCGACTCGTACGTCTCCTTCAGGCCGCGGAGGATCGCGATCGTGTCCGACACCGACGGCTCGCCGACAAAGACCGGCTGGAAGCGCCGCTCGAGCGCCGCGTCCTTCTCGATGTGCTTGCGGTACTCGTCGAGCGTCGTCGCGCCGACGCAGCGCAGCTCGCCGCGCGCCAGCATCGGCTTCAGCAGGTTCGCGGCGTCGACGGCGCCTTCCGCGGCGCCCGCGCCGACGATCGTGTGCAGCTCGTCGATGAAGAGGACGAGCGCGCCCTCTGCGTTGCGGATCTCGGTGAGGACTGCCTTCAGCCGCTCCTCGAACTCGCCCCGGTACTTCGAGCCGGCGAGGAGCGCCCCGACGTCGAGCGCCCACACGCGCTTGCCCTTCAGGCCCTCGGGCACGTCGCCGTCGACGATGCGCTGCGCGAGCCCCTCGACGATCGCAGTCTTGCCGGTGCCCGGCTCACCGATCAGCACGGGGTTGTTCTTCGTGCGCCGCGAGAGCACCTGGATGACGCGGCGGATCTCCTCGTCGCGCCCGATCACCGGATCGAGCTTGCCGAGCTCGGCCTCCTCGGTGAGGTCGCGACCGAACTTCGACAGCGCCTGGTAGGTGCCCTCGGGATCCTGCGAGGTGACGCGCTGGCCGCCGCGCACCGCCTTGATCTTCGCCTCGAGCTCCTCGCGCGGGACGACGTCGAGCGCAAGCAGCAGATGCTCGGTCGACACGTAGTCGTCCTGCATGCGCTTCGCCTCGTCCTCCGCCTTGTCGAGCACGCGCGCAAGTGCGGCCGACACGGCCGGCTGCTGCTGCGCGCCCTCGATCCGCGGCTTCGCGGCGAGGGTGGCCTCGGCCTGCACGCGCAGCGCGTCGGCGTCGGGGACGAGCTCCCGCGGCAGCTCCTGGTCGAGCAGCGCGAGCGTGAGGTGCTCGGGATAGAGCTCGGGATTGCCGTTCCGGCGTGCGAGCTCCTGCGCGGCGGCGACCGCTTCCTGCGACTTGATCGTGAGCTTGTTGAAGTCCATCTATCGCCTCGCTGGGAGTTGTTCCTCGCGGTACAGGACGAGATCGCGCCGGTAGTGCTTGTGCACGTTCTCGACTTCCTGCTTCCGTTCTCGATGCAATCGCTCGATCTGCGAATGCGCCTTGCGCAGCTCGTCCTCGAGCCGCAGCACGAGCTCGACGCCCGCGAGATTGAGGCCGAGCTCGGTTGTCAGCCGCTGGATGATGCGCAGCCGCTCGACGTCGGCCTCGCTGTAGCGACGCGTGCCGCCGGGTGTGCGCTGCGGACGTACGAGGCCCTTCGTCTCGTAGAGGCGCAGCGTCTGCGGATGCATGCCGACGAGCTCGGCAGCGACGCTGATCATGTAGATGCCGCGGTCGTTCACGCGTGCTGCCTCTGCTTCCGGAAGTAGACGAACGCCGCGATTGCGGCCGCGATGAGCGCAATCCCGATCCAGCCGCCGAGCAGGAACGCAGTGCGGACGCCGTTCCAGAGGAACAGGTAGATGAGGAACTTCCCGAGGAAGCCGGCCTTGGCGAGGCCGATCCCGCCCGCGGCGATACCGCCGCCGGCCGTCTTCATGCCCTTGCGGCTCGTGCGCTCCTCCGCCGTCAGCGGCTCGGGCGCTTCGCGCGGCTGGTCCTTGTACAGCGGCTCCTTCATCAGCCGTTCACCTTCTTCAGCTCTTCGAGGAGCTCGCGCTCCTTCTTGTTCACGCGCTTGGGCACCTGGATGCGCACGCGCGCGAGCACGTCGCCCTTGCCCGAGCCGTTCAGCTTCGGCGCGCCGCGGCCCTTGATGCGCAGCAGTTTGCCGTCCTCCGAGCCGGCGGGGATCTTCAGCGAGACAGGCCCGTCGGGCGTCGGCACCTCCACCTTGTCGCCGAGCGCGGCGGTCGCGTACGGCACGGACACCTCGACGACGAGGTTGTCGCCGCGCCGCTCGTAGACCGGCGACTCGGCGACGCGCGTGACGACGATCAGGTCGCCGGCGGGCCCGCCGTTCTGGCCGAGCTCGCCCTTGCCCTTGAGCTTGATGCGCGTCCCGTCCTTGACGCCGGGCTTGATCTTCACCGAGTACGTCTTGATGCGCCGCTCGCGGCCGCTGCCCTTGCAGCTCAGGCACGGCTGCTCGATGACGGTGCCGTTGCCGCGGCAGCGCGCGCACGGCTGCGAGAAGGCGAACAGGCCCTGGTTCTCGGCCTTCACGCCGCGGCCGTTGCACTCGGGGCAGATGACGGGAGAGGTTCCCGGCCGCGCGCCCGTGCCGCCGCATTCGTGGCACGCGACCGTCATCTCGACGGGCACCTTCGCCTGCGCGCCGCGGAGCGAGTCCTCGAAGGCGAGATGCACCTCCACCTCGACGTCGTTGCCGCGCACCGGCTGACGATTCACGCGCGTGCGTGCCGCACCACCGCCGAACAGCCCGCCGAGGATGTCGCCGAAGTCGAAATCGCCGAAGTCGACGGCCGGCCCCGCTGTGCCCGCGCGCCCGTTCTGAGAGCCGAAGCGGTCGTACTGCTTCCGCTTCTCGGGATCGGAGAGCACGTCGTACGCCTGCTGCACCTCCTTGAAGCGCTCCTCGGCGCTCTTGTCGCCGCCGTTCGCGTCCGGGTGGTACTTGCGCGCGAGCTTCCGGTACGCCTTCTTGATCTCCTCGTCGGAAGCGCCCTTCTTCACCTCGAGCGTGTCGTACAGGCTCTTCATTCGGCGACGATCACCCGCGCGGGACGGACGACGCGGTCGCCGATCGTGTAGCCCTTCTGGATGACGTCGACGACGTCGCCCTCCTTCTTGTCGTCGGCCGGCTGCGCGAGCAGCGCCTCGTGGACGTGCGGGTCGAACTTGCCGCCGGTGGCGATCTCCTTCACGCCCTGCCGCTCGAGCAGCGACGCGAGCGAGCGATGGACGAGGCGCACGCCCTCTTCGAGCTGCGCCTCTTCGTGCTGCTCGGCTGCGTTCAGCGCCCGCTCGAGATCGTCGAGGATCGGGAGCAGCTCCTTCAGCAGCCGCTCGTTCGCGAGCGCGACGTACTCGGCCCGCTCGCGCGCGGCCCGCTTCTTGTAGTTGTCGAAGTCGGCCGCGAGGCGGAGCAGGCGGTCGTCGACCTCCTGCTCCTCCTGCGGCGGCTGCTGCTGCTCCTGCTCGACGTGCTCGTCAGTCATTGGTCACGTCTTCGTACTCGCCCTCCTCGACCACCTCTTCGTCGGCCGAGGACGTGCCGTTGCCGCCGCCGGACGCCTGCGCCTGCGCGGTCGCCTGGGCGTAGACCGCCTCGGCGAGCTTGTGCGAGGCCTCCTGCAGCGCCTCCGCCTTCGCGCGGATGTCGGCGAGGTCGTCGCCCTCGAGCGCCTGCCGCAGCTCCATGACCCGGCCCTCGATCGTCGAGGCCTCGGACTCGTCGAGCTTGTCCCGGTGCTCCTTGAGCGAGCGCTCCGTCTGGTAGGCGAGCGTCTCCGCCATGTTCTTCGTGTCGGCGGCTTCCTTCAGCCGGTGCGCCTCGTCGGCGTGCGACTCGGCGTCGTTGATCATCCGCTTCACCTCGTCCTCGGACAGGCCGGAGCCGCCCTCGATGCGGATCTGCTGGACGTTCCCCGTGCCGAGGTCCTTCGCCGAGACGTTGATGATCCCGTTCGCGTCGATGTCGAACGTGACCTCGACCTGCGGCAGGCCGCGCGGCGCCGGCGGGATGCCGACGAGCTGGAACTTGCCGAGCGTCTTGTTGTAGGCGGCCATCTCGGACTCGCCCTGCAGGACGTGCACCTCGACCGACGGCTGGTTGTCCTCCGCGGTCGTGAACGTCTCCGCCTTCCGGGTCGGGATCGTCGTGTTCCGCTCGATCAGCTTCGTCATCACGCCGCCCTTCGTCTCGATGCCGAGCGACAGCGGCGTCACGTCGAGGAGCAGGACGTCCTTCACCTCTCCCTTGAGAACACCGCCCTGGATCGCGGCGCCGACGGCGACGACCTCGTCCGGGTTGACGCCCTTGTGCGGCTCCTTGCCGCCCGACAGGTCCTTGACCAGCTGCTGGATGACCGGCATCCGGGTCGAGCCCCCGACCAGCACCACCTCGTTGATGTCGGTCGGGGTGAGACCGGCGTCCTTGAGCGCATCCATGAAGGGCGCCTTGCAGCGGTTGGTGAGGTCCGCCGTCAGCGACTCGAACCGGGCTCGGGTGAGCGTCATCTCGAGGTGCTTGGGACCGGTCTGGTCCGCTGTGATGAACGGCAGGTTGATGGTCGTCTCCAGCCGGCTCGAGAGCTCCACCTTGGCCCGCTCAGCGGCTTCGGTCAGCCGCTGGAGCGCCTGCCGATCCGCTTTGAGGTCGATCCCGTTCTCCTTCTTGAACTCCTCCGCCATCCAGTCCACGACCCGGCGGTCGTAGTCGTCCCCCCCGAGGTGGGTGTCTCCGTTGGTGGACTTGACCTCGAAGACGCCCTCGCCGACCTCCAGGATGGAGACGTCGAAGGTGCCGCCGCCGAGGTCGAAGACCAGGATCGTCTCGTTCTCCTTCTTGTCGAGCCCGTAGGCGAGCGAGGCCGCGGTGGGCTCGTTGATGATCCGGAGCACCGTGAGGCCCGCGATCTGGCCAGCGTTCTTGGTCGCCTGCCGCTGGGAGTCGTTGAAGTAGGCGGGAACCGTGATCACGGCCTCCGTGACTTCCTCGCCGAGGTAGTCCTCGGCGGTCTTCTTCATCTTGCGCAGCACCTCGGCCGAGACCTGCTGCGGCGCGAGCTTCTTGCCGCGCGCCTCGACCCAGGCGTCGCCGTTGTCGGCCTTGACGATCCTGAACGGCATCAGGCCGATGTCCTTCTCGACCTCCTTTTCGCCGAAGCGGCGGCCAATCAGCCGCTTGACCGCGTAGACGGTGTTCTTTGCGTTGGTGACGGCCTGTCGCTTGGCCGGGGCGCCGACCAGGATCTCCCCGTCCTCGCTGTAGGCGACGATGGAGGGGGTCGTGCGCGCGCCTTCCGAGTTCTCGATCACCTTGGGCTTGCCGCCCTCCATGATTGCGACGCAGGAGTTGGTCGTGCCCAGGTCGATGCCGATGATCTTAGCCATGGTAAGTCCCTTCAGTTCGATTCCAAGTTACTGTCCGAGATGGGGTTTCCCGGGCCGTTTTCAACTGTCCGCGCCCGGGCGACCGTGACCAGGGCGGGCCGCACGACCCGGTCGTTGAGCAGGTAGCCGCGCTGCAGGACGGACACCACGGTGTTCGGCTCCTGGTCCGCCTCGACGGCCGCCATCGCCTGGTGCCGGTGAGGATCGAATCGCTGCCCCGCCGCGGCGCTCACTTCGGTGACCCCCGCGCGCTCGAACGCCGCCTGGAGCTGGCGCCGGGTCAGCTCGACGCCCGATCGCAGGGCCGCCGCGTCGCCTGCGGCCTGCCCCAGCGCGGCATCGAGGCTGTCCATGACGGGCACCAGATCCTCGACCAGGCGCTCGGCGCCGAATTTGCGTGCCTGCGCGACCTCAGCCTGCGCCCGCTTCCGTGCGTTGTCCGCATCGGCGAGCGCCCGCAGCCACGCTTCGCGCTGGGTCTCGAGCTTGGCCAGGGCATCGGCCAACGTCGATTCAGGCGCCTCCGCCCCGGAATCAGGGTGTGGGACTTTGTCAGCCTGCGGCTTGGGATCGGACATCAGGGAAAATTGGGTCTGTCAAAGGCCGATATATTGGGCAGGTGGCGCGGGAAACAAGCTCGCATTCGCGAATATTCGGTCAATTCCATCTGCAGTTTTGATGGAATAGAAAGCGGAGGTATGATTCCACATTAACTGGGCGCGATAAAAGCCTGAGCAGAAAAGGCTAAGCGTGCACCTACGAGATTCGGGGGTGGGGGTAGATTTTCGTGAGCGATGCAGCGCCCGGGACCGTCAAGGTTCTGGTCATCGACGACAGCAACACGATCCGGCGCAGCGCCGAGATGTTCCTGCGCCAGGCGGGCTTCGACGTCATCCTCGCCGAAGACGGCTTCGACGCCCTTGCCAAGATCAGCGATCACCAGCCGAAGGTGATCTTCGTCGACATCATGATGCCGCGACTGGACGGCTACCAGACCTGCGCGCTCATCAAGCAGAACCCGCGACTGAAGTCGACGCCCGTCATCATGCTGTCGAGCAAGGACGGCGTATTCGACCGCGCGCGCGGTCGACTCGCCGGGTCCGATCGCTACCTGACCAAGCCGTTCACCAAGGAAGCGTTGATCGAGACGGTCAACGAGTACGTCAAGCCGCCGACGCCGGCGTCCTGAACCCAGCCCGAGAGACTGACTCATGCCCATCAAGAACATCCTCGTCGTCGACGACTCGCCCACCGACCGGCAGTACCTGGCGGACCTGCTGGCCAAGAGCGGCTACCAGGTGTCGACCGCGGAGAGCGCGGAGGAGGCGCTGCAGAAGATCCGCCAGCACCGCCCGGACCTCGTGCTGATGGACGTGGTCATGCCGGGGCAGAACGGCTACCAGGCCACGCGCACGCTGAGCAAGGACAGCGCGACCAAGGACATCCCGGTCATCATCTGTACGACGAAGGGCCAGGAGACCGACCGCGTCTGGGGCCTGCGCCAGGGCGCGCGCGACTACATCGTGAAGCCGGTCAACCAGGCCGACCTGCTGGCCAAGATCGCGGCGCTCGGCTGATGGCGGCACGCACGTCCCTTCGCGATTACCAGCGCGAGCTCGCGGCACGGCTGCAGAGCGCGGGCGCCGGGCGCGTCGTGTCCAAGCTCGGCCTGCAAGTCGGCGGCGAGCGCTGGCTGGTCGACCTCACGGATGCCGGCGAGGTGATCCCGGTGCCCGTGATCACGCCCGTCCCGTTGACGCGACCGTGGTTCCGGGGCGTGGCCAACATCCGCGGCAACCTCGTGAGCGTCGTCGACTTCCCGGCCTTTCTGGGCGGCGCGGCGTCCACGGTCAGCGAGCAGTCGCGGTTGCTGCTGCTCTCGGAGCGCTACCGGCTGGGCAGTGCGCTGATGGTGGACCGCGCGCTCGGGCTGCGCCACCCCGACGCCCTGCGCCGGCGCGAGGCGGGCGCCACGCGCGCGCCCTGGGTGCGCGCGAACTACGAGGACGCGCAGGGCGGGCATTGGCGCGAGCTCGACGTCGCGCAGCTCGCCCAGCATCCCGAGTTTCTCGGCGTCGGCGCATGAGCCGGCCGCACACACGGAGGAAGGCATGACACGAGGCACGGTGCAGGGGATGCTGGTCGCGGCGGCGCTGGCGCTGGCGGGACCGGCGCAGGCGGAGAACGGGGTCACCAACGACCGGATCCTGATGGGGCAGGCGGCGGTGTTTTCCGGGCCGGCCGCCCAGCTTGGCATCCAGGTGCGCAACGGCATCAAGGCGTACTTCGACCACATCAACGCGCAGGGCGGCGTCTACGGGCGCAAGCTCGAGCTGGTGACCGAGGACGACGGCTACGAGTCCTCGCGCGCGCCGGCGGCAAGCCGCAAGCTCATCGAGGACCACAAGGTGTTCTCGCTGATCGGTTACGTCGGTACGCCCACGGGCGTCGCGCACCTGCCGGTCGTGACCCAGGCGAAGGTGCCGCTGGTCGGCATGTTCACGGGCGCCGAGGCACTGCGCGTGCCGTTCAATCACTACATCTTCCACGTGCGCGCCAGCTACTACGACGAGACCGACAAGATCGTCGAGCAGGTGGTGTCGATCGGCGGCAAGAAGGTCGCCGTGTTCTACCAGAACGACGCCTACGGCCAGGCCGGCCTGAAGGGCGTGGAGATCGCGATGCACAAGCGCGGCCTGAAGATCGTGGCGACCGGCACGGTGGAGCGCAACACGGTCAAGGTCGAAGACGCGGTCCAGCGCATCAATGCTGCGAAGCCGGATGCGGTGGTGATGATCAGTGCCTACACGTCCTGCGCAGAGTTCATCCGGCAGATGCACAAGGCCGGCAGCGCCGCGACGTTCTACAACGTTTCGTTCGTCGGCAGCAAGGCGCTCTCGGACGCGCTGGGCAACGAAGGCCGGGGCGTCGCCATCTCGCAGGTGGTGCCGTTTCCCTGGGGACGCGCAGTGCCGGTCGTGAAGGAGTACCAGGAGCTCTCCAGGAAGGCCGGCTTTACCGATTTCAATTTCAGCGCCATGGAGGGCTTCCTGATGGCCAAGGTGGCGGTCGAAGGCCTGAAGCGCGCGGGGCGCAACCTCACGCGAGAGGGCTACATCGCGGGGCTGGAGAAGATGCAAAACGTCGACCTGGGCGGTTTCTACATCAACTATTCGCCCACCAATCACGCCGGCTCGAAGTTCGTCGACCTGACGATCATCAGCCACGGCGGCAAGTTCTTGCGATAAGGGGATTTCGATGGCATTCAATCTTGGCGCGCTGAAGCTTCCGTTCCTCGGGCGGGGCGGCGACGGGGCCGTCCCGGCCGCCGCCGCCGCGGCGCCCCCGCGCACTTCGGGCGGGTTGCCCCTGATCGGCCGCTTGCCCTTCGGACGGCAGCTCCAGGTCCTGATCGCGGTGCTGATCGTGCTGCTCGCGGCGATCGCGGCGCTCGTCGTCTACGACACGCGCCAGGCGACGTTCGGCACGATCTACATCGCGAGCGTGGGCAAGCTGCAGACCCTGTCGCAGCGCCTCGCCAAGGCGGCCCAGCAGGCCTCGCAGGGCAACACCGAGGCCTTCAACCAGCTGCGCGGCAGCCGCGACGAGTTCGTCTCGCAGATCAAGCTGCTCGCCTTCGGTGGCGAGAGCGGGGGCGTCAGCGTGCCGCCCACGCCGGTCGCCGTCCAGCCGCTGCTGGACGCGCTGGACCGCGAGTGGGGCAAGACCGAGCGCAACGCCGCGCTCGTGCTCGACGAACAGGCGAACCTCGTCGCGCTCGGCGTCGCGGTGCGCGCGATCAACGCCAACAACCCCGAGCTGCAGGAGCTGGCCGAAGAGATCGCCGCGCTGAGCGTGCAGACCCGCGGCTCGGACCCGCAGAACGCGATCACCTCGCGGCTGACCATGCTCACGCAGCGCATGGCGAAGAACGCCAACACGATGCTGGCCGAAAACGTCGTCGACCCGGAGGTGGCGTTCCTTCTGGGCAAGGACACCAATTCGTTCCGCGACACCGTGCGCGGCCTGCTGCAGGGCGACGAGACCCTGCGCATTGCGCGCGTCACGGACACGGAGATGCGCGGCAAGCTGGGCGAGCTGCAGACCGCGTTCGCCGAGTACCAGCGCGCGGTCAGCAATATCCTCGGTAACCAGGCGCGGCTGGTCGGCGCCAAGCGCGCGGCGTTCGATATCTTCAACGACAGCGAACACCTGCTGCAGTCGGTGGAGCGCCTGGCGCAGGCCTACGAGGGCGAGCTGGGCGCGCGCCGTCTCGACTACGCGGCGCTGGGGGCGCTGGGCTTCATCGCGCTGCTGCTGCTGCTGCTGATCGGCCGCGTCTACATCGACGACAGCCGGCGCCGGGCCGAGCAGAGCGAGCAGCAGAACGTCTCGAACCAGCAGGCGATCCTGCGGCTGCTCGACGAGATCGGCAACCTCGCGGACGGTGACCTGACCTCGCGCGCGCAGGTGACCGAGGAGATCACCGGTGCGATTGCGGACTCGATCAACTTCACCATCGACGAGCTGCGCCGGCTGGTGGCCGGCATCACGACCGCGGCGCAACAGGTGACCAGCGCCACCTCGGAGGCGCAGACGACCGCCTCGCAGCTGCTGGATGCCGCGCAGAAGCAGGCGACCGAGATCCAGAGCACGGGCCGGTCCGTCGAGCAGATGGCGGAGTCGATGAGCGGCGTTTCGCGCAGCGCGGGGGATTCCGCCCGCGTCGCGCAGACCTCGCTCAGCGCGGCGGAGAAGGGCGCGCAGGCGGTGCAGAACGCCATCCAGGGCATGAACGACATCCGCGAGCAGATCCAGGAGACTTCCAAGCGCATCAAGCGCCTGGGCGAGTCCTCGCAGGAAATCGGCGAAATCGTGCAATTGATTTCGGACATCACGGAGCAGACCAACGTGCTCGCCCTGAACGCGGCGATCCAGGCCGCCTCGGCGGGCGAAGCCGGGCGCGGCTTCACGGTGGTGGCCGAGGAGGTGCAGCGCCTCGCCGAACGCTCGGGCGAGGCGACCAAGCACATCGGCGCGATCGTGAAATCGATTCAGCGCGACACGCAGGATGCGGTGGAGGCGATGGAGCGGAGCACGCGCGGCGTGGTCGAGGGCACGAAGACCGCCGACGAGGCGGGTCGCGCGCTGCGCGAGATCGGGCAGGTGTCCAACCAGCTCGCTGCGCTGATCGGCTCGATTTCCAAGGCCACCGCGCAGCAGTCGGCGTCGGCGGCGCAGGTGGCCGGGGCGATGGGCGAAATCCTCGCCATCACCCGGATGACCACCGACGGCACGCGGCGCACGGCGGCCTCGGCCGAGCGCCTCACCGCGCTCGCCAACGAACTCAAGGCCTCGGTGTCGGGCTTCAAGCTGGCCTGAGCGCGCGATGGGCAGCACCTCCGCCACCATCCTGTCGTGGATCACCGCCGAGGTCGATCAGGCGCTCGCGCGCGTGCGCGAGGACATCGCCCGGTTCTCCGCTGATCCCGACGACACCACGGCGCTGCGGCCTTGCCCTGAGCACCTGCACCAGGTGAGCGGGGCGCTGCGCATGGTGGGCCTCGCGGGCGCGACGCGATTCTGCGAGGCGATCGAGGGCGCCTTCGGGCGCCTGACCGACGTGCGGACCGCCGTCGCGTCGATCGGGCTGGTGGACCGCGCGGTGCTCGCGCTGAAGGAATTTGTCGATGGGCTCGAGCGCGGCCAGGCCAACGCGCCGCTGCGCCTGTATCCGATCTACCGGGAGCTCTGCGAGCTGCAAGGAGCGCCGGTGGCCTCCGAGCGGGACCTGTTCTTCCCGGACCTGCTGGTGCCAGCGCCCGATCATCCCGAGCGGCGTTCGCTCGCCGCGGGCGAACTCGGGCCCTATCTCTCCGCGCAGCGCGCGGCGTTCCAGCGCGGGCTCCTCGCGCTGCTGCGCGGACAGGGGGGGCTGACGGAGCTGCGCTCGGCCGTCGACGGGCTGCACCGGGTTGCCGCGCAGCTGCCCGAGCCGCAGGGCCTGTGGTGGTCCGCCGGTGCGCTGATCGACGCCCTGGGCGACCCGGCGGAGGGCGACTGGCTCGCGCGGGCGAAGGCGCTGTGCAACAAGCTCGACTTCCAGATCCGCGACCTCGCCGCGGGCGCGACTGCGGTCAGCGAGGGGCTGACGCGCGAGGTGCTGTATGCGGTGGCCAAGGCGCGGCCGGCTTCGATGCGCGTGCGCGAGGTGCGGCAGCTCTACCTGCTGGACGGGCAGTTTCCGGTCGCCGCCGTGGGCAGCGTCATGGAATACGACCTGGACTGGCTGCAACCGGCGCTGTCGGACGTGCGCGCGCGGCTCGAGGCGCTCAAGGGCATGTGGGTGCAGTACATCGGCGGCGAGGCGAAGAGCGCCGCACGGTTCCGCGACCTGGTGGCCTCGTTCAAGGCCAAGGCGGCCGAGCTCGGCAACCCTCACCTGGTGAAGCTGCTCGACGCGATCGCGCTCGTGTCGACGCGCCTTCCCGATCCGTATCCGCCGCAGCAGCAGCTGCTCGTGATCGAGATGGCCTCGGCATTCCTTCTGGCCGAGAGCATCGTCGAAAACTTTATCGACCCCGCGGCCGACGTCGAGCAGCAGATCGGGATCATGGGCGGCTGGCTGCTCGATGCGGCCAAGGGCCGCTCGACGGGCGAGCCGCCGGCGGGGCTGCGCGCCGACCTGAGCGAGCGCATTGGCGCGATCCACCTGCGCGCGACCGTGGCGCGCGAGATCGACGCCAACCTGCGCCACGTCGAGCAGGTGCTCGACGCCTTCGCGCGGAACCCGGGCACGCGGGAGGCGCTGGGCAGCCTCGCGCCCGAGCTGCGGCAGATCCATGGCGCGCTGAACGTGCTCGGTTTCACGCGCGCAGCCGAGATCCTGCCGATCTGCGAGCAGTTGATCGCCGCCTGCGCCGATCCCGCGCACGACGACGTCGACGGCCACGACATGGACTGGATCGCCGAGGGCCTCTCGAGCGTGGGCTTCTTCCTCGATCCCTGCCTGCAGGGGCGCGATCCCGCCGAGGAGGCGATCGAGCTCTTTTTCCGCCGCTACGACAAGGCGCACGCACCGGCCGAGGCGCGCGAGCTGGACTCCACGGTCGTGCTGACCGGCGTTCCCCTCAAGAGCGCGGGCCCGGCTTTGCCCCCGCCGGACCCGTCGCAGATCGCGGCGGCCGCGGCAGCCGCGCTCGATGCCACGGCCTCGATGGCAGCCCGGACCGGGCCCGCCGCTGCGCCGCGGCCGGAGGTCAACGAGGAACTTCTCGGCATCTACCTGGAAGAAGCGGGCGAGGTGCTCGCTGCGGTCGAGGGCGCGCTTCCGCAGTGCCGGGCGCAACCGCAGAACCGCGAGGCGCTGACGGTCATACGCCGGGGGTTCCACACGCTGAAGGGCAGCGGCCGGATGGTCGGCCTGATGGACCTCGGGGAAGTGGCCTGGGAAATCGAGCAAGTCATGAACTTGTGGCTCGAGCAGCAACGGGCGGCCACGCCGGTGCTGCTCGATTTGATCGAGTCTGCGAGTGCCGCCTTCGCTGGCTGGGTTGGCGCGCTGCGCACGGGCGGCCTGAAAGGCGAGATCGACGCCACGACGATCGTTTCGCGTGCACGTGCGCTGAAAGCGGCGCCCGACCTCGCGGCCGAGGCGGACGCGGCAGGGATGCCCGAGGTACTCGCCGCCCTCATCGCCGCCGAGCCGTCACTGCCTGAGGAAGCGACGCCCGCGCCGGCACCTCCCGTCCCCGAGGAGGCGGTGTTCGATTTCCTGCTCGATGCGCCCGCATCGCCGGCGCAAGATCCGGAAGCGGAAACCGACGAGGTCGAGATCGACGGCCGCGCGCTGCCGCGCAGCCTGTTCGAGATCTACATGCGCGAGGCCGCGCAACACGCGGCCATGCTGGAGGCGCAATGCGCCGAGTGGCGACGCAGCGTCGGCAGCGAGGCGCCGCACGAGTTCGTGCGCGCCGCGCATACGCTCGCGAGCAGCTCGCGCACCACCGGCTTCGAGCAGGTGGCGCTGCTGGCCGAAGCGCTCGAGCAGTGGATGCCGCTCGCGCAGCAGACCGCCGCAGCCGACGCCGGGATGATTCAGGTGGCCGTGGCTAACCTGCGCGCGATGGCCGACGCACTGGCGCGGCGCGAGTCGCCGCCTGCGGCGCCCGCGCTCGTGCGGGGGCTGCACGAGCTGGTCGCGCGGCTGCGGGCCCCGGCGCCGGCGCCCGCGCCGGTCCCTGTGGCTGCCGAGCCGCGGAAGGCGCCGCCGGTGGACTCCGGCGGCGGCCGCGAAAAGCGCATGATGCGCGACGACATCGATCCGCAGCTGCTGCCGATCTTCCTGGAAGAGGCCCAGCAACTGCTGCCCCTGATCGGCAGCGACCTGCGCGACTGGAAGGCGAGCCCGGACGACGCGCGCGTGCTGCAGTCGCTGCAACGCGTGCTGCATACGCTGAAAGGCAGCGCGCGCATGGCGGGCGCGATCCGCCTCGGCGAGCTCACGCACCTGATGGAGAGCCTGATCGAGGCCGCGCTCGAACAGGGCGGCGTCGACGCGGGGCTGTTCGTCCAGCTCGAGGAGAAGATGGACCGCCTCAGCCTCGACCTCGAGCGCATGGCGATGAGCCCGGAGGCGCCGGCGGCGCCGGCCCGCGAGGCGCCCGAGGGCGAAACGGCGCGGGCCGAGCCGCCGCTGCCCAGCCCCGCGGCGATGCTGCGGATCAACGCCGACACGCTCGACAAGCTGATCAACGAGTCGGGCGAGGTGAGCATCGCCCGCTCGCGCGTCGAGGGCGAGCTGCGCGCCGTCAAGCAGTCGATCGGCGACCTCGCGGAGAGCATTTCGCGGCTGCGCGGCCAGCTGCGCGAGGTCGAGATCCAGGCCGACAGCCAGATGCAGTCGCGGCTGTCCGAGCTCGAGGAGCGCGACCAGTCGTTCGACCCGCTCGAATTCGACCGCTACACGCGGCTGCAGGAGCTGACGCGCCTGATGGCCGAGAGCCTGCACGACGCGGCCTCGATCCAGCAGACGCTGGTGAAGAACGCCGGCGAGACCGACGCGGCGCTGTCGCAGCAGGCGCGCACCAGCCGCGACGTGCAGCAGGAACTGATGCGCATGCGCGCGGTGCCGTTCTCGATCGTGGACGAGCGGCTGCACCGAATCGTGCGCCAGACCACGCGCGAGCTCGGCAAGCAGGCCACGCTCGAGATCCGCGGCAGCCAGGTCGAGCTCGACCGCAGCGTGCTCGAGCGCATCGGCGCGCCGCTCGAGCACATGCTGCGCAATTCGCTGGCGCACGGGCTGGAGGCGCCCGAGGGCCGCGCGGCCGCGGGCAAGGACGACGCGGGACGGATCGACGTCTCGCTGCGCCAGGAAAGCAACGAAATCGTGCTCACCGTCGCCGACGATGGGGCCGGCATCGACCTCGTGCGGTTGCGCGCGCGCGCCGAAGAGCGCGGCCTGCTCGCCCCGGGCGCCGAACTGAGCGAGTCCGAGCTGGCCCAGCTCATCTTCGTGTCGGGCCTGTCGACGGCGTCGACGGTGACCGAGCTCGCCGGCCGCGGCATCGGCATGGACGTGGTACGCAACGAGATCACCGCGATCGGGGGCCGCATCGAGCTCGTCAGCGCGCGCGGACAGGGCACGACGTTCACGATCTACCTGCCGCTCACGCTGGCGGTCACCCAGGCGGTGCTCGTGCGTGCCGGCGGCAGCATGCTCGCCGTGCCCTCGGCGATGGTGGAGCAGGTCCTGCGCCTGCGGCCCGAGGCGCTGGCGGGGCACTACCGCGCGGGGTCGGTCGAATTCCAGCAGCGCAGCTATCCGCTGCATGGACTGGGGCAGCTCGTCGGCGCGGCAGCGGCGCCCGCGGGGCAGGGCCACCAGTCGGTGCTGCTGCTTCGCAGCGGCACGATCCGTGTCGCGGTACACGTCGACGAGCTGGTCGCGAACCAGGAAGTGGTGGTCAAGAGCGTCGGACCGCAACTTGCGCGCGTCACCGGGGTTGCGGGCGCGACCGTGCTCGCCGACGGGGCGATCGTGCTCATCGTCAACCCGGTCGCGCTCGCGCAGCGCTCGCGCGCCGCGCCCGAGCGCACGGGCGTGCCGGCGGCGGGTGCGCCGCGTCCGGTCGCGCCGCTCGTCATGGTGGTGGACGACTCGCTCACGGTGCGCAAGATCACGAGCCGCCTGCTCGAGCGCGAGGGCTACCTGGTCGCCACCGCCAAGGACGGAATCGATGCGCTGGAGCAGATGAGGGATGCGCTGCCGGCGGTGATGCTGGTCGACATCGAGATGCCGCGCATGGATGGATTCGACCTGGCGCGGCACCTCCGCTCGGAGCCGCACACGCGCGACATCCCGATCATCATGATTTCGTCGCGCACCGCGGACAAGCACCGCAACCAGGCCAGGCTGCTGGGCGTGAACATCTTCCTCGGCAAGCCGTATCCGGAGACCGAGCTGCTGCAGCACATCGCGGACTATGTCGCCGCGGGCAACGATGCCACCCTCGCCGCCTAGCGCGCGCGCCGGCGCGCCCGGCTTCCAGGCGCAGGTGCAGCTCGGCAAGTACCCGATCCTGCGCGAAATCGGCCGCGGCGCAACCAGCCACGTCTACCTCGCGCGCGACCCCTTCGGCGAGCGCGACGTGGCGATCAAGGTGTTCCTGTTCGACCAGCACGCGGACCCGCAGACCGAGCGCATGATGCACAAGGCGTTCCTCGCGGAGGCCTCGCTCGCGGGCAAGCTCAACCATCCGCACATCGTCGACATCCTCGACGCCGTGGCCGAGCCCGACCACAGCTACCTGGTGATGGAGTACGTGGCGGGCACCGCGCTCGACGCGCACGCCGATGTCTCGACGCTGCTGCCGCTCGACAAGGTGATCGAGATCATCTTCAAGTGCATCCGCGCGCTCGAGTACGCCTTCCAGCACGGCGTGATCCACCGCGACATCAAGCCCGCCAACATCCTGCTGTCGGCCGCCGGCGAGACCAAGGTGAGCGACTTCGGCGCCTCGTTCCAGCAGCGGCTCGGCCAGGAGACGACGCAAATCACCGGCGTGGGCTCGCCCGCGTACATGTCGCCCGAGCAGGTGCGCATGGAGCCGCTCACGCACCAGACCGACATCTACTCGCTCGGCGTGACCATGTACCGCCTGATCACCGGCCGCCTGCCGTACCAGGCGACGACGCAGGCGGCGCTGACCTACGCCATCCTCAACACGGTGCCTGCGCGCCCCTCGATGCTGCGCCCCGAGCTGCCCGCGCTGCTCGACCAGGTCGTGATGAAAGCGATCCACAAGGATCCGGCCCAGCGCTACCGCTCGTGGCTCGACTTCGGCAAGGACCTGAGCCAGGCCTTCGGCGCGCTGCGCGTGGTCGGCGACACGCTGTCGGACTCGGCAAAGTTCAACGAGCTGCGCCAGATGGGTTTCTTCGAGGGTTTCGGCGACGTCGCGCTGTGGGAGGTGGTGCGCATCGGCGCGTGGAAGAAGATCACCGCCGGTTCGGTGATCATCCGCGAGGGCGACCACGGCGACAGCTTCTACCTGCTGATCGCGGGCGAGGTGGACGTGACGCTGTCCGGCAAGCACCTGAACACGATCAAGCCCGGCGGCTGCTTTGGCGAGATCCTGTACTTCACCGAGCGCGCCGAGCGGCGCACGACGACGATCATGGCGGTCAGCGACATCACGGTCATCGAGATCAAGGCCGACGCGCTGCGCGCGGCGACCGACGCCTGCCAGGTCGGGATGAACAAGTCGTTCATGCGGGTGCTCATCGAGCGGCTGATGCAGGCCAACCTGCAGCTCGCCGCGAGGGGTTGAGGGGCAAGGTGCGAATCCTGTTGATCGCGCTGCTCGTGTCGGTGCTGCCAGCGGCGGCGGAAGACAACGCCGTCGAGCGTGGCCTGAACAAGGCGGGCGGCGCGATCGAACGCGGCGTGCAGGCGACCGGACGCGCCGCGGAGCGCGGCGGACACGCCGTGCAGAAGGCCGGCGCCAAGGTACAGAAGAAAGCCGACGAGGCGGTCAGCCCGAAGAAGAAGTAGCGATGCGCGCCAGCGCCGCGATCCAGCGCGGCGACTCGTTCAGGCAGGGCAAGGCGCGGAATTCGCCGCCGCCCGCTTCGAGGAAGATGCGCCGCCCCTCGATGCCGATCTCCTCCAGCGTCTCGAGGCAATCGGAGACGAAACCCGGGCAGATCACGTGCACCCGGCGCGTGCGCGCCGCGCCCAGCTCGGCCAGCACGTCCGCCGTATAGGGACGGAGCCAGCGCGCGGGACCGAAGCGCGACTGGAAGCTCACCCGATGGCGCGAAGCGGGCAGCCCGAGCGCGGCGGCGAGCAGCCGCGCGGTGCGCAGGCACTGGTCGCGATAGGGGTCGCCGCGGTCCACCGCACGCTGGGGCAGGCCGTGGAAGCTCATCACGAGCACCTCCGGGCTTTCCGTCACCTGGGCCGCGAGCGCCGCGATGTATTCCGGGTGGTCGTGGAACTGCTCGACGAAGGAGACGTCGCCGGGCAGGACGTCGCGCACCGATTCGGTCGTGCTGCCTGCATATTGCGGGTAGAGCGGCACGACGCGCACCGGGCGCGGCAGCGCCTTCAGCGCTTCGGCGATGCGCGGCTCGCCGTAGCGCATGGCGTAAGCCACCGGCATCCCGGTCGCCTCGGCGAGCAGTCGCGCTTGCGCCGCGGTGTGCACGGCGAGCGGCGAGCCCGCGGCGCTCCAGATCTGGGCGTACTTCGCGGCCGAGCGGGCCGGCCGGCGCCGCAGAACGACGCCGTGCAGCAGCGGCTGCCACAGCCAGCGCGGCAGGGCGACCACGCGCGGGTCGCCGAGGAATTCCTCGAGATATTCGCGCACCGACGCCGCCGTGGGCGCCGCCGGCGTGCCGAGGTTGACCAGGAGGATTCCGCCGCTCAGGGCCGGGACAGCACGCTCGAGAGCAGCTTGGCGGTGACGTCGACCACCGGTACCACGCGGTCGTAGGCCATGCGCGAAGGACCGATCACGCCGACGGTGCCGACCACCTCGCCATTGACCCGGTACGGCGCGGTCACGACGCTCACGTCGTCGGGGGCGGAGACACCCGACTCCCCGCCGATGAACACCTGCACGCCCTGGCCCCGCAGCGACAGGTCGAGGATCTGCACCAGGATTGATTTGTGCTCGAACAGGTCGAACAGCTGGCGCAGCCGGCCCAGGTCCTGCGACAGGTCCTGCACGGTCAGCAGGTTGCGCTCGCCCGAGATCACATAGGTCTCGGTGCCCTCCATCGCGCGATTGCCGGCCTCGAGCGCCGCGCTCATCAGCTGCATCATGTCCTGCTTGATCTCGTGCAGCTCGCCCTGCAGGCGCTGGCGCACCTCTTCCAGGCTATGGCCGGCGTAGTTCTGGTTCAGATAGTTCGCCGCCGCGACCAGCTCCGACGGCGAGTAGTCGCGCTCGGTGAACAGCACCCGGTTCTGCACGTCGCCCTCGGCCGAGACCAGGATCAGCAGCACGCGCTTCTCCGACAACCGCAGGAACTCGATCTGGCGGAAGGCCGGCGCGCGCCGGCGCGACGTCATCACGACGCCGGCGAACTGCGTGAGCTGCGACAGAAGTTGCGAGGCGGCCTGGATCGCGCGCTGCGGGTTATCGGGCTGCAGCTGGTCCTCGAGCTGGTTCAGCGTCGAGCGCTCGAGCGGCTTGACCACCAGCAGCGAGTCGACGAAGAAACGATAGCCGGCCGGCGTCGGCACGCGGCCGGCGGAGGTATGCGGGCTGGCGATGAAGCCGAGCTCCTCGAGATCCGACATCACGTTGCGGATCGTGGCGGGCGACAGGTCGAGCCCGGAATGCCGCGACAGCGTGCGCGATCCGACCGGCTGGCCCTCGGCGATGTAGCGCTCGATCAGCGTCTTCAGAAGCGTCTGAGCGCGTTTGTCGAGCATGCGCTGCATTCTACACATGCGGTTAGAATGCGGCGATGCCCAAGCCGGCGTTTTCCCGCATCGCGCTGATCGGCAAGCACACCACGGAAATCGCCGACTCGCTGCGCGCCCTGCGCGAACTGCTGCGCGAGCGCGGCTGCCAGGTGCGCGTGGAGCGCGAGACCGCCGAGCGCATCGGCGACGGCGGTGGCGACGCGATGGACTACGACGGCATCGGCGGCTTCGCCGAGCTCGCCATGGTGCTGGGCGGCGACGGCACGATGCTGGCGGCGGCGCGCAGCCTCGCGCGCCACAAGGTGCCGCTCGCGGGCGTCAATCAGGGCCGCGTCGGCTTCATGACGGACATCGCGCTGCGGGACATGCGCGATTCGGTGGGGGCGATCCTGGAGGGCCGCTACAGCATCGAGGAGCGCGCACTGCTCGACGCCGAGATCCTGCGCGGCGACAGCCGCATCATGCACACCGTGGCGCTGAACGAGGCGGTGGTCGGCAAAGGCACGCAGGGCCGGTTGATCGAGGTCGAGGTTCGCATCAACGGCGAGTACGTGTATGCGCTTCGTGCCGACGGCCTGATCGTCGCCACCCCGACCGGCTCGACGGCTTACGCGCTCTCGGCGCAGGGTCCGATCCTGCAGCCGGGCGTCGAGGCCTTCGCGCTGGTGCCGCTCAATCCGCACGTGCTCTCGGCGCGCCCGGTCAGCGTGCGCGACCGCAGCGTGATCGAGATTTCGCTGCTGCGCGCGATCGACGCGCGCGCGCACTTCGACGGCTTCGCGCTCACCGAGCTCGCGCAGGGCGACCGCGTGGTCCTGAAGCGCTCGGCCGACACGGTGCGCTTCGTGCATCCACCCGGCTACAGCTACTTCGCGATGCTGCGCGAAAAGCTGTCCTGGAGCGAGTCCGCCGGGCAAGGCGCCGACCCGGACTGACCCCGGTGCTGCGCGCGCTCTCGGTCCGCGACTACGTCATCGCCGAGCGCGTCGAGCTCGAGCCCGCGCCCGGGTACACGGTGCTGACCGGCGAGACCGGCGCCGGCAAGTCGCTGCTGGTCGATGCGCTCGAGCTGCTGGTGGGCGGGCGTGCCGACGGCGATCGCGTGCGCGAAGGCGCCGATCGCGCCGAGCTCGCGGCGGAATTCGACGTCGCGGAAGGATCGCCGCTCGCGGGCTGGCTCGCCGAGCATGGATTGCAGGGCGATCCGGGCGTGCTGCTGCTGCGGCGGACGCTCGAGCGGGGCGGGCGCTCGCGCGGCTTCATCAACGGCCATCCGGCGACGCTCGCGCAACTGCGCGAGGCGGGCGAATTCCTGGTCGACATCCATGGCCAGCACGAACACCAGTCGCTGCTGCGCCCGGCGGCGCAACGCGCGCTGCTCGATGCGTACGGCGGCGGCGAGGCGATCGCGAGTACCTGCGCCGAGGCCTACCGCGCATGGCAGCGGCTGCGCGCGCTCGCCGAGGACGCCGTGGCGAAATTTGCCCAGCGCGACGCCGAGCGTGCCGAGCTCGACGACAAGGCCTCGGTCCTGGGCAAGCTGGCGCCGCAGCCGGGCGAGTGGGAGCGCCTGTCGGCCGAGCAGCGCCGCCTGCAGCACGGCTCGAGCCTGCTTGGGGGCGCGCAGTCGGCGCTCGAGGCGCTGTCCGAGGCCGAAGGCGCCAGCCTGCCGCGGCTCGCGGCAGCAGGCGTGAGCCTGCGCTCGCTCGCCGAGCACGACGCGGGGCTTGCGCCGATCGTCGAGCTGCTGGCCGGGGCCGAGGCGCAAGCCGCCGAGGCGGTGCGCGCCCTGCGCCACTACGCCGAGCGCATCGAGCTCGACCCGCGGGCGCTGCGCGAGCTCGAGTCGCGCGTCGAGGCGCTGCACGCGGCGAGCCGCAGGTTCCGCGTGCGCCCGGAAGCGCTGCCCGAGCTCGCCCAGGCGCTGGCCGCGAGGCTGCGCGATCTGGCGCTGGCCGCAAGTCCCGAGGCGCTGCAGCGAGAGGTCGAGGCGGCCGCGACAGCCTATCGCGACACGGCCGCAGCGCTCAGCGCGAAGCGTGCGGGCACGGCGCAGGCGCTCTCGCGCGAGGTGACCGAAGGCATGCAGCAGCTTTCGATGAAGGGCGGTCGGTTCTTGATCGCATTGCGGGCGCTCGAGGAGCCCTCGGCGGCGGGCGCCGAGGCGGTGGGATTCGAGGTGTCGTCGCATCCGAGCCTGCCGCTGCGGCCGCTCGCGAAGGTCGCGTCGGGGGGCGAGCTTTCGCGCCTCAGCCTCGCGCTGCAGCTGGTGACCGCTCGAGCCTCGCCGGTGGGCACACTGGTCTTCGACGAGGTGGACGCGGGCATTGGCGGCGCGGTGGCGGAAACGGTGGGCCGCGCGCTGCGGCGGCTGGGCCGCACCCGTCAGGTGCTGTGCGTGACGCACCTGCCGCAGGTCGCCGCCCAGGGCGACGAGCAGTGGACCGTGCTGCGCGCGAGCACGCGCGGCCGGGCGTCGACCCGCGTGCAGCGGCTCGACCGCGAGGCGCGCATCGAGGAACTCGCGCGCATGCTGGGTGGAACGCAGATCACGGCCACGACACGCAAGCATGCCGCGGAGCTGCTCGGCGCGGGCTAGGGCTCGATCGCCTTGCGGTGGGGGCAGTCCGGCTTGGTGCAGTCGGCGTACAGCGCGAGTGAGTGGCCGTGCAGCTCGAAGCCGCGCCTGCGCGCGACCTCGCTCTGGCGCTGCTCGATCTCGGCGTCGTAGAACTCCTCGACGCGGCCGCACTGCAGGCACACGAGATGGTCGTGGTGACCGCCCTGGTTGAGCTCGAACACGGCCTTGCCGGTCTCGAAGTGCTGGCGCGAAAGCAGTCCCGCCTGCTCGAACTGCGTCAGCACGCGGTAGACGGTCGCGAGACCGATGTCGATGCCCTCGCCGAGCAGGCTGCGGTA
The DNA here is from genome assembly GCA_050741015.1 of Burkholderiales bacterium. Classification (GTDB taxonomy): domain Bacteria; phylum Pseudomonadota; class Gammaproteobacteria; order Burkholderiales; family SG8-39; genus JAABQT01. The sequence goes on along the minus strand of JBOIFE010000080.1, from coordinate 144 downwards.
GACGTCCTCGGCCGAGAGGTGCCGCACCTTGCTGTTCTCGAACAACTCCAGCACCTTGCGCCGCGGCAGCGTGGCCTTGAGGCCGATGTCCTTCAGGCTTTGAGCCGAGCTCATCGATTATCATTATAGGCCGATGCCCCGCGC
>JBOIFE010000079.1:0-4828 GCA_050741015.1 Burkholderiales bacterium | reverse complement strand
ACCGCGCTCGTCTCGATCGCCGGCTTCGAGCCGTCGAGGAAGGAATTGAACATCTTCGGGTTGAGCCCGCCGATTTTCGCTTGCTCCGGCGTCAGGCCGTAGTAACCCCAGACTGTCTCGGGCGTGGACTGCGCGAAGTGCGGCAGCCACTTGTGCCCGCGCCCGGCCGCCACCACGGGAAAGCCCGCGGCGCGCGCCCAGTCCACGAGGTCGCAGATCAACGCCGGCTGGTCACCGTAGGCGAGGCTGTAGACCACGCCCGCCTCGGCCGCCTTGCGCGCGAGGATCGGGCCGCAGAACGCGTCGGCCTCGACCGTCACCATCACGACGTGCTTGCCCTGGCGGAAGGCCTCCAGCGCGTGCTCGACGGCAGCGATCGGATTGCCGGTCGCCTCGATGACGATGTCGACCCCGGGGCTGGCGACGAGCTTGCGCCAATCCTCCGAAATGTGCGTCTTCTGCACGAGTTCCGCCGGCCAGCCGACGCGCTCGAGATTCGCGCGGGCGTTCGGCGGCGACAGGTCGGCGATGCCGGCGAGGCGGATTCCCGGGGTCCTCGGCACCTGCGCGAGATACATCGCGGCGAACTTGCCCGCGCCGATCAAGCCGATGCGCAGCGGATTGTCTTTCCTCTCCAGAAGCTTGGCGTAGAGGTTCATGCGGCCTTCAGGTTCCCCTCGAGCTCCTCGACGGGGGTGCCGTTCTTCCACGGCAGCGGCACCTCGTAGTCCTTGAGCAGGCAGTCGTCGGGCAGGCACTGGATCGGCGAGAAATCGCGGTGCGCGATGTACCCCGGGCGCTTGAAGCGCCGGATATGGTTCGACACCGCGCACAGCGATAGGTAGACGCTGACGCGGTTCCAGGGCGAGAGATTGGAGCTCGAGGCGTGCACCAGGCAGCCGTGGAACAGGATCATCGAGCCGGGTGGACCTTTGGGCGCGACGATCCCTCCGTGGTTCACCAATTTTTCAATCGTCTGATGGTTGATAACCCACAGCGGATAGCTGGTGGTGCTCGTGTCGTGCGCCGCATCGAGAACCCCCTGCTTGTGGCTGCCGGGGATGAACATCAGCGGGCCGTTGAACTCGTTGACCTCGTCGAGGAAGATCGCCACGTTCATGGCGCGCGCCTCCGGCATCTGGTCGTCGGCGCGCCAGGTGCCGTAGTCCTGGTGCCACTGCCAGACGTCGCCGTCGAAGGCCTGCTTGCCGTTGATCTTGAACTGGTGCATGTACACGTCCTCGCCGAACAGCTCCTTGATCGGCTCGACCATGCGCGGATGGCGCGCCAGGCGGGCGAAGGGCGCGCTGTACAGGTGCGCGGCAAAGTTCGTGCGCACCACGTCGCCGGTCTTCTCGCGCACGTTTTCGGGACGGCGCTGGGCGTAGAGGGCAGGCACTTCGTCGGCGAGGACCTGGATCTCCTGGCGCGAGAACAGGCTCGGAAAGAACAGATAGCCCTCGCGCTCGAATTGCTCGCGCTGGCCGGATGTCAGTTGCATGGCTCCTCCTGGGGGCAGCCCTACTTCTTCTTCGGCACCACCTGGAAGAATACCTCGTCCGACTTGATCATTCCAAGCTCGTACCGCGCCCGCTCCTCGATCGCTTCGGTTCCCTGCTTGAGGTCCCGGACTTCGGCCTCCAGTCCGCCATTACGCGACTCGAGATCGACATTCCTGGCCCGCTGGGCCGACAGCGCGCGGTCCACCTCGGCCGCTTTCAGCCAGCCGCCCTTGCCCAGCCACAGCGGATACTGGATGAGGATGATCAGTGCCGCCAGGACGCCGGCCAGGGCCTTCATCGCGGCCGCAAAAAGGCGTCCCGGCCCGGATAGCTGACCGAGTCGCCCAGGTCCTCCTCGATGCGCAGGAGCTGGTTGTACTTCGCCACGCGCTCGGAGCGCGACAGCGATCCCGTCTTGATCTGCAGCGCGTTGGTGCCGACCGCGATGTCCGCGATCGTGGTGTCTTCGGTTTCCCCGGAGCGGTGCGAGATCACCGTACCGTAGGCCGAGCGCTTGGCGAGCTCGATGGCGGCGAAGGTCTCGGTCAGCGTTCCGATCTGGTTGACCTTGATCAGGATCGCGTTGGCGACGCCCCGCTGGATGCCCTCGCGCAGCGTCGCGACGCGCGTCACGAACAAGTCGTCGCCCACGAGCTGCAGCTTCGCGCCGAGCCGCTCGGTCAGCAGCTTCCAGCCGTCCCAGTCGTTCTCGCCCATGCCGTCCTCGATCGAGACGATCGGATAGCGCGACGCGAGGGCCGCGAGGTAGTCGCACATTTCCTTGGCGTTGAGCTGAAGCTTTTCGGAGGCGAGCGTGTAGCGCCCGTCCTTCAGGTACTCGGTGGCTGCGCAATCGAGCGCCAGCGCGACGTCGGCGCCCGGCCGGTATCCCGCCTTCTCGATCGCCTGCAGGATGAGCTCGATCGCCGCCGAGTGGGTCGGCAGGTCCGGGGCGAACCCACCCTCGTCGCCGACGGTGGTGGACAGGCCGGCGGCGCCGATCAGCGACTTCAAGGCCTGGAATACTTCCGCTCCGCAGCGCAGCGCGTCTTGGAAGCTCGACGCGCCGACCGGCACGATCATGAACTCCTGCAGGTCGAGGTTGTTGTTGGCGTGCGCCCCGCCGTTGATGATGTTGATCATCGGCACCGGCATCTGCATCGGGCCCGAGCCGCCAAAGTAGCGGTACAGCGGCAGCCCGGCTTCCTCCGCCGCGCCGCGGGCCACCGCCATCGAGACGGCGAGCAGCGCATTGGCGCCCAGCCGGGACTTGTTGTCGGTGCCATCGAGATCGACCAGCGTGCGGTCGATGAACGCCTGCTCCGACGCATCCAGCCCGACGATGGCCTCGGAAATCTCCGTGTTCACGTGTTCGACGGCCTTGCGCACGCCCTTGCCGCCGTAGCGCCGCGCATCGCCGTCGCGCAGCTCGATGGCCTCCCGGCTGCCGGTCGAGGCGCCCGAGGGCACCGCGGCGCGGCCCATCGAGCCCGACTCGAGCAGCACGTCGGCCTCGACCGTGGGATTGCCGCGGGAGTCCAGTATTTCGCGTGCGACGACATCAACGATGGAGCTCATGCCTGCCTCACCTTGTTCTCAGGAAAGCCGCTTTTCTTCACCGTGCCGTCGAGGCGCGCCAGCGTCTCGAGCAGCTCGCCCATCAGCGCGAGCGGCCACGAGTTCGGCCCATCGCACAGCGCCTCGTCCGGTCGCGGGTGCGTCTCCATGAACACGCCCGAGACCCCGGCGCCCACGGCGGCCCGCGCCAGGACCGGAATGAATTCTCGCTCCCCGCCGCTCGAGCTGCCCTGCCCGCCGGGCAGCTGCACCGAATGCGTCGCGTCGAACACGACCGGGCACTGGGTCGAGCGCATCGCGGCGAGCCCGCGCATGTCGACCACCAGGTTGTTATAGCCGAAGCTGAAGCCGCGCTCGCAGACCAGGATCTGCTCGTTGCCGGCGCTGCGCGCCTTGTCGACCACATTGCCCATTTCCCAGGGCGACAGGAACTGGCCCTTCTTGACGTTCATCGGCTTGCCTTGCAGGGCCACGCTGCGGATGAAGTTCGTCTGGCGGCACAGGAACGCCGGTGTCTGCAGCACGTCCACCACCGCCGCAACCTCGGCGAGCGGCGTATCCTCGTGCACGTCCGTGAGCACCGGCACGCCGATCTGCTTCCTGACCGCGGCGAGCATGCGCAGCCCCTCGTCGATGCCCGGTCCCCGGTAGCTCGCGCCCGAGCTGCGGTTGGCCTTGTCGAACGAGCCCTTGAAGATGTAGGGCATGCCCAGGCGAGAGGTCAGCGCCTTCAGCGTGCCGGCGACCTCGAGGCACAGCTGCTCGCTCTCGAGGGTGTCGGGCCCGGCGATGAGGAACAGCGGCTGGTCGAGCCCGGCCTCGAACCCGCACAGCTTCATGCCGCGACGGCCGAAAGCGGGGCGCCGGGCGGCGAGCGCTTCGCCCGCGCCCGCTGCTCGATCGCCGCCTCGACGAAGGCCTTGAACAGCGGGTGGCCGGCGCGCGGCGTGGACGTGAATTCAGGGTGGAACTGCACGCCGATGAAGAACGGATGCGCCGGCAGCTCCATGATCTCGGGCAGCCGCTCGCTCGGCGTGCGCGCCGACACCCGGTAGCCCTTGGCCTCGAGCTGCGGGACGTAGATGTTGTTGACCTCGTAGCGGTGGCGGTGGCGCTCGTTGACTTCCGGGCCGTAGATCCGGTGGGCGAGCGTGCCCGGCTCGACCGGGCACTTCTGCGCGCCCAGGCGCATGGTGCCGCCGAGGTGCGACTGCGGATCCCGCCGCTCGATGCGGCCCGTGCGATCGAGCCACTCGGTGATCAGCGCGACCACCGGGTGCGGCGAATCCGGGTCGAATTCGGTGCTGTTGGCCCCGGCCAGGCCGCCGACGTTGCGCGCGAACTCGATCGTCGCGAGCTGCATGCCGAGGCAGATGCCGAGATAGGGAACGCCGTGCTCGCGCGCGTAGCGGATCGCCGCGATCTTGCCTTCGGTGCCGCGCTTGCCGAACCCGCCCGGCACGAGGATCGCGTCCATGCGCTCCAGCATCGCGGTGCCCTGGCGCTCGACTTCCTCCGCGTCGACGTAGTGCACGTTGACGCGGCTGCGCGTATGGATGCCGGCGTGGCGCAGCGCCTCGCTCAGCGATTTGTAGGAATCCTGCAGCTCGACGTACTTGCCGACGAAGGCGAGGTCGATCTCGTGCTCGGGGTGCTCGAGCGCGTGCACGATGCGGGTCCATGCGGTCAGGTCCGCCGCGCGCGCCAGGATCTGCAGCTTGTGGCAGACGATCTCGTCGAGCATCTGC
>JBOIFE010000078.1:0-2263 GCA_050741015.1 Burkholderiales bacterium | reverse complement strand
CGCCGAGCACTTCGCGCGCGTGCCGTTCCGCGCACCGGCGCTGCTCGGCGGGCGAATCCGACACGGCGAGCAGCGTGAACGGGGCGGCGGCCACCGTGCCGTCGTTGACCTGCGCGCGCAGCGCCGCGATGTGGCCCGCGAGCTCGCGCCAGTCGCAGGCGAACAGTTCCGACCACACCAGCGAGCTCAGGGCGTAGGGCGTGTGCGGCGCGAGGGTGACGACCTTGCGAAAGCCCGCAGCCGCCTCGTCGTAGCGCCGCAGCTCGTTCAGCACGAGGCCCAAGTTCTGCAGAACGTCGGCTGAATCGGGCTGCGCGGCCGCCGCGCGCTCGAGGTGGGGCAGGGCCTGCGCGGGCTCCTTCAGCGTGCGCAGCACGTTCCCGGCGTTGTTATTTGCCTCGCCGTGGGCGGGGTCGAGGCGCAGCGCGGCGACAAATTCGTCCAGCGCCTCCGCGTGCCGCGACTGGTTTACCAGCGCCACGCCGAGCGTGTTGTGCGCATTGGCCGAGTCCGGGTAGGCGCTCGTCTCGCGCCGCAGCGCCGATTCGGCGCGCGCTGCATCGCCGAGCGCGAGGTGGCAGTGTCCGAGCCGGTAGGCGACGCCGCGGCTCGCCAGGCGCTCGACGGCGGCGGTCAGCGGGCCGAGCGCCTCCGCAGGACGCCCGTCGAACAACAGCGTGCTGCCCAGCAGGTAGAGCGCCTCGCCGTCCTCCGGCGCACGCGACAGCGCCTCGCGCGCGGCGCGCTCGGCGAGTCGGAAATCGTTGCGTTCGAGCGCTTCCCAGGCCGACTGCATGGTCGGCCGCCATTGTGGCACCGGCGCGCGCCGCGATTCCCGGGAGTTGACCTGAGTCAAGGCCCGTCCGGGGCGCGCTCTTACAGAATCGCGGCTTCCCGCCCGCCAGGAGCGTCCCGCCATGCCGTCCGACATCGAAATCGCCCAGGCCGCCAAGCTCCAGCGCATCAGCAAGGTCGCGCGCGAGCGCCTGGGCATCGACGAAGAGCACCTCGAGCCCTATGGCCACTTCAAGGCCAAGATCTCCCTCAAGTACCTGGACACGCTGAAATCGAGAAAGGACGGCAAGCTCATCCTGGTCACGGCGATCAGCCCGACGCCGGCGGGCGAGGGCAAGACGACGACCACGGTGGGCCTCGGGGACGCGCTGAACCACATCGGCAAGAAGGCGATGATCTGCCTGCGCGAGCCCTCGCTCGGGCCGGTGTTCGGCATGAAGGGCGGCGCGGCGGGCTGCGGCTACGCGCAGGTGGTGCCGATGGAGGACATCAACCTGCACTTCACCGGCGACTTCAACGCCATCGGGCTCGCCAACAACCTGCTCGCGGCGCTGATCGACAACCACATCACTCAGGGCAACGAGCTCGGCATCGACGTGCGCCGTATCCAGTGGCGCCGCGTCGTCGATATGAACGACCGCGCGCTGCGCGAAATCGTGATCGGGCTGGGCGGGAGCGCCAACGGCTACCCCCGCCAGGACGGGTTCGACATCGTGGTGGCCTCCGAAGTGATGGCGATCTTCTGCCTGTCGACGTCGCAGGAGGACTTGAAGAAGCGCCTCGGCAGCATCGTGGTCGGCTACACGCGCGACGGCAAGCCCGTGCTCGCGCGCGATCTGAGCGCGAACGGCGCCATGACCGTGCTGCTGAAGGACGCGCTCGCCCCGAACCTGGTGCAGACGCTGGAGAACAACCCCGCGTTCATCCACGGCGGCCCGTTCGCCAACATCGCGCATGGCTGCAACTCGGTGATCGCCACGCAGTCGGCGCTCAAGCTCGCCGACTACGTCGTGACGGAGGCCGGATTCGGCGCCGACCTGGGCGCCGAGAAATTCCTCGACATCAAGTGCCGCAAGTCGGGCCTGCGGCCGAGCGCCGCGGTGATCGTCGCCACCATGCGCGCGCTGAAGTACCACGGCGGCGTCGACGTGAAGGAAGTGAGCAAGGAGAACCTCGCCGCGCTGGAAAAGGGCCTGGTGAACCTCGAGCGCCACGTCGAGAACGTGCAGAAGGTGTACGGCATTCCCTGCGTGGTGTCGATCAACCGCTTCAACTTCGATACGCCCGCCGAGATCGAGATGCTGCAGGCGCGCATGAAGAAGCTCGGCGTGCCGGTGGTGCTGGCCACGCACTGGGGCGACGGCGGCAAGGGCGCCGCGGAGCTGGCGAAGATCGTGGTCAATCTGTGCGAGCAGCCTTCCCAGCCGCATTTCGTGTACGAGGACGCCGATCCGCTGTGGAGCAAGAT
>JBOIFE010000077.1:0-16265 GCA_050741015.1 Burkholderiales bacterium | reverse complement strand
CAGCAGCTCTTCCGTCTCCATGGCGAGGAAGTTGCGGTAGAGCATGGTGGTCGGCTTGACGAAAATCTCGCCGAGCGACATCGCCGGCAGCTCGAGCGGAAAACCGCAGGCCTGCAAGACGCCGCGCTTCACGTCCTCGGCGCGGCTGCGCAGATGCGCGTGGCAGGGATTGAAATCGCTCCAGGTATTGATGATGCCGATGACCGGCTTGCCCGCCCAATCCTCGCTGTCATAGCCGCTCTGGCGCAGGCGCGAGCGGTGGCCAAAGGCGCGCAGATCGTTGACGCCGAGCCAGCGGTGGCTGCGCAGGGTTTCTGGGCTCTTGCGAGGACTCATTCGGCCGCGATCTCGTGCCTGGGGATAGCGCGTCTGGCCGCTATCTGGGTAGCGATCACAATAACCGCAAGAACGGCGCCGACCATGTCGCTTTCCAGTCCCGGCTTGATCAGCAGCAGCCCGGCCACGACCAGCATGGGCCTTTGCCACCAATTTGTGGCTCTTAGCAAATAGCCGTGCAAGCCGGCGGCGAACAGCACCACGCCGATCACCGCGGAAATGCAACTCGAAGCGATTGTCGGCCAGTCGCCGATCATCAGCAGCGACGGCGAATAGACAAACATATAGGGCACGATGAAGCCGGTGGCGCCGATCTTCACTGCCGCCCAGCCGGTCGCCCACAGGTCCGATTTGGCAATGCCGCAGGCGGCAAACACGGCGAGCGCCACCGGCGGCGTGATCGCCGACAGGATCGCGAAGTAGAAGGCGAACATGTGCGCGGCCGGCGTCATCGCGGCCTTGCACTCGGCCGTCACCGGCAGCGGGCAGCCCGCGACGCTGAGCTTGATCACCGCAGGTACCAGCAGCGCCACCATCATGATGTAGGCGGGAGTGGTCGGCATGCCCATGCCGAGCACGATGCCCGCCAACGCGGTGAGGATAAGCGCGAGGACCAGCTGGTCCTGCGCGAGCGAGAGCACGAGCTGGGTGAACACGATGCCCAGTCCGGTAATGGTGACGCAGGCGATGACGATGCCGGCGCAGGCGCAGGCCATCGCCACGGACAGCGTGTTTTTCGCGCCGTCGTCCAGCGCTTCAATGACCGAGCGCCAACGGATGGCCCCGCGCGTCGACTTGCGCAGCAGCGCGGTCGGCATGCACATCAGCGCTCCCGCCAGCGCGCACAACGGCGCCGAGTAGCCCAGCATCAGGCCGAACAGCACCACCAGGATCGGTGCGAACAGGTGGCCGCGCTCGCCCATCACCTTGAAAAAGCGCGGCAACTCGGACTTGGGCACGCCCGCCAGCTTGTAGCGCTTGGCTTCGAAGTGCACCGCGAAGAACACCGCGAGGTAGTAGAGGAACGAAGGCACCACCGCCCAGAGCGCGACCTGCGCGTAGGGAACGGCGAGAAACTCGGCCATGACGAATGCCGCCGCGCCCATGATCGGCGGCATCAGCTGGCCGCCGGTGGAGGCTACCGCCTCGACCGCGGCGGCGAAGTGGGGCCGGAAGCCCGTGCGCTTCATGAGCGGGATGGTGATCGGCCCGTCCACCATGACGTTGGCGACCGCGCTGCCGGATACCGTGCCGAACAGGCTCGAGGAGACCACGGCGACCTTGCCGGGACCGCCCGCCTGGTGGCCGGTGATGGACATGGCGAAATCCATGAATAGCTGCCCGGTGCCGCTTCGTTCCATGAACGCGCCGAACAGCACAAATAGCATCACGTACGAGGCCGAGACGCCGAGCGTCTGGCCGAAGATCCCCTCGGTCGAGAGGTAGACCTGCTCCATGAGCACCTGCAGCGTCACGTGCGAGTGCAGCGCGTAGGCGAGGAAGCAGACCGCCGTCAGCGGCAGCGCCCAGCCGATGACGCGCCGCGTTGCTTCCAGTACGACCACCACCGACACCACCGCGTAGACCTTGTCCCAGGGCATCAGGTCGTCGATGTAGATGGTGCGGTTCTCGAAGTAGCCGTAGTTCATGAAGATATGCAGCACCAGCCCCCAGCCGCCTGCGAGCAAGACGACGTCGATCAAGCGCCGCCACCCGGCGCCCGCCGGATAGAGGATGAAGACCAGTGTCAGCGTGAACAGCAGGTGCGTGCCGCGGAAGATCAGCGCTTCGGGCGGCCCGAACCCCGCCACGTACATGTGATACAGCGACATCGACACCGCGACGGCGAGCGCGGTCCAGCGCAGCGCGGTGAGCGCCGGCGTGGTGGCGGGTTTCTCGTCGGAGACGACGTCCATGACGCGAAACGGGGCGGTGTGGCCGCCCCGTTCCGGATCAATTCATCCAGGCGCTAGATCGCACCCACTTCCTTGTAGAACTTCATCGCGCCCTTGTGGAAGGGCACGCCGATATCCAGCGCCATGTCCTTGGGCGTCACGCCGTGCATTGCCTTGACGATCGCCGCCATGTCCTCGATGTGCGCGGCCATTGTCTTGGTCATCTTGTAGACCACGTCTTCGGGCAGGTCGCAGGCTGCGATCACATGCGTCGAGTAGCCGATCACCGGCACGTCCTGGTCCTGCTTGGGATAGGTACCCGCCTTGATGACGAGGCGGTTGAAGCCGGCGTTGGCCGCCTTCATGCCCTGCATCGTCTTGTCGTCGACCGGGACCAGGTGCACGTCGCGGGCACTGGCGAGGTCCATGATCGCCGAGGCCGGCGCCGTGGTGCCCAGCGTGAACACCTGCACATGCCCGTCCTTCATCATCGCGACGGCGTCGTTGTAGGCGGCCTGGAAGTTCACCTTGGACAGCGACTGGTAGGTCATGCCGTTCAGCCGCAGCACCGCGTCAGTGAGCGTCTCCGACGTATTGCCCTTGGGCTGAGTCACCAGCGACTTGCCTTTCAGGTCGGCGAGGCTGCGCACGTTCGCATCGGCCAGCGCCACCACCTGGAAATACTGCGGGTACAGGTTGGCGACCTGGCAGACATGGGTGACTTTCTTCGGAAACGGCGGCCGGCCGGCAATGCCGTCGACCGCGCTGCTGGAATTGGCCAGTCCCACCTGCGCCTTGCCTTCGTCCACGCCGCGCACGTTGGCGACGCCGGCCCCCGGCGTCTGCGTGATGGAGAGGCCAGGGATTTCCTTCTCCCACATGCCTTTAAGCGCGCCGCCGAGCGGGATCCACGAGCCGCCCTGCGGGCCGGTCATGAACGTAACTTGTTGCGCCGCCGCCGGAGCGGCGAGGGCCGCGAGCGCGGCCGCCAGCAATACGTTTTTCAGTCTCATTGTGTCCTCCTCCCAGATTGGAGTTGCGATGATAGCGCAGGCGCTCGCGCTGATGGACAAAGTCGGCCTGCAGACCTGACCGCAGACCTGGAACGGCGCGACCGCTTCCTAGGCTAGGCGACCCGCGTCAGGGCCGGCTTGCCCGCGAAGTGGGCGAGCAGGTTGTCCACCTGCAGGTTGCCCATCGCGGTGCGCGTCTCGGCAGTGGCGCTGCCCACGTGCGGCAGCAGCACCGCGTTGTCGAGCACGAAGAACGCGCTCGGCACGCGCGGCTCGTCGGCGAATACGTCGAGCCCCGCGCCCGCGATCTTGCGTTCCTGCAGGTAGCGCAGCAGGACCGGCTCGTCGACCACCGAGCCGCGCGCGATGTTCACCAGGAACCCGTGCGGCCCGAGCGCGTCGAGCACCTTCGCGCCCACCAGCTTCTCGGTCTCGGGCCCGCCCGGCGTGACGATCACGAGCACGTCGGCGTTCGTCGCCAGCGCCACGGGGTCCGCGTCGTACGAATACGCCACGTCCTTCTTGCGGCGATTGTGATACCGGATATTCATGCCGAAGGCCTGCGCGCGCGCCGCGATCGCCTCGCCGATGCGACCGAGGCCCAGGATGCCCATCGTCTTGCCGCCAAGCGAGGTCGTGAGCGGATAGCCGCCCCGGGCCACCCAGTTCCCGGCGCGCAGGTGGGCCTCCGACTCGGGAAAGCGGCGCATGACGTTGAGCGTCAGCGCCATCGCCGTATCGGCCACGCAGTCGTTCAGCACGTCGGGCGTGTTGGTGACGACGATGCGGCGCTGCTTCGCCGCGGCGAGATCGATCGCATCCACGCCGACGCCGAAATTGGAGATGATCTCGAGCTTGGGCAGTGCGTCCATCAGCTTCGCGTCGGCGCCCGCAGGGCCGAAAGTGGCGAGCGCGCGCACGCGCGGCGCAAGCTCCTTCAGGAATGCGGCTCGGTCCGCCGCTTCGTGCAGCCGGTGGCAGTTGAACTCGCGGTCGAGCCGCTCCTGCGTGGGGCCGTAGATCTTGGTGGTGGCGATGATCTCGGGCTTCATGCCTTGAACTTCGCGAGCAGAGACTCCGCGCCGCGCGCGAGCAGGCCGACGTCGGCGCCCACGGCGACGAATTGCGCGCCCGCCGCAAGCATGCGCTTGGCGTCGGTTTCGACAGGGGAGAGATAGCCCGGCGCCTTGCCCGCCTTGCGGATGCGGCGCATCGCGTCCTCGATCAGGGGTAGCACGGCCGGGTTGGCGGTCTCGCCGGTGTGCCCCATCGACGCGTGCAGGTCGGCGGGGCCGACGAAGATGCCGTCAACGCCCTCGATCGCGGCTACGCGCTCGATTTCGCCGAGCGCGGGCTGCGTCTCGAGCTGTACGAGCACGCAGATCTCCTCGTGCGCGCGCTTGGCGTAGTCCTTGACGCGCCCAAAGCGCGTGGCGCGTGTCGTGCCGGCGACGCCGCGTACGCCCGCCGGCGGATAGCGTGTGTTCGCGACTGCCGCGCGCGCCTCGTCGGCGTTCTGAACGTAGGGCACGAGAAGTGACTGCGCGCCCGCATCGAGCACGCGCTTGATGGTGACCATGTCGTTCCAGGGCACGCGCACGATCGGGTGGGTGGGATAGGCCGCGGCGGCTTGCAGCTGCGCGAGCAGGCTCTCCAGGTCGTTCGGCGAATGCTCCATGTCGAGCAGGATCCAGTCGTAGCCCGCCCCGGCGATCACCTCCACCGAGTAGTTCGACGACAGGCTCGACCACAGGCCGATCTGCGCCCGGCCCTCGCGCAGGGCGCGCTTGAACGCGTTCTTCGGCAGCTCCATGAGGGCGGACGGTGGTTAGGCGACGGGAAGCGCCGATTCTACCCCGGGCAGCAGCCCCTCGGCGCCAAGCCAGCGCGCGCTGTCCGCGACCATGTCGCGAAGCGGAACGACGCGGAACCCGAGCGCCTGCACGCCCTTCGTGCAGTCGCAGGTAAGTTCGCGCGTCACCATCGCCGCAGCTTCGGGCGTGAGCATCGGCGGCCGCCCCGTCAGCCGTCCCCAGGCCGCGCCGAGCCGCGCCGCGGCGTGCAGCGCCCAGCCCGGCGTCACGCGCGCGGGCACGGGCTTTCCGAGCGCGGCGCCGATTTCGCGCACGAGCTCCTGGTAGCTCGCGTCCGTGCCGCCCAGCAGGTAGTTCTCGCCGGCGCGGCCGCGCTCGGCGGCGGCAAGGTGGGCGAGCGCCACCTCGCGCACGTGGCAGAACGAGGCGCGGCCCGGCGGCACGCCGGGCAGGCGGCCTTCGGCCACGAGCAGGAACACCCGCGCCCAGCTGTGCGTGTCGTACGGACCGAGAATGCTCGCTGGATTGAGGATCACGGCATCGAGTCCGCGCTCGATCCCTGCGCGCACGGCCTGCTCGGCGAGGAACTTCGAGCGCTGGTAGTTGACTGGCGAGGAACCACCAAGCTGCGCGTCGCGCTCGTCGATGCGGCCACGCCGCTGGCCCCACGCCGAGATGCTCGAGGTGTGCACCAAGCGCCGCGCACGGCGCTCAAGCGCCGCGCCTACCATGTTGCGCGTGCCGTCGATGTTGACGCGGTCCTGGCGCGCGTTGGCGCCGGACCACTGGCTCGTGTCGCCGGCGACATGGAACACCGCGTCCACGTCCGGCGGCAGCGCGCGCCGCAGCGACGCCGCGTCGGTCACGTCGCCGACTACGCGCTCGGCCGGCAGGCGCTGCAGGTGTCTTAGGTCCGATTGCGGCCGGTGCAGTGCGAGCACGCGCCAGCCACGCGCGAGCAGGACCTCGACCAGGTTCAACCCGACGAAGCCCGTGGCACCGGTTACAAACGCAACTTTTGGCACAGTCGGCGCATTCTAGACGGCGTCGTCGCCACGCGGCGTCATCCTCGCGTCAGGGCGCCGCTGCTAGACTCGGCCATGCTGCTGCGGGTCGTCGTTTTCGCGTGCTGGGCGGCGTCGGCAGCCGCGGCGGAAAACGTCTCCGTGGAATCGATGCGCCGCGGATCAGCCGTGGAGATCCACGCGCTCGCGACCGTGGACGCGTCCTACGCGACGATCTGGTCCACGCTGACCGACTACGATCATCTCGCGCAGTTCGTTCCCGGCATGAAGCGCAGCCGCGTGATCGGCCGCGAGGGCGCGGCCGTGCTGGTCGAGCAGGAAGGCGAAGTGAAATTCCTGTTCCTGCATTTCCCGATCCGCGTCACGGTGCTGGCGACGCCGCGCCCGCCGCTCGCCCTCGACGTGCGGCTGGTGAAGGGCAACCTGCGCCAGCTCGAAGGCAGCTACCGCCTCGAAAAGCTCGGCGAGCGGCGCTACGCGTTGCACTGGACGGGCCTCGTGGAGCCCGAGTCGCTTCCGCCGCTGCTGGGCGAGCTCGTCATGCGATCGAACCTCAAGCACCAGTTCACCGGCATGGTGCGCGAGATCGAACGGCGGGAAGCCGCGGCGCAATGAACCTTGCCGCGGCAGCGCTCGCGGCGGCGCTCGCCGTCGCGGGCTGCGCGACGCTCGAGCCCAGCGCACGGCTCGAGTCGCCCGTTCCCGCGCTGCGCGACTGCGCGGCGTGGTTCCGCGACCTCGATGCGCGCATCGACGCCGCGGGCGTGCGCGACGGCCAGGCCGCGCGCATCACCGGCTACCCTTACCTGCGTGCCAGCCGCTTCCTCGCCTCGTTCCGCGAAGCGGCGCAGCGCGATGACGCGGCGCGCGTTGCGCTGATTGCCCGGATGCAGGCGCTCGACCTGCAGGCGCGCCGCGCGGAGATCGGCAACCTGGGCGATCCGCCGGAGGAGCTCGAACGCGCGCGCGAGTGCGGCACGCGCCTGGCGTCGGCCGATCTCGCGGACGCCGGGGCGCGCGCGCAGATGCTCGATCGCGTCGCGGTGCCCGACGACTATTCGACCGCGATGCGCGGGTTTGGCCTCTACGCACTCACCCAAATCCCGTTCAGCGCGGGCGTGCGGCGTTACCGGTCGGAGGTCCTCGCTGCGCACCGCTTGCCGCTCCGTATGCCGGAAGGCGCGTCGCTGCTCACGTTGTCGCCCGCGGGCGGCGCGCCGCTAGCGCGGGATGAGGTGGCTGCGATCCTGCGCCGGGCCTCGGAAGATCCCCTCGGCATTCCCGAGCCCCCAGAGGCCGCCCTGGCGCACATGTTCGAGACTTATGCCCCGATCTTCGAGATCGAGGTCGCCGGGGACGATGACCGGCCGGGCGCGCTGCGCTGGGTCGAAGGGCGAGGCACGCCGTTCGTCGACGCGGCCGACCCGGTCGTCTATCGCCTCGCGGCCTGGACGCGCGACGGCGAGCGCTCGCTCCTCCAGCTCGTGTACGTGCTGTGGTTCCCCGCGCGCCCGCCGCAGTCGGACGGGGACTTGCTCTCCGGCGCGCTTGACGGCGTCGTCTGGCGCGTGACGCTCGCGCCGGACGGCGAGCCGCTCCTCTACGACACGATCCACCCTTGCGGTTGCTATCACCTGTTCTACCCGACGCCGCTCGTTACGCCGCGGCCCGCGCCCGAGGACGAGCTCGAATGGATGCTGGCGCCGCAGCCGCTGCCGCGGATCGCCGAGGGCGAGCGGGTGCGCGTTCGAATCGCGGCGCGCACGCACTACGTGGAGCGCGTCACGCCCGTGTCCGGTCCGGCGGCGGGCGCGCGCTACGCGATGGCGTCGTACGACGCGCTGCGCTCGCTGCCGCTGCCGGGCGGCGGGCACCGGAGCCTGTTCGCGTCCGACGGCATCGTGCCCGGCACCGAGCGCGCCGAGCGCTACTGGTTCTGGCCGATGGGGATCAGCTCGGCGGGCGCGATGCGCCAGTGGGGACGCGAGCCGACGGCGTTCGTCGGGCGCCAGCACTTCGACGACGCGGACCTGATGGCACAGCGCTTCGTGCTGGCGCCGCGCTGAGCGGCTAGTGGATCTCGGGCTCCGCGGTCGCCGCGGTGCCCTCGAGGAAGTCGAAGTCGCAGCCCTCGTTCGCCTGCTTCACGTGGCGCGAGAAGATCGCGCCGTAGCTACGCTCGTAGCGCGGCGCGGGCCGCTTCCACGCGGCCTTGCGCTTCGCCATCTCCGCCTCGGAGATCTTGAGGCTCAGCAGCCTGTTTTCCACGTCGAGTTCGATCAGGTCGCCGTTCCGAACGAAGGCGAGCGGGCCGCCGACGAAGGCCTCCGGCGCGACGTGCAGGATGCAGGTGCCGTAGCTCGTGCCGCTCATGCGGCCGTCGGACAGTCGTACCATGTCCTTCACGCCCTGCTTCACGAGCTTCTTCGGGATCGGCAGCATGCCCCATTCCGGAAATCCGGGTCCGCCGAGCGGCCCGGCGTTCTTCAGCACCAGCACGCAATTGGCGTCGACGTCGAGGTCGTCCCGATCGATGCGTGCCGCCATGTCGTTGTAGTCCTCGAACACCACGGCGCGCCCGGTGTGCTTCATCAGCGCGGGCGTCGCCGCGCTCGCCTTGATTACGGCGCCATCGGGCGCCAGCGAGCCGCGCAGCATCACGATGCCGCCCGCGGCGAGCAGCGCCTTGTCGCGCGGCAGGATGACGTCGGCGTTCCAGACTTTGGCGCCTTCGAGGTTTTCGCCGAGCGTGCGCCCGTTCACGGTCTTCGCCGACAGGTCGAGCAGGTCCTTCAGCTCCGCGAGCAGCGCCCGTAGCCCGCCGGCGTAGTAGAAGTCCTCCATCAGGTACTGCTTGCCCGACGGGCGCACGTTGGCGATGACGGGTGTCTTCGCGCTGATCTCGTTGTAGCGCTCGAGCGGGAAGGGCAGGCCCGCGCGGCCGGCCATGGCAACGAGGTGCACGATCGCGTTGGTCGAGCCGCCCATCGCCATCAGCGTGGTGATGGCGTTGTCGAAGGAGCCCTTCGACAGGAAGTCGCGGGGCTTCAGGTCCTCCCACACCATCTCGACGACGCGCTTGCCCGTGAGCGCGGCCATGCGCGCGTGGTTGGAGTCGGGCGCGGGAATCGATGAATAGCCGGGCAGCGTGAAGCCGAGTGCCTCGGCGAGCGACATCATGGTCGCCGCGGTGCCCATGGTCATGCAGGTGCCGGGCGAGCGTGCGATCGTGTCCTCGATCTCGTTCCAATCGCCTTCGGTGATGCGGCCCGCGCGCAGCTCGTCCCAGTACTTCCAGGTATCCGAGCCCGAGCCGAGCGTCTGGTCGCGCCAGTGGCTGTTCAGCATCGGACCCGCCGGCAGGTAGATGGCGGGAATGTTCATGCTGGTCGCGCCCATGATGAGCGCGGGCGTGGTCTTGTCGCAGCCGCCCATCAACACGCAGCCGTCCACGGGGTAGGAGCGCAGCAGCTCTTCGGTCTCCATGGCGAGGAAGTTGCGGTAGAGCATCGTGGTCGGCTTCTGCATCGTCTCGGCGAGCGCCATCGCCGGCATCTCCAGCGGGAAGCCGCCCGCCTGCCAGACGCCGCGCTTCACCTCCTCGGCCCGCTGGCGGAAGTGCGTGTGGCAGTGGTTGATGTCCGACCAGGTGTTGATGATCGCGATCACGGGCTTGCCGGCGTAGTCGGTCCGGTCGTAGCCCATCTGCGCCGTGCGCGAGCGGTGGCCGAACGAGCGCAGGTCCTTCACGCCGAACCAGCGATGCGAACGCAGCTCTTCGGGACGCTTCTTCATGGGGCGATTGTATTAGACTTGCCGCGGGAGGAAGCATGGCACGCAAGCGCCCCGAGCCGAAGATCGTCCGCCCGGACGACATCGACCCGCAGCACGACTGGAAGCGCCCCCTGCAGGCGCCCGGCCACACACAGGTCGATTTCGAGGAGCGCGTCAATTTCCGCCGCCTGCACGACTATCGGCTGGCACGCACGCGCGCGGCGCTCGCCGGCTCCGGGCTGGGGGCGCTGCTGTCCTTCGACCAGCACAACATCCGCTACACCACGAGCACCGTCATTGGCGAATGGGCGCGTGACAAGCTCACGCGCTATTCGCTGCTGACCGGCAACGGCGATCCCTATATCTGGGACTTCGGGTCGGCCGCGCGCCACCACAAGCTGCACGCGCCCTGGCTCTCCCCGGATCATTGCCGCGCGGGCCTGCTCGGCATGCGAGGGGCGGTGGGTGCCGACGACACGCTGTTTCGCGACGCGGCAAAGGAAATCAAGTCGATCCTCAAGGCCGAGGGCGTGGCGAACATGCCGGTGGGTGTGGACGTGATCGAGCCGCCGATGATGTTCGCGCTGCAGAAAGAGGGGATCGAGGTGCGCGACGGCCAGCAGGCGATGCTGCAGGCGCGCGAAGTGAAGAACGTCGACGAGCTCACGCTGCTCAACATGGCGGCAGCCATGGTGGACGGCGTCTACACCGATATTGCCGAAGCCTTGAAGCCCGGCGTCCAGGAATCGCAGATTGTGGCGCTGGCGACCAAGCGCTTGTACGAAATGGGTTCGGACTGCGTCGAGGCGATCAACTCGATTTCCGGCGAGCGCTGCTCGCCGCATCCGCACAACTTCACCGACCGGCTGATCCGTCCGGGCGACCAGGCGTTCTTCGACGTCATCCAGTCGTTCATGGGTTACCGTACCTGCTACTACCGCACCTTCAATGTAGGGCGGGCCACCAGCCCGCAACGCACGGCCTACCGCAAGGCGCGCGAGTGGATGGACAGGGTGATCGATCTCCTCAAGCCCGGCATGAGCACCGACAAGGTCGCCGCGGCGCTACCCAAGGCGCAGGCCGCGGGCTTTGCGAACGAGATGGACGCCTTCGGCTTGAATTTCTGCCACGGCCTCGGGCTGGGGTTGCACGAGCGGCCGCTGATCTCGCGCCTGAACTCGTTCCGCGAGCCCATCGAGCTGAAGGCCGGCATGGTGTTCGCCGTCGAGACCTACTGCCCGGCCTCCGACGGCGTGTCCGCGGCGCGCATCGAGGAGGAGGTGATCCTCACCGACAAGGGCGCCAAGATCATTTCCCTCTATCCCGCCGAGGAGCTGCCGATTGCCAACCCCTACTAAGCCGACGATCGGCTGGATCGGCGCCGGGCGCATGGGCGTCGAGATGGCGGCGCGCCTCGCCAAGGGCGGTGCGGATGTCCTGGTGTGGAACCGCACGCGTGCCAAGGCCGAGCCGCTCGCACAGTACGGCGCAAAGATCGCCTCGAATCTCACGGAGCTCTCGGGCCGCGACATCGTGTTCTGCATGGTCGCCACCTGGAAGGACGTGAAGCAGGTGGTGGGCGACCTGCTCGCGGGAAAGGCGCAGCCGCGCCTCCTGATCGAGTGCTCGTCGATCTCGCTCGAAGGGTCGGCGGAGCTGCGCGAGATGCTTGCCAAGCGCGGCATCGCTTATCTCGCGGCGCCCGTGTCGGGGAATGCCAAGGTGATCAAGGCCGGCAAGCTGTCCTTCGTCTGCTCCGGGCCGAAAGCATCGTTCGACGACGCGCTGCCGCTGCTCAAGCTGATCGCGCCCGCGGCAAGCTACGTCGGCGAGGGCGAACTCGCGCGCATCGTCAAGATCTGCCACAACGTATTCCTCGGCGTCGTCACCCAGTCGCTCGCGGAAATCACGGTGCTGGCACAGAAGGCGGGCGTGCCGCGGCATGCCTTCCTCGATTTCCTCAACCAGAGCGTGATGGGCTCGACCTTCACGCGCTACAAGGCGCCGGCCTTCGTCAACCTCGATTTCAAGGTGACGTTCACGCCCGAACTGCTGAGGAAGGACCTGGATCTGGGCCTGGACGCAGGACGGCGCTTCGAGGTGCCGATGCCGCTCGCCACGGCCACCCGCGACCTCATCCAGTCGATGATGGGGCGCGGCATGCGGGAAGAGGATTTCGCCACGCTGCTCGTGCAGCAGGCGGAGGCCTCCGGGCTGCGGCTGCAGCCCGAAGACGTGCCGGTCAAGGACGGCCTGTCCTAGGCGGCCTGCGGCGCGGCGGCGCGCCTGAGGGGTACCCCGGTCAGGCGTTGCAGTTCCTCGAAGGCGAGCCCGCCGACGATTTCCACGACGTGAAGCCCGTCCGGCTTCACGTCAATGACGGCGAGATCGGTGTAGATCCGGTTCACGCAGCGCGCTCCAGTGAGCGGGTAGTTGCAGCGCTCGACGATCTTCGACGTCCCTTCCTTGGTCAGGTGCTCCATCATGACCAGGACGTGCTTTGCTCCGGCCGCGAGGTCCATCGCGCCGCCCACCGCCGGAATCGCATCCGGCGCGCCGGTGTGCCAGTTGGCGAGGTCGCCCTGCGCGGAGACCTGGAACGCGCCGAGCACGCAGTAATCCAGGTGGCGGCCGCGGATCATGCCGAACGAGTCGGCATGGTGGAAGAACGAGCCGCCTTTCAGCAGCGTCACCGGCTCCTTGCCGGCGTTGATCAGGTCCTCGTCCTCTCCGCCGGGCGCCGGCCGCGGGCCGATGCCGAGCACGCCGTTCTCGCTGTGCAGGACGATCTCGCGGTCCTTCGGCAGATAGTCGGCGACCAGCGTGGGCAGCCCGATGCCCAGGTTCACGTAGGCGCCGTCGGGAATGTCGCGCGCCAGCCGTGCGGCGATCTGCTTGCGGTCGAGCTTCTTCATGCGGCCCTCCTCAGCGGCGCGACGCGCACGACGCGCTGCACGAAAATGCCCGGCGTGACGACGGTCTCGGGGTCGAGCTCGCCGAGCGCCACGGTCTCGCGCACCTGCGCGACCGTGACGCGAGCGGCCGCGGCCATGATCGGGCCGAAGTTGCGCGCGGTCATGCGGTAGGTGAGGTTGCCCCAGCGGTCGGCGCGGTCGGCCTTGATCAACGCGTAGTCGGCGTGGATCGGGTACTCGAGCACGTGGTCGCGGCCGCCGATGCTGCGCGTCTCCTTGCCTTCGGCGAGCCGCGTGCCGAACGCCGTCGGCGTGTAGAACGCGCCGATGCCGGCGCCCGCGGCACGGATGCGCTCGGCGAGCGTGCCCTGCGGCACGAGCTCGAGCTCGAGCTCGCCGGCGCGATAGGCCTTGTCGAAATGCCAGGAGTCGGCCTGCCGCGGGAACGAGCAGATCACCTTGCTCACGCGCTTCGCACCGATCAGTGCAGCGAGCCCCGCGTCCGCGTTCCCGGCGTTGTTGTTGACCACGGTGAGGCCCTTCGCGCCCTGCGCGATGAGCCCGTCGATCAGTTGCGCCGGCATGCCTGCGTTGCCGAAGCCCCCGATCAGGACCGTCGCGCCGTCGGGCACGTCGGCGAGGGCTTCCTCGACAGTGGCGATGAACTTGTCGATCATGGCGCGCAGAAACGGGTTCGGGCCATTATAAACTTCGCGTCCATGACCGCTCCCCAACTGTTCCAGGCCGCGCCGCTCGCGCGCGCCATCGAAGCCATTGTCGCCGCCGGCGGCAGCGACGCGCGAGAGGCGAAGCTCGTCGCCGAGAATCTCGTCACCGCCAACCTGACGGGCCACGACTCGCATGGCGTCGGCATGATCCCGCGCTACGTCGAATCGCTGAAGGAGGGCGGGCTCGCGCCCAACCGCCACCCGGTCGTCAGGTTCGATGGCGGCGCGCTCGTCGCGCTCGACGGCCAGGCGGGCTACGGCCAGGTGATCGGCCAGGAGGCGACTGCGATCGCGATCGAGCGCGCGAAGGCGCACGGCGTGTGCGTGATGGCGCTGGCGAACGCGCACCACCTGTGTCGCATCGGCCAGTGGGCGGAGCAGGCGGTGGCCGAGGGCCTGGTTTCGATCAGCTTCGTCAACGTCATCTCGCGCTCGATCGTCGCGCCCTACGGCGGCAGCGACGCGCGATTCGGCACCAATCCCTGCACGATCGGCATCCCGCTCGCGGGCCGTCCGCCGTTCATCCTCGACATGGCGACGAGCGGCGTCGCGCAGGGCAAGGTGCGCGTCGCGCACAACAAGGGGGACAAGCTGCCGCCCGGGCTGCTGCTCGATGACCATGGCAACCCGACAATCGACCCGCGGTTCGGCGTCGTCGAGCCCTTCGGCGCGCTCACGACGTTCGGCCTGCACAAGGGCTACGGGCTCGCGGTCGCGTGCGAGCTCCTCGGTGGCGCGCTCTCGGGCGGCGGCACGTGGCACACGACCGACCGCTCGAAGAAGCGCGTGTTGAACGGAATGCTTTCAATCCTGATCGACCCGAAGAAGCTCGGGACCGCGGAGGTCTTCGGGCACGAGGCGGGCGCCTTCATCGACTGGGTGAAACAGTCGCCGCCCGCGCCCGGCGCGGGCCGGGTGCGCATCGCGGGCGAACCCGAGCGCGAGACGCGCGCAAAGCGCGAAAAGGAAGGCATCGCAGTGGACGCGACCACCTGGGCCGAGATCCACGCAGCCGGCGCGAAGCTCGGCTTGCGTCCGGTGGAACTGGACGCCCTCGCGAAGGGTTGATCCGCAGATCGTCCTAAGACTGCACTTTCAGTAGGATTTATAACCTATTGAAAGTTAATTGTATTTAATTTCAAGAAACATCCTCCGGAAACACCGCTAAGTCTTTGTCAGGCCTGAATATTCGGCTTGACCTCGACATTGCTTTCTCCTAGAGTGGGAAAAGGTAGAAAAAAGTGGCTAATCATGGGGAGGTGAAGCCCTGCCCCGATTGGCCGTGGAGAAAAGGGGCATGGGCGGAGGCTTTCACGGCGCTGCGGTAGTCACGCTGGACGCGAAGGGGCGTCTCGCGGTCCCCACACGCCACCGCGAACAGCTGCTCGCCGGCGCGAGGCACATCGTGCTGACCGCCCACCCCGACGGCTGTGTCCTGCTCTACCCGCCCGCGGCATGGGAGCCGGTGCGCGTGCGCGCCGAGGGCTTTCCGAGCTTTCATCCGCAGGCGAGCTGGTGGAAACGACTGCTGCTCGGCTTCGAGGAGCACGTGACGCCGGACGGCTCGGGCCGGCTTCTGGTTTCCGGCGCGCTGCGCCAGCACGCCAAGCTCGAGCGCGACGCGATGCTGGTCGGCCAGGGCGGGTATTTCGAGCTCTGGGACTCAGGTTCGTGGAACGCGAAGCTGGCGCAGGCGCTCTCCGGCCCGACCAGCTCGCCCCCGGGCATGGAGGACTTCTCGCTGTGAGCGCCGATGACGCACCACCCCGTCCTCGCCGCCGAAGCAATCACCGCGCTGGCCCTCCGGCCGGACGGCATCTACGTGGACGGCACTTTCGGCCGCGGCGGGCACAGCCGCCTGATCCTCGAGCGCCTCGGGCCGCGCGGACGCCTGATCGCGCTCGATCGCGACCCGCAGGCGGTGAGCGCGGCGAGCGCGATTGCGGATCGGCGGTTCTCGATCACGCAGTCGCCCTTCAGCGCGCTGCCGCAAGTACTTCAGGACCAGGGCGCAGCGCAAGTGCAGGGAATGTTGTTCGACCTCGGCGTGTCCTCGCCGCAGCTCGACGACCCGGCGCGCGGGTTCTCGTTTCGCGCCGACGGGCCGCTCGACATGCGCATGGACCCGTCGCAGGGCCTCAGTGCCGCGGAGTGGCTCGCGGCGGCCGAAAAAAACCAAATCGAAGAGGTCATCCGGGGGTATGGGGAAGAACGGTTTGCTAAACAGGTTGCAGCGGCGATTGTTGCTGCTCGCCGGCACGCGCCCATCCGCACGACCCGCCAACTTGCCGATCTCGTGGGTGCGGCGGTCCGCACACGGGAGCCGGGCCAGGATCCGGCGACGCGCACCTTTCAGGCTTTACGGATTTTCGTCAATCGGGAGCTTGAGGAAGTGTCGCTGATGCTGCCCCGCGCCGCGGCCGGGCTCGCGCCGGGCGGCCGCCTGGCGGTGATCGCCTTCCACTCGCTGGAGGACCGCCTGGTCAAGCGCTTCCTGCAGGCCTGCGCGCGCCCGACGCTGCCCCGGGATTTGCCGATTCGCGCCCGGGATATGCCAGAACCCCAGCTCAGGATCGTCGGCAAGCCGGTGCGCGCTTCGGCGGCGGAGACCGCCGTGAACCCGCGCGCGCGCAGCGCCGTGCTGCGAGCGGCCGAGCGCACCGATGCCCTCCTGGATCCATTGATTTTACGAATCGAGCCCGACGCGTGGCGAAGCTGAACCTCCTCCTCCTCCTGGTTCTCGTCGTCTGCGCGCTCGGGCTCGT
>JBOIFE010000076.1:0-3064 GCA_050741015.1 Burkholderiales bacterium | reverse complement strand
GCTCGACGCGCGCCGACTCGACCGCGTACGACACGCGCCGCACCGGGCTGAACGAGGCGTCGAGGATGATGCGCCCGATCCCCTTGGTCTCCTCGGGCAGGAAGCGCATGTTGCCCGGCACGTAGCCGCGGCCGGCCTCGACCTTGATCTGCATCTCGAGCTTGCCGCTCGCGGACAGGTGCGCGATCAGGTGCTCGGGGTTCACGATCTCCACGTCGTGCGAGGGCTCGATGTCGGCTGCGGTCACGGGTCCCTCGCCCTTCTTCTTCAGGCTGAGGATCGCCTCCTGCCGGTTGTGCAGGCGGAACACCATCCCCTTCAGATTGAGCAGGATGTCGACGACGTCCTCGCGCACGCCATCCAGCGTCGAGTACTCGTGCACCACGCCCGCGATCTGCACTTCGGTGGGCGCGTGGCCCGGCATCGAGGACAGCAGCACGCGCCGCAGCGCGTTGCCGAGCGTGTGGCCGTAGCCTCGCTCGAACGGTTCCATGGTGACCTTGGCGTGCGACGGCGAGAGGTTCTGTACGTCCACGATACGCGGCTTGAGGAATCCGGATTGCGCCATGTGCTCAGTCTTCCTTTACTTCGAGTACAGCTCGATGATCAGGCTTTCGTTGACGGTGGACGGCAAGTCGGTGCGCGCGGGCAGCGACTTGAACGTGCCCTTGAGCGCCTTTACGTCCACCTCCAGCCACTCGGGAATGCCGCGGCTCTCGGCAGCCTCGCTTGAGGCCTTGACGCGCAGTTGCGCCTTGGTCTTGCTGGCAACTTCGACGACGTCGCCGGGGCGCACCTGGTAGGACGGGATGTTCACGCGCTTGCCGTTCACCAGGACGCCGTTGTGGCGCACGACCTGCCGCGCCTCGGTGCGCGATGCACCGAACCCCATGCGGTAGGCAACGTTGTCCAGGCGGGTCTCCAGCAGCTGCAGCAGCCGCTCGCCGGTGACGCCCTTGGAGCGCGCGGCCTCGGCGTAGGTCTTGCGGAACTGGCGCTCGAGCACGCCGTAGGTGCGGCGCAGCTTCTGCTTCTCGCGCAGCTGCTTGCCGAAGTCCGACATGCGGCTGCCGCTCTTTTGTCCGTGCTGGCCTGGCGCGTAGCCGCGCCGGTCCACCGCACAGCGGTCGGTGAAGCATTTCTCGCCTTTCAGGAAGAGCTTTTCGCCCTCCCGGCGACACTGGCGGCACTTGGGGCCGAGGTCTCTGGCCATGCGTTCTCCTTGCCTGTCTTCAGACGCGCCGGCGCTTGGGCGCGCGGCAGCCGTTGTGCGGAACCGGGGTCACGTCGGCGATGCTGGCGATCTTCAGGCCGATCGCGTTCAGCGCGCGCACCGCGGACTCGCGGCCCGGCCCCGGGCCCTTGATCCGCACTTCGATGTTCTTCACGCCGCATTCCTGCGCCGCGCGCCCGGCGCGCTCGGCCGCGACCTGGGCGGCAAACGGCGTCGACTTTCGGGAGCCCTTGAATCCGGCATTGCCCGAGGTAGCCCAGGCGAGCGCGTTGCCCTGGCGGTCGGTGATGGTCACGATCGTGTTGTTGAACGACGCGTGGATATGAGCGATGCCCTCGGCGACATTCTTCTTGACCTTCTTTCGCGCGCGCGCCGACGCGGTCTGCTGCAACTGCTGCTGGTTGGGGCTGGTACGGCTGGCCATGGTCTTGTTTCCCCCCTTAGGCGGCTTTGCCGGTCGGCACGTTGAGCTTGATCGCGGCCTTGCGCGGACCCTTTCGGGTGCGCGCGTTGGTGCGCGTGCGCTGGCCGCGGACCGGCAGCCCCTTGCGGTGGCGCATGCCGCGGTAGCAGCCGAGGTCCATCAGCCGCTTGATCGACATCGACACCTCGCGCCGCAGGTCGCCCTCGAGCGTGAGGCGCGTCACCTGCTCGCGCAGCCGCTCCATGTCGGCGTCGGTGAGATCCTTGATCTTGCGCGTGCGCTCGACGTTCGCGGCGGCGCACAGCGCGCGCGCGCGCGCCCGGCCGATGCCGTAGATCGCGGTGAGTGCGATTTCGGCGTGCTGGTGGTTCGGGATGTTGATGCCGGCAATGCGTGCCATAGAGCCTCGGGGGAACCTGAAATTATACCTGTTTCGTCAAAGCCTTATCAACCCTGGCGCTGCTTGTGGCGCGGATCCGAGCAAATCACCCGCACCACGCGCTTGCGCCGCACGATCTTGCACTTGCGGCAGATCTTCTTCACCGAGGCCATCACTTTCATGTCGCTGCTCCTTGTCTCTCGCGGCGCCTAGCGGGCCGGGAGCCCGCCCTTGAAATTCGCCTTGCGCAGCAGGCTCTCGTACTGATGCGTCATGACGTACGCCTGCACCTGCGCCATGAAGTCCATTGTCACCACGACGATGATCAGCAGCGATGTACCCCCGAAGTAGAAGGGCACGTTCCATTTCAGGATGAGGAATTCCGGCAGCAGGCACACCAGCGTCACGTACAGCGCCCCGGCCAGCGTCAGCCGGGTGAGAATCCGCTCGAGGTAGCGCGCCGTCTGCTCGCCCGGACGAATGCCGGGCACGAAGGCGCCGGACTTCTTCAGGTTGTCCGCAGTTTCCTTCGGGTTGTACTGCAGGGCCGTGTAGAAAAAGCAGAAGAACACGATCAGTCCCGCGTAGAGCAGGACGTAGATCGGCTGGCCCGGCGTCAGGGTCGCCGCGACGTCTCGCAGCCAGAACATGCCCTCCGCCGAGCCGAACCAGCCGAGCAGCGTCGCCGGAAACAGGATAAGCGACGAGGCGAAAATGGGCGGAATCACGCCCGACATGTTCAGCTTGAACGGCAGGTGCGAGCTCTGCCCCCCGTACACGCGGTTGCCGACCTGCCGCTTGGCGTAGTTCACCAGGATCTTGCGCTGGCCGCGCTCGACGAAGCAGACGAACGCCGTCACGGCGACCACGCCGAGCGCGATCAGCATCGCGGTCAGCGGGTGCATGGCTCCCGTGCGCACCAGCTCGAGCGTGCCGGCGACGGCGTTCGGCAGTCCGGCGGCGATGCCGGCGAAGATGATGATGGAAATGCCGTTGCCCAAGCCCCGCTCGGTGATCTGCTCGCCCA
>JBOIFE010000075.1:0-33550 GCA_050741015.1 Burkholderiales bacterium | reverse complement strand
ATTGATGCCTGATTATGCTAGAATTTTGGGCTGACTTTGCGATCCAGCAAGTCAAATTTCCCGTCCGGCTCGAATAGGGTGACCCCAGTGTGCGCGAGAGGTCCATGAGCCGGGCGGCAGAGCTAACCCTAAGGAGAGAATTGTGTCGGTCACCATGCGGCAAATGCTGGAAGCCGGGGTCCATTTCGGGCACCAGACCCGGTACTGGAACCCGAAGATGGCGCCGTACATCTTCGGCCATCGCAACAAGATCCACATCATCAACCTCGAGAAGACCCTGGTCATGTACCAGGACGCGCTCAAGTACGTGCGCAAGCTGGCGGCCAACCGAGGGACCATCCTCTTCGTCGGCACCAAGCGACAGGCGCGCGAGATCCTGCGCGAGGAGGCCGTGCGCTGCGCGATGCCGTTCGTCGACCATCGCTGGCTGGGCGGCATGCTCACGAACTTCAAGACCGTCAAGCAGTCCATCAAGCGGCTGAAGGAAATGGAGCAGATGGCGCAGGACGGCACTTTCGAGAACATGGCCAAGAAGGAAGCCCTGGGGCTGCAACGCGAGCTGGCCAAGCTCCAGCGGTCGCTGGGCGGCTTCAAGGAACTCACCGGCCTGCCCGACGCGATGTTTGTGATCGACGTCGGTTACCAGAAGGGCGCGATCGCCGAAGCGGTCAAGCTCGGCATCCCGATCGTCGGCGTGGTGGACACCAATCATTCGCCCGAGGGCATCAGCTACGTAATCCCGGGCAACGATGATTCGAGCCGTGCCATCCGCCTCTACGCGCGTGGCATCGCCGATGCCGTGATGGAAGGGCGGTCGCAGGCGGTGGAGGAGGTCGCATCCGTCGCGCGGGACGAGTTCGTCGAGGTAGACGAGGGGGGCGACGCCTGAGCGCCGCCCTGGCACGGAGCAACCGGGGGCCATTCGCCCCCTTTTTTTGACTTGCGGAGTGGTGATGGCAGAAATCAGTGCAGGCCAGGTGAAGGAGCTGCGCGAGCTGACCGGGCTCGGGATGATGGAATGCAAGA
Source organism: Burkholderiales bacterium (assembly GCA_050741015.1). Lineage (GTDB taxonomy): Bacteria > Pseudomonadota > Gammaproteobacteria > Burkholderiales > SG8-39 > JAABQT01. Next base: position 32,524 of record JBOIFE010000075.1, on the reverse strand, counting down.
AGGCGCTGGCCGAGGCGGGCGGCGACCTGAAGAAGGCCGAGGAACTACTGCGGATCAAGAGCGGGGCGAAGGCGAGCAAGGCAGCGGGGCGCGTCGCTGCCGAAGGCGTGATTGGCGCGTGGCTGTCGCCGGATGCCAGGATTGGCGCGCTGGTCGAGGTCAACTGCGAGACCGATTTCGTGGCGAGGAACGAGGTATTCCTCGCCTTTGCTCGCGACCTCGCCGAGTTCGTTGCGAACAACGACCCGGCGGGCCTTGAGGCACTGTCGTCTTTCGAGGCGCGCCGGCAGGCGCTGGTGCAGAAGATTGGCGAGAACATCTCGGTCCGGCGATTTGCCCGGCTGCAGGCGCAAGGGCGCCTCGCCCTCTATGTCCACGGCACGCGCATCGGCGTGCTGGTCGATGTGGAAGGCCCGGAGGATCTGGGCAAAGACCTCGCGATGCACGTCGCTGCCTTCAAGCCAAGGTTCCTGGCGAAAGCGGACGTGCCCGCCGACGAGATGGCGCGCGAGCGCGACATCGCGATGGCGCGCGCGACGGACTCGGGCAAGCCGCCCGAGATCGTCGCCAAGATGGTCGAAGGCGCGGTGAGCAAAGTGCTGGGCGAGCAGTCGCTGCTCGGCCAGCCTTTCGTAAAGGACGACAAGCAGACAGTGGAAAAGGTGCTGGGCGCGAAGAAGGCGAAGCTGCATGCGTATCGCTTCCTGGTAGTCGGCGAGGGCATCGAAAAGAAGAGCAGCTAGTCCCATGAAACCCCGCGAAGCCGCGGTCGGCGCCAAATACAAGCGCATCCTGCTCAAGCTCTCGGGCGAAGCGCTGATGGGCGACGACGCCTACGGCATCAATCGCGAGACGATCGAGAAGATCGTGCAGGAGATTGCCGCGGTCGCGCGGCTGGGCGTCGAGATCGGCGTGGTGATCGGCGGAGGCAACATCTTCCGCGGCGTGGCGCCCGGCGCGGCGGGCATGGATCGCGCGACCGCCGACTACATGGGGATGCTCGCCACCGTCATGAACGCGCTGGCGCTGCAGGATGCGATGCGGCGCGCGGGGCTGGACTGCCGCGTGCAGTCGGCGCTCAACATCGAGCAGGTCGTCGAGCCCTACATTCGCGGCAAGGCGATCCGCTACCTCGAGGAGGGCCGCATCGTGGTGTTTGCGGCCGGCACCGGGAATCCGTTCTTCACCACTGACACCGCGGCTGCCTTGCGTGCGAGCGAGGTCGGCGCGGAAATCGTGCTGAAGGGCACCAAGGTCGACGGCGTGTACACCGCCGACCCGAGGAAGGACCCCGCCGCCCGGCGCTTCGAGCGCCTGAGCTTCGACGAGGCCATCCAGCGCAACCTGAAAGTCATGGACGCGACCGCGCTCACGCTGTGCCGCGACCAGAAAATCCCGGTCAGCGTCTTCAGCATCTTCAAGCAGGACGCGCTGCTGCGGGTGGTCGCGGGCGAGGACGAAGGCACGCTGGTGCACGTCTGAAGGAGGGACAGGCATGCTGGCTGAACTGAAGAAGACCGCCGAACAGAAGATGCACAAGAGCGTCGACGCGTTCAAGGGCGACCTGTCGAAGGTGCGCACGGGGCGCGCGCACACCGGGCTGCTCGACCACATCGTCGTCGACTACTACGGTGCGCCCACGCCGCTGGCGCAGGTGGCCAAGGTGACGCTGCTCGACGCGCGCACCATCGGCGTGGCACCGTTCGAGAAGAAGTTGGTGCAAGCCGTGGAAAAGGCGATCCGCGACTCCGACCTCGGGCTCAACCCGGCATCGATGGGCGAGACCGTGCGGGTGCCCATGCCTCCGCTCACGGAGGAGCGGCGCAAGGAGCTGATCAAGGTCGTGCGGCACGAGGCCGAGAACGCCCGCATCGCCGTACGCAACCTGCGCCGCGATGCCAATCACCACCTGAAGGAGGCGCTGAAGAAGAAGGAGGTCTCCGAAAACGACGAGCGCCGCGCGCAGGACGAGGTGCAGAAGCTGACCGACCGCTCGATCGCGGAGATCGACAAGCTGCTGCAGCAGAAGGAAGCGGAGCTGCTGGCCGTCTAGCGCACCGTGACCCACGACAGCTCGACTCAGGAGGTTCCGGCGCACGACGACGTGCCGCGGCACATCGCCCTCATCATGGATGGCAACGGCCGCTGGGCGAAGCAGCGGCGGCTGCCGCGCTTCGCCGGGCACAAGCGCGGCGTCGAGTCGGTGCGCTCGACGGTGAAGGCCTGCGCCGAGCGCGGCGTGCGCTACCTGACGCTGTTCGCGTTCAGCTCGGAGAACTGGCGCCGGCCGGCCGAGGAGGTCGCGCTACTGATGCAGCTGTTCCGCGTCGCGCTGACGAGCGAGGTCGAGAAGCTCCACCGCAACGGCGTCCGGCTGCGCGTGATCGGCGACCTTGGCCGTTTCGATGCGCGCATGCGGGCGCTGATCGAGCAAGCCGAGGCAGTCACGGCCGGCAATGTCCGGCTCACGCTCACCGTCGCGGCAAACTACGGCGGACGCTGGGACATCCTGCAGGCGCTCTCGCGGCTGCTGCGCGAGCGCGCGTCCCCGGCCGACGCGCCGATCGAGGAGTCGCAGCTCGCGCCGTACCTGGCGATGAGCTACGCGCCGGAGCCCGACCTGTTCATCCGCACCGGGGGCGAGCAGCGCGTGAGCAATTTCCTGCTCTGGCAGCTCGCGTACACGGAGCTGTACTTCACCGACACGCTCTGGCCGGACTTCGACGCTGCGGCGCTCGATGCGGCCATCGGCTCCTACGCCCGGCGCGAGCGCCGCTTCGGCCGCACGAGCGAGCAGGTCGAAGAGGCGAAAGGGGCGCATACGGCGGCACGCGGTGCGCTCGCCTGAAGGCCTCGCGCTCCGGCTGCTGACCGCGGCGGTGCTGCTGGGCGCCTTCTTCGCGGCGCTGCTGCTGGATCGCGCCTGGTTCGTGGCGCTGGTCGCGCTGCTGGTGGGCGCCGGCGGCTTCGAATGGGGCCGGCTCGCGGGGCTGCGCCCCGGCGCGGCGGGCGCCTACGCGCTCTGCGTGGGCCTGCTGGTCGCCGCGCTCGGCTGGACGCTGCAGCCCGGCGGCGCAGCGGTAGAGGGGCTGCTCGCGGCTGGCGCCGTGTTCTGGCTTTTCGTCGCCCCGGCCTGGCTGTGGCGCGGCGTCGGTGTGTTCGGCGGCGCCGCGTTGATCGTGTCGGGCATCGCCGTGCTCGCGTGGGCGGGACTCGCCGCGGCGTCGCTCTCCGGACGGGTGCTGCTGTTCATGCTGGGGTTGGTCTGGATCGCGGACACGGCGGCCTACTTCGCGGGCAACGCATTCGGACGGCGCAAGCTAGCACCGTCGATCAGCCCCGGCAAGACCTGGGAAGGCGTGGCCGGCGCGGCTGTCGCCTCGCTCATCTACGCTATCATCTGCGGCATGCCGGGCGCCCCGCTCGCGGCCCTCGCGGACGGCGCGGGCTGGGGGGCGTACCTCGGCGCCGCGGTGCTGCTGTGCGGTGTGAGCATCGTCGGCGACCTGTTCGAGTCCGCGTTGAAGCGGCGAGCGGGCGCGAAGGACAGCGGCGGCTTGCTGCCGGGGCACGGCGGAATACTCGACCGCATCGATAGCGTGATGTCGACCTTGCCGATCGCCGCCCTGATGGTCCACTGGAGCACTCGCGGATGAGCGCGCCCTCGCTGGGGCTGGCGGTACTGGGCGCGACGGGCTCCGTCGGAGCGAGCACGCTCGACGTGGTCTCGCGGCATCGTCAGCGCTACCGCGTCCGCGTGCTGACGGCGCACGACTCCGCGGAGCGGCTGCTCGAGCTTTGCCGCGAGCATCGGCCGGAGACGGCCGTGCTCTCAGGTCGGGCGGAGGATGCGACGCTTCGGCGCCGCTTCAAGGAAGCGGGTTGCGAGCTGCGCTTCGGCGCGCAGGCGCTGGAGGCCGCCAGCACGGCGACCGGCGTCGACACCGTGATGGCCGCGATCGTGGGCGCCGCCGGCCTGCCGCCGACGCTGGCCGCGGCCCGGGCTGGCAAGCGGCTGCTGCTCGCGAACAAGGAGGCGCTGGTGATGGCGGGGCCGCTCTTCATGCGTGCCGTTCGCGAGGCGGGCGCCGTGCTGCTGCCGATCGACAGCGAGCACAACGCGGTCTTCCAGTGCCTGCCGCCGGCCGGCGAGGGCGTGAGCTTGCGCGGCGTCCGGCGCATCCAGCTCACCGCGTCGGGCGGTCCGTTCCGCGCGACGCCCGTCGAGCGACTGGCCGCGGTCACGCCAGAAGAGGCCTGTGCCCACCCGAACTGGGTCATGGGCCGCAAGATCTCGGTCGACTCCGCGACCATGATGAACAAGGGTCTCGAGGTGATCGAGGCGCACTGGCTGTTCGGCCTCGCGCCTGAGCGCATCGAGGTCGTCATCCATCCGCAGAGCATCGTGCACTCGCTGGTGGAGTATGTGGACGGCTCGGTCATCGCGCAGCTGTCGCACCCCGACATGCGCGTGCCGATCGCGCACGCGCTCGCGTATCCCGAGCGCATCGAGTCCGGCGCAAGCCCGCTGGACTTGCACGCCGTGGGCCGGCTCACGTTCGAGCGCCCGGACGAAACGAAATTCCCGTGCCTCGGGCTGGCCTACGGCGCGCTGCGCGCGGGCGGCGCGGCCCCGGCGGTCCTCAACGCGGCCAACGAGGTTGCGGTCGAGGCGTTCCTCGCGGGTGGGCTGCCCTTCACCGCGATCGCGCCGGTCATCGAGGAGGCGTTGGCGCATGCGCCCGCAGGCGCCGCGGACACGCTGGAGCGGGTCGCCGCCGCCGACGCCGGCGCGCGCCGCACGGCGGATGCGACGGTCGCCCGCCTCATGGGGCGGGCGGCATGAACCTCGTGCATACGGTGGTCGCGTTCCTGATTGCGCTCGGCGTGCTGATCATCGTGCACGAGTACGGCCATTACCTCGTGGCGCGCCTGTGCGGCGTGAAGGTGCTGCGCTTCTCGGTCGGCTTCGGCCGGCCGCTCGTTGTCTGGCGCCTGGGCCCGGACCAGACCGAGTGGGTCGTCGCCTCGATCCCGTTCGGCGGCTACGTAAAGATGCTGGACGAGCGGGAGGGGCCCGTGGACCCGGTCGAAGCGCATCGCGCCTTCAACCGGCAGACCGTGCTTCGCCGGATCCTGATCGTCGCCGCCGGCCCCGCGTTCAATTTCGTTTTCGCGATCGCGGTCTATGCCGCGCTTTTCATGGCAGGCATGCCGGAGGCACGCCCCGTGCTGGGCGAGCCGCCGGCGTCGACGATCGCGCGCAATGCCGGCATCGTCGCGGGCGACCTCGTGCGCGGCATCGACGGCCAGCCCATCCTGACCTGGCAGGACCTGCGCTGGCGCGTCCTGAAAGGTGCGGTGCAACGCGAACGACTCGATCTCGAAGTCATCAACCTGCGCAATGAAATCTCGACAGTCACGCTCGACCTCGGGGCGCTGCCCGCCAGCGAGATCGAAAGCGACATGCTGGACCGCATCGGCCTGCGGCTCTACCGCCCGACCCTTGCCCCGATCCTGGGGCAGGTCGTGGCGGGCAGCGCCGCGGAGCACGCCGGCCTGCAGCCGGGCGACCGCGTCCTGCAGATCGACGGCCAACCCATCGCCACCTGGGACGACCTGGTGCGCGAGGTGCGCCGGCGTCCCGGCGACACCGCGCACCTGGCACTCGAGCGCCGGGGCGCGCGGCTGACGCTGGCGGTCACGCCGGAGGCCGTCGCCGCGAACGGCGAGCGGATCGGCCGGATCGGTGTCGCCCCCGAGATTCCGCCAGAGCACGCGCAACGCATTTTCGTGCAGGTCCAGTACGGCCCGCTCGACAGCCTCGCGCGCGCTGCGGCGAAGACCTGGGACATCTCGGTGTTCAGCCTGCGCATGCTGGGCAAGATGCTCGTCGGCGAGGTGTCGTGGAAGAACCTCTCGGGACCCGTGAGCATCGCGGACTACGCGGGCCAGTCGGCGCAGCTCGGCTGGATTCCGTACCTGAGCTTTCTCGCGCTGATCAGCATCAGCCTCGGCGTGCTCAATCTGCTGCCCATCCCGCCGCTCGACGGCGGGCACCTGATGTTCTACGGCGTCGAGGTGCTGAAGGGCAGCCCCGCCTCGGAGCGCACGGTCGAATTCGGGCAGCGGGTCGGGATCGCGCTGCTGCTGGTGCTGATGGCATTCGCGTTCTACAACGACCTGACCCGCCTGTTCGCGGGCTGAGCGACGCGGACGGGCAGATGCGCATGCGCATTCTCGCGGCGCTCCTCTGGGCGCTGGCAGCCGCGGGAAGCGCGACCGCGGCGGAGCCGTTCCGGCCGTTCGTGGTCAAGGACATTCGCGTCGAGGGCGTGCAGCGCACCGAGCCCGGGACGGTGTTCAACTACCTGCCGGTCAAGGTCGGCGAGACCCTGACCCGCGACAAGGCCAAGCAGGCGGTGCACGCGCTGTACGCCACGGGCTTCTTCAAGGACGTGCGCCTGTCGGCGGACGGCGACGTGCTCGTGGTGAGCGTCGAGGAGCGGCCGGCGATTGCACAGGTGGACTTCTCCGGCGTGAGCGAGTTTCCGGTGGACCAGTTGCGCAAGGCCCTGCGCGACCTCGGGCTGTCCGAGGGCCGGATCTTCGACCGGTCGGTGCTCGACATGGCGGAGCAGGAGCTCAAGCGCCAGTATCTCGCGCGCGGCAAGTACGCGGCCGAGGTGCAGACGACCATCACGCCGCTCGAGCGCAACCGCGTGGCGATCAGCTTCGCCGTGGTCGAGGGCGACGTGGCGAAGATCCGGGCGATCAACATCGTGGGGGCGCACGCGTTCTCCGAATCCGAGCTGACCGACCTGATGACGCTGCGCACGCCCGGCTGGCTCACCTGGTACACCAAGCTCGACCAGTATTCCCGGCAGCGACTGTCGGGGGACCTGGAGACGCTGCGCTCGTACTACCTGGACCGCGGGTACCTCGACTTCACGATCGAGTCGACGCAGGTATCGATCACGCCGGACCGCCGCGACATCTACATCACGATCAACGTCACCGAGGGCGAGAAGTACACGGTCTCGGAGGTGAAGATCGCCGGGCACACGCTGGTGCCCGAAGCCGAGCTGGCGAAGCTCGTGCAGCTCAAGCCCGGCGACGTATTCTCGCGCCAGAAGCTGGTGCAGTCGCAGAAGGCGATCGGCGAGCGGCTCGGCAACGACGGCTACGCCTTCGCCAACGCCAACGCGGTGCCGAAGATCGATCGCGACAAGCGCACGGTCGCATTCACGATCCTGGTCGATCCCGGACGCCGCGTGTACGTGCGGCGCATCAACGTCGTCGGCAACAGCAAGACGCGGGACGAGGTGGTGCGCCGCGAGATGAGGCAGCTCGAAGGCGCGTACTACGACGCTTCCAAGATCCAGCTGTCCCGGCAACGCATCGATCGCACGCAGTTCTTCAACGAGGTCGGCGTCGAGACCGCGCCGGTCGAGGGCCATCCCGACGAGGTGGACGTGACCTACTCGGTCGAGGAGAAATCGACCGGCGCGATCTCGCTCGGGGTGGGTTTCTCGACCGTCGACCGCTTCATCGTGTCGGCGTCCGTCACGCAGCCGAACGTGTTCGGCACCGGCAAGTACCTGTCGCTGCAGCTGAACAGCGGTACCGTCAACACCATCTATTCGCTGTCGTACGTCGACCCGTACTACACCGTGAACGGGGTGAGCCGGGGATTCGACATCTACCGGCGCAAGGTGGATGCGAGTTCGCTGGTCACCGGCGCCTACAGCACCGATACGCTCGGCGGCGGGATCAAGTTCGGCTACCCGTTGTCGGAACATGATTCGGCGAGCTTCGGCGTGGTCATCGAAAGCGTCGAGCTGGAGACTTTCGACACGAGCCCGCTGGTCTACCAGACCTTCGTGTCCCTGTTCGGCAACGAATACCGCTACGGCGCACTGACCGCAGGCTGGGCGCATGACACGCGCAACAGCCTGATCATCACGACCGAGGGTACGCTCACCCAGGTCACCACCGAGGTTGCGAGCGGCGACCTCGAGTACTACCGCCTGGGCTTCAACCAGCAGTTTTACTGGCCGGTCTCCCGGCTGGTGACGGTGATGCTGAACGGCAACTTGGGCTATGCCGCGGGCCTGGGGAACAAGCCGCTGCCGTTCTTCAAGAACTTCTATGCCGGCGGGCCGGGCACGGTGCGCGGCTACCGCGACTTCTCGCTGGGTCCCCGCGACCTGGACGGCAACTCGCTGGGCGGTACGCGCAGCGTCGTCGGCAACCTGGAGCTGCAGTTCCCGGTGCCCGGCGCGGCCCAGGACAAGTCCCTGCGGCTTTCCGCCTTTATCGACGCCGGGCAGGTGTACGGCGCCTTCCAGCCGGTCTCGCTGTCAGCGCTGCGCTACTCGGCGGGCATCGCGCTGGCGTGGGCTTCGCCGCTCGGGCCGCTCAAGCTGTCGTTCGGCTATCCGATCAACGCGGTACAGGGCGTCGATTACATACAGCGGTTACAATTCCGCTTCGGAACCACGTTCTAGCTCTGACGGAAGGCTCATGAAGAGAACACTTGCTTGCGCGGCGCTAACGCTGGCCGCAATCGCCCTGCCGGCGGCGGCGCAGACTGACGTCCGCATCGGGTTCGTGAATACCGCGCGCATCCTGCGCGACGCCGCACCCGCGGTCCGGGCGCAGAAGAAGATCGAGGCGGAGTTCGCCAAGCGCGACCAGGAGCTCGCCAAGGCGGCCGAGCAGCTGAAGAAGATGCAGGATGACCTCGAGCGCCAGGGCATCACGATGTCCGAGAGCCAGCGCCAGGCGAAGCAGCGCGATTTCAACGACACGAACCGCGAGTTCCAGCGCCGGCAGCGCGAATTTCGCGAGGACCTGAACCAGCGCCGCAACGAGGAGCTGGCGCAGGTGGTCGAGCAGGCGAACCGGGTGATTCGCCAGATCGCGGAGCAGGAGAAGTACGACATCATCTTCCAGGACGCCGTCTACGCGAATCCGCGCATCGACATCACGGACCGGGTGATCAAGGCGCTCGAGGCCAAGCCGCCGGCGCACTGAAATGCCGGATCCGCTCTCCCTCGGCGAGATCGCGGCCCGGCTCGGCGGGCGCATCGCGGGCGACGCCGGCATCCTGATCGAGCAGGTGGGCACGCTGGAGCACGCCGGCCCCCGCCAGATCGCGTTCCTCGCCAATCCGCGCTACCGCTCGCAGCTGTCGGCGACGCGCGCGGGCGCGGTGATCCTGAGCCCGCAGGCCGAGGCCCTCACGGGCGCGCCGCGCATCGTCAGCGAGAATCCATACGCGTATTTCGCACGGGTTTCGCGACTGTTGAATCCGCAGAGTGCCCCGGTGCCGGGCGTGCACGTGTCTGCCCACGTGGACCGCGACGCCCGCGTCGCCGCGAGCGCGCGTATCGAAGGCGGAGCCGTCGTCGAGGCCGGCGCCGAGATCGGCGAGCGCAGCTGGATCGGCGCCGGATGCTTCGTGGGCGAAGGCGCCGCGGTGGGAGAGGACAGCCGCCTGCACCCCTCGGTGGTGGTCTACCGCGCCTGCCGCATCGGCGCGCGCGCGATCGTGCACTCGGGCGTCGTGATCGGCGCCGACGGCTTCGGCATGGCCCAGGACGACGGGCGCTGGGTCAAGGTGCCGCAGGTCGGCCGCGTGCTGATCGGCGACGACGTCGAGATCGGCGCCAACTCGACGATCGACCGCGGCGCCATCGAGGACACCGTGATCGAGGACGGCGTCAAGCTCGACAACCAGGTCCAGATCGGCCACAACTGCCGCATCGGCGCGCATTCGGCGCTCGCCGGCTGCGTCGCCATCGCGGGCAGCACGCGCATCGGCCAGCGCTGCATGATCGGCGGCGCGGCGCGCATCGTCGGCCACCTGAGCCTGTGCGACGACGTGCAGGTATCGGCGTGCACCTTCATCACGCACAGCATCCGCAAGCCGGGAACCTACACCGGCGTCTACCCGTTCGAGGACAATGCATCCTGGGCTCGCAATGCGGTCTGGCTCCGGCATCTCGCCGGACTGGCCGAGCGCGTGTCGAAGCTGGCGAAGCCGGCACGGAAAAAAGGGGAAGGGAAATGACCAACTTCGAGGCGACGGACGTCCTGTCGCTGCTGCCGCAACGCTACCCGCTGATCATGATCGACCGCGTCGTCAGCTGCGAGCCCGGCAAGCGGCTGGTCGCGATCAAGAACGTCAGCCACAACGAGCCGCAGTTTCTCGGGCACTTCCCGGGGCGGCCGATCATGCCGGGCGTGCTGATGCTGGAGGCGATGGCGCAGGCCTCCGGCATCCTGGTGTTTCTCACGCGCGGCCAGCAGCCCTCGGACAAGGCCATCTACTTCCTCGCCGGCATCGACAACGCCCGCTTCAAGCGGCCGGTGGTGCCGGGCGACCAGATCGAGCTCGAGTCGACCGTGGCGGCGCGCAAGCGCACGATCTGGAAATTCAATTGCATCGCGCGCGTCGGAGGCGCGGTTTGCGCCGAGGCCGACGTGCTGTGCACCGAGCGGCTGCTGGGGCAGGAGTAGGCGGCGTGGGCGCCGCGCAGGTCCATCCGACCGCGCTCGTGCACCCGGGAGCACGGCTCGCGGCCGGCGTATCGGTGGGGGCCTACACGGTGATCGGCGAGCACGTCGAGGTGGGCGAGGGGACCTGGATCGGTCCCCATGTGGTGGTCGAGGGGCGCACACGGATCGGGCGCGACAACCGGATCTACCAGTTCGCATCGGTGGGCGCGCCGCCGCAGGACAAGAAGTACCAAGGCGAGCCCACGCGGGTCGAGATCGGCGACCGCAACACGCTGCGCGAAAACGTGACCGTCAACTGCGGCACCGTGCAGGGCAGCGGCGTGACGCGCCTGGGCAACGACAACTGGATCATGGCTGGCGTGCATTTCGCGCACGACTGCATCGTCGGCAGCCACTCGATCTTCGCCAATCTGACCGGGCTCGCGGGCCACTGCGAGGTGGGCGACTGGGTCATCCTCGGCGGCGTCACGATGGTGCACCAGTTCGTGCGCATCGGCGCGCACAGCTTGACCAGCATGGGCACCTACCTCTCGCAGGATCTGCCGCCCTACGTGACCGCCGCGGGCAACACGGCGAGTCCCCGCGGCATCAATGCCGAAGGGCTGCGGCGCCGCGATTTCTCCGCCGACGCCATCGCTCGCGTCAGGCGCGCTTACCGGACGCTGTACCGCTCCGGCCTCGCGCTCGAAGACGCCAGGCGCGAACTCGCCGCGCAGGGCGCCGAGTGCCCCGAGGTGGCGGTGTTCTCCGACTTCGTCGCGCACTCCAGGCGCGGGATCATCCGCTAGGGTCGTGAGCGCCACCGCGAATCGCGTCGCGATGGTCGCGGGCGAGGTCTCGGGCGACCTGCTCGCCTCGCATCTGATCGCCGCGCTGAAGGCGCGCCGCCCGGGCCTGAGCTTCGCGGGCATTGGCGGGCCGCGCATGGCGGCCCAGGGCTTCGAGGTCCAGATCCCGATGGAGAAGCTCGCCGTGCGCGGCTACGCGGAGGCGCTGCGGCACTACCGCGAGATCCTCGGCATTCGCCAGCGCCTCGGGAAGGCGCTGGTCGAGGAGCCTCCCGCGATCTTCATCGGCGTGGACGCCCCGGACTTCAATCTCGGCCTCGAGCGCCAGCTGAAGCACGCCGGCATACCCACGGTCCACTACGTCAGTCCCTCCGTATGGGCCTGGCGCGGCTGGCGCGTGCACCGGGTCGCGCGCTCGGCCTCGCACCTGCTTGCGATGTTTCCGTTCGAGCCGCCGCTGTACGCGAAGACCGGGCTGCCGGTCACCTACGTGGGCCATCCGCTCGCCGATGTGATCCCGCTCGACGTGGACAAGCCGCTGGCCCGCGCGCAGCTTCGCCTGCCCGCCGGCCGCCTGATCGTCGCCCTGCTGCCCGGCAGCCGTCGCTCGGAGCTGGAGCACATGGCCGAGTCGTTCATCCTGGCCGCGCACCGGTTTCGCCAGGAAGTGCCGGATGCGCACTTCGTGTGCCCGCTGGCGACGCGGGACACGCGCGACCTGTTCGACGCCACGCTGCACGCGCATGGCCGGACCGACCTGCCGCTCACGCTGCTGTTCGGCCATTCGCACGAGGCGCTGGCGGCGGCGGATCTCGCGCTGGTGGCGAGTGGCACCGCGACGCTCGAGGCGGCGCTGTTCAAGACGCCGATGGTGATCGCGTACCGCCAGGCCGCGCTGTCCTACGCGGTGATGCGTCACATGGGCTACCTGCCCTACATCGGCCTGCCGAATATCGTGGCGGGCGAAGCGCTCGTGCCCGAGCTCATCCAGGGGCGGGCGACGCCCGCGGCGCTTGCCGCCGCGCTGCTTGACCTGCTGCACGACGTGCCGCGGCGCGAGCACCAGGTGCGCAAGTTCCGGGAAATCCACGTGCTTCTCCGGCAGGGCAATGCCGAGAAAGCCGCCGACGCGGTGCTGTCGGTGCTGGACGCCGGCCATGCCTGAGCTGCGGGTTTGCGGGGTCGACGAGGCGGGGCGCGGCCCCATTGCGGGACCGGTGTACGCGGCCGCGGTCCTGCTTGATCCTGCGCGCCCGATCTGGGGCCTGCGCGATTCCAAGTTGCTGAGCGCCGCGCAGCGCGAGGCCCTCGCGACGGAGATTCGCGCGCGTGCGCTGGCGTGGTCGGTGGCGAGTGCGAGCGTAAATGAGATCGACGAGCTGAACATCCTCCAGGCTTCGCTGCTGGCGATGCAGCGCGCGGTTCGCGGGCTGGCCGTTGCGCCGCGCGAAGCGTGGATCGACGGCAACCGCTGCCCCGCGCTCGAGTGTCCGGCGCGCGCCGTCGTCGGCGGTGACCTGCGGGTGCCGCAGATATCGGCTGCGTCGATCATGGCCAAGACGGCGCGCGACGCCGAGATGCGCCGGCTTCACGAGCACTATCCGCGCTACCGCCTGGACCGGCACAAGGGCTATCCGACGCCCGAGCACCTCGCGCTGCTCGTGCGCTACGGCGCCTGCGACATCCACCGCCGCAGTTTCGCGCCGGTGCGCCGGATGCTCGACGCGTGAGCGTGCTGCGCTCGCGCGACAATCCGCGCGTGCGGCGCTGGCGCGGGATTGCGCAGGCGCCGCAGGCGCGGCGCGAAGCTGGAAGTGCGCTCATCGAGGGCGCACACCTGCTGCAGTCGTTTCTCGACGCCGGCGGGCGGCCGAAGGCGATCCTGCTCAGTGAGTCAGGCACGCGCCAGGCCGAGCTTTCCGCACTCGTTCGCCGCGCGGCGCTCGCGCCCGTGCTGCTGCCCGACGCGCTGTTCCGCTGGGTCGCCGACGCGAAGTCTCCGGCGGGCCTCGCCGCGGAGATCCCGCTTGCGGCGCAGGCCCCGGACCTGGCGAGCGCCCGCCACGCGGTGTTCATGGACGGCATCCAGGACGCCGGCAACGTGGGCGCGATCCTGCGCAGCGCCGCCGCATTCGGCGCGGACACCGCGGTGCTGGGGCCGGGCTGCGCCGACCCCTGGTCGCCGAAGGTGCTGCGCGCGGGCATGGGCGGGCACTTCTCGCTGGCGGTGGCGACCGTGGCCGATTTGCCGGCAGCGCTGCTTGCGTTTCGCGGCATGCTGCTTTGCGCGGCTGCGCACGGCGACGTGGCGCCGTCCGGGCTCGACCTGCGGGGGCCCGTGGGCTGGATCCTGGGCTCGGAAGGAGCTGGCGTGAGCTCCGCGGCGGCGGCCGCGGCAGCGCATCGGGTGAGCATCCCGGTCGCGCGCGGCACGGAGTCCCTGAACGTGGCGGCTGCCGCTGCCGTGCTGCTCTACGAGCGGGCGCGCCAGCTCAGTACACGTGGCGCTCGATCTTGAGTTCGCGCAGGATCGTGGCGGCGAGTTCCTCGATCGACTTGGTCGTGGAGTTGATCCAGCGGATGCCCTCGCGGCGCATCAGCACCTCCGCCTGCTCGACCTCGTAGCGGCAGTTCTGCAGGTCCGAATAGCGGCTGTCCGGACGGCGCTCCTGGCGGATCTCGTGCAGGCGTTCCGGCGCGATGCTCAGCCCGTAGAGCCGCGCCTTGCGCTGCACCAGGATCTCGGGCAGCGCCTTGCGCTGGAAGTCCTCGGGAATCAGGGGATAGTTCGCGGCCTTGACGCCGAATTGCAGCGCCAGGTAGAGGCTGGTCGGCGTCTTGCCGCTGCGTGATACGCCGACCAGGATGACGTCGGCCTGGTCGAGCTCCCGGTGCGAGGCGCCGTCGTCGTGCGCCATGGTGAAATTGATCGCCTCCATCCGGTGCGTGTAGCCCGGCTTGTCCTGCGCGCTGTGCGAGCGACCGATGGTGTGCGTCGAGCGCACGCCGAGCGCGGCCTCGAGCGGATCGATGAAGGCCTCGAAGAAGTCCACGAACACGGCGTCGACCCGGCGCACCACTTCGCGCAGCTCCCCGCTCACCAGCGTCGAGAAGACGATCGGCTGACCGTTGCCGCGGCGCGCCTCGTCCTCGATGCGTTGCCGGCACTCCTCGGCTTGCTCGATGGAGCTGACGAAGGGCAGGCTGACCTGGTGGAACTCCACGCCCTCGAACTGCGTAAGCAGGCTGTGGCCGAGCATCTGCGCGGTGATGCCCGTGCCGTCGGAGACGAAGAACACGGTGCGGCGCTGCGGCATGCGGCTAAAATACGGACTTTGATCCGCTGCGGCAACCGCGGGGGCGCCAAATTCCATGTTCGTCGCCTGGCTGAAAGACCTGCGCATGGCCGACCTGCCGCAGGTCGGAGGGAAGAACGCCTCGCTCGGCGAGATGATCGGCAACCTGGCCGGCGCCGGAATTCGCGTCCCGGGCGGGTTCGCGACCACCGCAGACGCCTATCGTCGGTTCCTGAAGGCGAGCGGCCTGGATACGCGTATCGCCGAGCGCATCCGCGGCTTGAATACGTCGGACGTCGAAGCGCTTGCGCGCTGCGGATCCGAAATCCGGGGCTGGATCGAGAAGGCTTCGTTCCCCGCAGAGGTGGAACAAGATATTCGCTCTATGTATCAAGATCTTACGGTAAAATATTCGAGTGATGTCTCGTTCGCTGTGAGGTCCTCCGCGACCGCCGAGGACCTTCCCGACGCGTCCTTCGCGGGGCAGCAGGAGACGTTCCTCAATGTGCGCGGCATCGACAACGTGCTGCTCGCAATCCGCGCCGTGTTCGCCTCGCTCTACAACGACCGCGCGATTTCGTACCGCGCGCACCAGGGCTTCGACCACGGCGAGGTGGCGCTGTCGGCCGCCGTGCAACAGATGGTGCGCAGCGACCTCGGGTCGAGCGGCGTCATGTTCACGCTGGACACCGAATCCGGTTTCCGCGACGTGGTGTTCATCACGGCGTCCTATGGCCTGGGTGAGATGGTGGTGCAGGGCGCCGTCAATCCCGACGAGTTCTATGTCCACAAGCCGATGCTCGAGCGTGGCCGGCCCGCGATCGTGCGCCGCAGTCCGGGCAGCAAGCTGCAAAAGATGGTGTATGCAGGCGAGGCGGCGGCCGGGCGCTCGGTGAAGACGCTCGACGTTCCGGAGGCCGACCGGCACCGCTTTTCGCTCGCCGACGCCGACGTGCTCGAGCTCGCCCGCGCCGCGGTCGCCGTGGAAAAACACTACGGCCGGCCGATGGACATCGAGTGGGCGAAGGACGGCGCCGACGGTCGCCTCTACGTGCTGCAGGCGCGTCCCGAGACCGTCAAGTCGCGCGCACGACCGGGCGCCGAGGAGCGTTTCGCGCTCAAGGGGCGCGGCCGCGTGCTCGCGAGCGGGCGCGCGATCGGCCAGAAGATCGGTGCCGGCCCGGTGCGCATCGTCGCCGGCCCGTCCCAGATGTCGGGCGTGAAGAAGGGCGACGTGCTGGTCACCGACATGACCGACCCCAACTGGGAACCGGTGATGAAGCTTGCCTCCGCGATCGTCACCAACCGCGGCGGACGGACCTGCCACGCGGCAATCATCGCGCGTGAGCTCGGCGTTCCCGCCGTGGTCGGCTGCGGCGACGCCACGCACACCCTGCCGGACGGGCAGCCGGTGACGGTGTCGTGCGCGGAGGGCGACACCGGGAACATCTACGAGGGAAAATTGCCGTTCGAGGTGAGCTCGGTGCAGCGCGGCGCGATGCCGGCGATTCCGGTCAAGATCGCGATGAACGTGGGCAATCCCCAGCTCGCATTCGAATTCGCGCAGCTGCCCAACGCGGGCGTGGGCCTGGCGCGCCTCGAGTTCGTGATCAACAACGAGATCGGCGTGCACCCGCGCGCCTGTCTCGAGTTCGCTCGGTTGCCGGCGGACCTGGCCGGCCGCGTCACCGCGGCGGCGCGCGGCTACGCCGACCCGGTCACCTTCTTCCGCGAAAAGCTGACCGAAGGCGTGGCGACGATTGCCGCCGCGTTCTGGCCCAAGCCCGTCATCGTGCGGCTGTCGGACTTCAAGTCCAACGAGTACCGCAAGCTCCTCGGCGGCGAGCGCTACGAGCCCGAGGAGGAGAACCCGATGCTCGGATTCCGCGGCGCCTCGCGCTACCTGGCCGAGAACTTCCGCGGCTGCTTCGACCTCGAGTGCGCGGCGCTGCGCAAGGTGCGCGACGCGCTGGGCTTCACCAATGTCGAGCTGATGGTGCCGTTCGTGCGCACGGTCGACGAGGCGCGCCGCGTCGTGGCGCTGCTGGCGGAAAACGGGCTGCGCCGGGGCGAGAACGGGCTGCGCATCGTCATGATGTGCGAGCTGCCCTCGAACGCGCTGCTCGCCGAGGCGTTCCTCGAGCACTTCGATGGCTTCTCGATCGGCTCCAACGACCTGACCCAGCTCACGCTCGGCCTGGACCGGGACTCCGGGCTCGTCGCCGAGGAGTTCGACGAGCGCAACGAGGCGGTCAAGGCGCTGCTCGCGATGTCGATCAAGGCCTGCCGCAAGCAGGGCAAGTACGTCGGCATCTGCGGCCAGGGGCCGTCGGACCACCCGGACCTCGCCCGCTGGCTGATGGAGCAGGGCATCGAGAGCCTCTCGCTCAATCCGGACACGGTGGTCGCCACCTGGCAGGGGCTGGCCGAGCCGGCGCGGGCCGGGTCGCGCTCAGCGGCTGCGTAGCAGGCGCTGCTTGTCGCGCTGCCATTGCTTCTCGCGCTCGTCGGCGCGCTTGTCCTGCTTGAGCTTGCCGCGGGCGAGGCCCAGCGCGAGCTTGATGCGGCCCTTGGCGAAATGCAGGTCGAGCGGAATCAGCGCGTAGCCGCGCTGCTGCACCTTGCCGATCAGGCGCCGGATTTCCTCCGCGTGCAGCAGCAGCTTTCTGGTGCGGCCCGGGTCGGGCACGTAGTGCGTCGACACGGTGGCGAGCGGCGTGATGTTGCCGCCGATCAGGCACAGCTCGCCGCCCTGGATGATCACGTAGGCATCCACCAGCTGCGCGCGGCCGGCGCGGATCGCCTTGACCTCCCAGCCCTCGAGCGCGAGCCCCGCCTCGTAGCGTTCCTCGATGTGGTAGTCGTGGTGGGCCTTGCGGTTCTGGACGATCGACATGGCGGCGGCGCGGGGCGAGCCGCGATTCTCCCATGAAGGACATCGCGCGCTCGGCGATCGTCGAGCATTCCGACGCGGAGATGTACGCGCTCGTGGAGCGCGTCGAGGCCTATCCGGACTTCCTGCCCTGGTGCCGCGCCGCGCAAGTGCTCGAGCGCGCGCCCGGGCTCACCGTGGCCACGCTGTCGGTCGGGGTGCGGGGGCTGGCGTACGAGTTCACGACCGAGAACGCCAACCGGCCGCCTGCGGCGATCGACCTGCAGCTGCGCGAGGGTCCGTTTCGCCATTTCGAGGCGCGATGGCGCTTTCAAGCGCTGGGGGCGGATGCTTGCCGTGTCGAGTACGCCATGCGCTACGCGTTCTCGGGCGCGCTCATCTCCCGTGCACTCGCGCCGCTGGCCGCGTCGATCGCCGACACCCTGGTCGACGCCTTTCGACGCCGCGCGGACGCGGTCTATGGCGCGGCTGCGCGTTGAGGTCGTGGAGGCGCTCCCGGGGAGCGCGTGGCGGGTCGGGCTGAGCCTCGAGCACGGCGCGACGGTCGCCGACGCGCTGCGCGCCGCGGGCCGGCGCGCAGCGGGCCCGGTCGGTATTTTCGGGCGCCGGGCGTCGCTGGAGGACGCACTCGCCGACGGTGACCGGGTCGAGATCTACCGCCCGCTGCGCGCGGATCCGAAGGAAGACCGCCGCAGGCGCGCGCTCAGGCGCGCTCGCTGAGCCCGCCTACTGGCACCAGTCCTTGACGGCCTGGACCGCGGCGCTCGCCTCCTTGGCGCGCGTTTCATCGTCAATGTAGTATCGCTCGCCGTCCGCGCCGGTGCGCGTGACGCGCTGTCCGCTGTCGTAGGTCGCCAGCGCCGAGCGCGCCCGCTCGCAGTTGGCCTGCTTGATCGCGGCGTCCTTGTGCGCGGCTTCAGCTTTTTCCTCAGCCTGCTTTTCCTCGAGCTGTCGCTTGCGAAACGCCTGCTCCTGCTGGACGGGCGTGAGCTCAGCGGCCGGTGCGGCCTTGGCCGCGGAATCCGCCGCGGCATCCGCCGCGGCATCCGCCGCGGGAGCCGCTGGCTGCGCCGGCGCGCCGAACGTCTTGCTCGCGACGCCGGCCGGCGGCGGCTGGTCCGTATAGCGGGTCCGGCCGTCCTTGTCGACCCACTTGTAGAGTTGCGCCGACGCGGGCGCGGCCAGCGCGAGCATCAGTCCGAGAGCCAGAATTCGACGCATCACAGTTCCTTTTCCCCGTCGCGCGGAGAGAGTCACATGCAACGCGAGTATAATGCCGCTTTGCACGAAAGGCTGAGCATGCGCGTCATCCAGAAGGCGCTGACCTTCGACGACGTCCTCCTCCTTCCCGCCTATACGCGCGTCTTGCCGCGCGAAGTTTCCCTCAAGACGAGGATCTCCAGAAATCTGGAGCTCAGTATTCCACTGGTGTCCGCAGCCATGGACACGGTGACCTCGGCGCGACTCGCGATTGCGATCGCACAGGAGGGAGGAATCGGCATCGTCCACAAGAACCTCACAGCCAAGGAGCAGGCGACCGAGGTGGCGAAGGTCAAGCGGTTCGAGTCCGGAGTCCTGAGCGATCCGATCACGGTGTCGCCCGAAATGAAGGTCAGCCAGGTGATTGCGCTCGCGCGCGAGCACAAAATTTCCGGACTGCCCGTGGTCAAGGACGGCCGCGTCGTGGGGATCGTCACTAACCGTGACACCCGCTTCGAAACCAAGCTCGACCAGCCCGTGTCCCGCATCATGACGCCGCGGGCGCGCCTCGTGACGGTGCGCGAAGGTGCGACGTTGGAGCAGGCGAAGGAGCTCATGCACAAGCATCGACTGGAGCGGGTGCTAGTGGTAGACAAAAGCATGCGGCTGCGCGGCCTGATCACGGTAAAGGACTTCCTAAAAGCCACCGAGCATCCACACGCGGCCAAAGACCGGCACGGCAAGCTGCGCGCCGGAGCAGCGGTCGGCGTGGGCCGCGGCACGGAGGACCGCGTCGAGCAGCTGGTCGAAGCTGGAGCCGATCTGATCGTCGTGGACGCCGCCACCGGCCATGCCCAGGGGGTGATCGACCGTCTGCGCTGGGTAAAGAAGAACTTCCCGAAGGTGGAGTTGATCGGCGGCAATGTGGCGACCGCCGCAGGCGCGAAGGCCCTGCTCAAGGCCGGGGTAGATGGCATCAAAGTCGGGCTTGGCCCCGGGTCGATCTGCACCACCCGGATCGTCGCCGGTGTCGGGGTGCCCCAGATCACTGCGATCATGAACGTCGCCGAGGCGCTGAAGGGTAGCGGGGTGCCATGCATCGCCGACGGCGGAGTGCGGTATTCGGGGGACGTCGCTAAGGCGCTCGCGGCAGGAGCCGCAAGCGTCATGCTTGGCTCGATGTTTGCGGGAACCGACGAATCGCCCGGGGAACTCGAGCTCTATCAGGGTCGTTCGTACAAAGCCTACCGAGGCATGGGATCGCTGGGCGCGATGAAGCAGGGATCGGCCGATCGCTATTTCCAGGATCCCGAAATGAATACCGACAAACTGGTACCCGAAGGAGTCGAGGGTCGCGTACCGTACAAAGGCAGCGTCGTCTGGGTTATCCAGCAGATCGTCGGTGGCCTGCGGGCAAGCATGGGTTATACCGGCAGTGGCACTATCGCCGAGCTGCAGGCGCGTGCCGAGTTCATCGAGATCAGCTCGGCGGGTGTCCGCGAGTCGCACGTGCACGACGTGCAGATCGTCAAGGAAGCGCCCAACTACCGCGCCGAGTGAGGCAAGGCGAGGTGCGCGACAAGATCCTGATCCTCGACTTCGGGGCTCAGTACACGCAGCTGATCGCGCGCCGGGTGCGCGAGGCGCGCGTGTACTGCGAGATCCACCCCTGCGACGTGGACGACGCGTTCGTTCGAGACTTCGCACCACGCGGCATCATCCTGTCCGGCAGTCACATGTCGGCCTACGAGGAATCCACCGCACGCGCGCCCGCGGCCGCGTTCAAGCTCGGCGTCCCGGTCCTCGGCATCTGCTACGGCATGCAGACCATGGCGCAGCAGCTCGGCGGCCGCGTGGAAGCCGGCAAGGTGCGCGAGTTCGGGTTCGCCGAGGTCCGCGCCCGAGGCCACACGAAGCTGCTCGAGGGCATCGAGGACGCGCGCAACGCCGAAGGGCACGGCCTGCTACGCGTCTGGATGAGCCACGGCGACAAGGTGGCGGAGATGCCCGCGGGCTTCAAGCTGATGGCCTCCACTGCGGCCTGCCCGATCGCCGGCATGGCCGACGAGGCGCGCGGCTTCTATGGCGTGCAGTTCCACCCCGAGGTCACGCACACGTTGCAGGGGGCGCACCTGCTTCAGCGCTTCGTGCTCGACATCTGCGGCTGCGCCGGCGACTGGAACATGCCCGACTACGTTGGCGAGGCAGTGGCCTCGATCCGCGCGCAGGTCGGAAAGGACGAAGTGATCCTGGGCCTGTCCGGCGGCGTCGACTCCTCGGTCGCCGCGGCGCTCATCCACCGGGCGATCGGCGACCAGCTCACCTGCGTCTTCGTCGACCACGGGCTGCTTCGCTTGAACGAGGCTGCCCAGGTGATGGAGACGTTCGCGCGCCACATGAAGGTCAAGGTCGTGCACGTGGACGCCTCCGCGGAGTTCTATGCCGCCCTTGCAGGCGTCGCCGAACCGGAGGCCAAGCGCAAGGTCATCGGCAAGCACTTCGTCGACGTTTTCCAGCGCCAAGCTGCCAAGCTGCCGAAGGCGCGGTGGCTGGGGCAGGGCACCATCTACCCTGACGTCATCGAGTCCGCGGGCGCCAAGACGAAAAAGGCGATGACCATCAAGTCGCACCATAACGTCGGCGGCCTGCCCGACACGCTGAAGCTGAAGTTGCTCGAGCCGCTGCGCGAGCTGTTCAAGGACGAGGTGCGCGAGCTCGGCCTCGCGCTCGGGCTGCCGCGCGAGATTGTGTACCGCCATCCGTTCCCGGGGCCCGGCCTTGGCGTGCGCATCCTCGGCGAGGTGAAGCGCGAATTCGCGGAGCTGCTGCGGCGCGCCGACGATATTTTCATCCAGGAGCTGCGCGCCGCCGACTGGTACGAGAAAACGGCGCAGGCCTTCGCGGTGTTCCTGCCGGTGAAATCGGTCGGGGTCATGGGCGACGGCCGAACCTATGACTACGTCGTGGCCCTGCGCGCGGTGCAGACCACCGACTTCATGACGGCGGACTGGGCGCCGCTGCCGCACGAGCTGCTGGCGCGAGTGTCGAGCCGCATCATCAACGAGGTGCGCGGCATCAACCGTGTAACCTACGACATTTCCTCGAAGCCCCCGGCGACGATCGAATGGGAATAGAGCTGGCCAGGGTGACCCCGCAGTGCGGGGCGGAGGTGCGCGGCCTGGACCTGTCGCGGCCGCTGCCGGAGGCGGCGGTGACCGAGCTCACGCAGGCGCTTGGCGAGAACTGCGTGCTGTTCTTCCGTGACCAGAAGCTCACGCCGGACCAGCAGAAGGACCTCGGCCGGCGCTTTGGCCGACTCCACCTGCATCCCGCCTACCCCGACATCCTCGAGGGGCACCCCGAGATCATGGTGATCCGCGCGGACGAGAATTCCAAGCGCATCGCCGGCGAAGACTGGCATTCGGACGTGTCCTGCGATATGGAGCCTCCGCTCGGTTCGATCCTGTACATGCTGGACGTGCCGCCGGTGGGAGGCGACACGCTCTTTGCCAGCATGTACGCGGCCTTCGAGGCCCTGTCCGCGCCCATGCGCAGCTTCCTCGCGGGACTGACCGCGCTGCACGACGGCGAGAGCACCTACCGCGGCCGCTACGAAGGCATGAAGCCCACGGACAAGCCCTATCCGTCGGCGGTGCACCCGGTGGTGCGCACGCACCCGGTCAGCGGGCGGCAGGCGCTCTTCGTCAATCGCATCTTCACGCGCCGCATCGTCGAGCTCTCGCCACGCGAGAGCGAGTCGCTGCTCGCGATGCTGTTCCAGCACGTGGAGACGCCCGAGTTCCAGTGCCGGTTCCACTGGGCGCCCGGCTCGATCGCGTTCTGGGACAACCGCTGTGCGCAGCATCACGCACTGTGGGACTACTACCCGCACCGGCGGCGCGGCCTGCGCGTCACGATCCAGGGCGACCGACCGTTCTACCGCTCCTGATGGCGGACGAGGCGTTCATGCGCCGCGCGCTCGAGCTCGCGGCGCGCGCCGAAGCCGAGGGGGAGGTGCCGGTGGGCGCGCTCGTGGTCCTGGACGGGGCGGTGCTGGGCGAAGGCTGGAACCGGCCGATTGCCGCCGCGGATCCGACTGCGCATGCCGAGATCCAGGCCCTGCGCGCGGCGGCGGCGAAGACTGGCAACTATCGCCTGACCGGCGCCACGCTCTACGTCACGCTGGAGCCCTGCGACATGTGCGTGGGCGCGATGTTCCATGCGCGCCTCGCGCGCGTCGTCTACGGTGCGACGGATCCCAAGAAGCAGGTGCTGAAGAATGGCGTCGTCCTCGAAGGCGGCGTGCTCGCCAGCGAATGCGGCGATGCGCTCAAGCGCTTCTTCGCCGCGCGGCGATGAAGATCGAGATCGACATTCCGCGCCAGGAGCTGCGGCTCTCCGACGGCCGCCGCTATCCGATCTCGACGGCGAAGAACGGCGTCGGCGAGCTGAACGGCAGCTTCTGCACCCCGCGCGGCCGGCACATCGTGCGCGCGAAGATCGGCGCGGGCCGGCCGATCGGCTCGGTATTCGTGCGCCGGCGGCCGACCGGTGAAGTCTGGACCCCCGAGCTCCACGAAAAGTACCCGGGGCGGGACTGGATGCTTACGCGCCTGCTGTGGCTGTCCGGTTGCGAAGTCGGCAGGAACCGCCTGGGCGGGGTGGACACGATGCGTCGCATGATCTACATCCACGGCGCGCCGGAGAGCGCGCAGATGGGCGCGCCCGGCTCGCACGGCTGCATTCGCATGCGCAACGCGGACGTCGCGGAGCTTTTCGAGCGCGTGCCGCCCTACACGCAGGTCGAAATCAGCGGCTAGCGCACGAAGAATTCGAAATAGGCGCGCGCCGCCTCGGGCGAGTACATCGCCACCATTGCCTCGCGCGCGGCGCGGCCCACGGATTGCCGCAGGCCCGGATCCTGGCGCAGGGAATCGATCAGCCGCAGCGCCTCGTCGTCCGATTCAAACAGGTAGCCGCTGCGGCCGTGCTCGATCCATTCCGCGTAGCCGCCGATCGCATGGCACACGACTGGCAGGCCGCAGGCCATGGCTTCCGCCACGACGCGCCCCCCTGCTTCCGACCAGTTCGGCGACGTGCGGTAGTAGAAGCAGTCGAGTCCCTGCAGGAACTGAGTCGCGTCCATCGCTCCGGCCGGCAGTAGTTCGACGCCCGCCAGGTCGTTGTGAGCCTCGCCCAGGCAGGTGCCGCCCATGATTCGGACCCGCGCGCCGCGGGCCGCGAGGGCGCGATAGATCGCAGGGTCCTCGGGATGGTGCTTGGGGAGTTCGTCCCGGCTCAGGCGTCCCACGATGAAATCGTCATCGGCGGCGCGCTTTCGCGGCACAAAGCGCGCCAGGTCGATGCGCGAGGGCAGCACGACGCCTGGTACACCGACCCAGTCGCGCACCAGTCGGCTGGCATAAACGATCTCGAAGGGTCCCAGTCGCTGCAGGCGCTCGATCATGGCGTACTTCAGGTCCGGCCGGACGACCGTGTTGTAGCCGAGGAGAGTGCACCGGGGACCGCTCGACTCGAGCCAGGGACCCGGGAGGAAGAAGTTGCCGTGCAGCAGCAGCGTGCCGCCTCGCGGGTGCTCGCCGCGCTTCAGGTCGATGCGTCGGATCGGAGTCTCGCCGAGTCTCGGGTCGGGCGCGTCTTCCGACCACAGGATCGTCTCGCATTTGCCCGCGACGCCGCGCCACAGCTCGAGCGCACCGCGCTCGCTGCCGCCGAACGCATTCGCGAACGGATTGACGATGTGAAGCGTCAAGACCGGCGGGACACCGAAGCGAGGGCTTCGCGGCTCGGCGGACGCAGCACGCCCTTCTCGCACACGATCGCAGTAATCAACTCCGCCGGCGTCACGTCGAAAGCAGGGTTCCTCACCGCGATGCCGGCCGGCGCCCAGCGCGCGCCGCGAAAGCCCGTGATCTCGTCGGCGCCGCGCTCCTCGATCGGGATTCCCGAACCGTCGGCCGTGGCCGGATCGAAGGTCGACACCGGCGCAGCGACGTAGAAGGGCAGGTTGTGGCGCCGGGCGAGCACCGCCAGCGTGTAGGTCCCGATCTTGTTCGCGGTGTCGCCGTTCGCTGCGATTCGATCCGCGCCCACGATGACGAGGTCGATCTCGCCCCGGCTCATGAGAAAGCCGGCCATGTTGTCGGCGATCAGCGTGCACGGGATGCCCTCTTGCAGGCATTCCCAGGCGGTCAGCCGCGCGCCCTGGAGGTAGGGCCGTGTTTCGCAAGCGATCACCGAAACGTTCTTGTCCTTGGCCGATCGCACCACGCCGAGCGCAGTGCCGTGGCCCGCCGTCGCCAGCGCGCCGGTATTGCAGTAGGTGAGGATGCGCGCGCCCTCGGGGACGAGGCTCGCGCCATGCGTCCCGATCGCGCGGTTCACCGCGACGTCCTCGGCGAAGATCGCTTCGGCTTCGGCGCGCTTGTCCTGCGCACGACGCATGCGCTCGAGCGCCCAGAAGAGGTTCACCGCCGTGGGACGGCTCCGGGCGAGCGCTTGATAGGACGCCTCCGCGGGATCGAGCGCGATGCCGAATGCCGCCGCGCAGCCGATGGCCGGCGCACCGCGCACGGCCATGTCGCGGATCGCTGCCGCGACCTCGGCCGCAGTGCGGCAGGTCAGGTAAACGGTCTTCTCCGGGAGCAGCCTCTGGTCGAGGACCTCGAGGGCGTCGCCCAGCCAGCGCAGCGCCTCGACCTTCACACCAGCTTCTCGGTGCCGCCGTCCACCGGCACCTGCGCTGCCGTTGTCTTGGCGAATAGCGGTCCGCACATCTCGGCGGCGAGCTCGGCCACGTCCTTTGACGACACTTCGGTCTTCAAGAGGTTGTTCCGCTTGTACTGCTCGACCGTCATGTTGTAGGCCTTGGCGCGCGAGGCAAGCACCTCGTCCGTCCAGAGCGCCGTGTCGTAGACCGCGTTCGGGTGGATCGTATTCACGCGGATGCCGTCTTTCGCCCACTCGAGCGCCGCGATCCGTGCAATCTGGTTGAGCGCAGCCTTGGAGGCCGAGTAGGCCGCCGCGCCCGGGCCCGGCGCCGGCACGTTCTTCGAGCCGATGACCACGACGCGGCCCCCGCGCGGCGCAAGGCAGAGCAGGGGATGCACCGCCTGCATGACATACAGGTTCGCTTCTACGTTCACGGTCATCGCGCTGCGGAATGACTCGCTGTTCAAGTCCTGGATCGACGACGAAGATGGAAAGATCCCCGCGTTCAGCACCAGCATGTCCGCGCCGCCGAAGCGCTTGACCGCGGCGTCCGTGGCTGCATCGATCGCATGGGCGTCGGTCAGGTCGCATACCAGACCGAGATAATCCGGGCGCTTGAACGCGGCCTCGATCGCGGGATTGCGGTCAAGGCCGACGACGGCGGCGCCCCGCTTGAGGAATGCTTCGGCGCAAGCCTTGCCGATGCCGGAGGCGGCGCCCGTGACTACGGCGACCTCGCCAGTGAAGGGAGGCGTCGCACCCGCCTTCTTCAGCTTGGCCTGCTCGAGGTCCCAGTACTCGATGTCGAAGATGTGCCTGGTCTCGAGTGCTCGCCAGCCGCCCAGGGCGTCGGCGCGCAGTATCACCTCGACGGTGTGCTCGTACAGGTCCTCGACGATGCGCGTGTCCTTCGCCGTGCGGCCGAAGGCAGCGAGGCCGAGGTCGGGATCGAGCGCCATGCGCGGAGCCGCGTCGAGCATTGTCTTGGGAACCTTCGCGCCCTTCGCGTTGGCCTCGAAGTACGCGCGGTAAGCCGCGCCGAAACCCTTCACATCGCGCCCGATCATCGGCAGGGGCTTGGTGCGGATGACGTGATCGGGCGTTGCCGGGCCGCTTTGCGAGAGGCGCTTCGCATCGGGGTGCCGCGCGAAGCCCAGCAGGCGCGGCGAGTCGTTGCAAAGGCAAAGCATCGGAAAGCCGGCGGCCTGGGATACGTCGCGGCGCAGCTTCGCGGCCTCTGTCCGCTTGAACGCCGCGGGCGCCGCCGCCGGCAGCCCGATGCTCCAGGCCTTCTTCGCCTCGAGATAGCGCTCCGCCATCGAAACGAGCTCGATCATCAGCTCGTAGGATTCGCGCGCTTCCTCGGCGAACGTGAAGACGCCATGGGACAGGAGCACCATGCCGACCGTCTGCTTCGTCGCCTGCTTCGGGAACTCGCGAGCGCAGTACGCCGCAAGGTCAAAGCCGGCCATGAGGTAGGGAATCACCACGGCCTTGGCGCCGTAGATGTCGCGGATGCGCTTGTCGCCGTCCGGCGAATTCGACACCGAGAGCACGGCATCCGCGTGCGTGTGGTCCACGTACTTGTGCGGCAGCAGCGCATGCAGGATCGTCTCGACCGAGGGCGCGGGCGCGCCCGCGCGCAGCGTGTGCGTGGCGAGCTCGTTGACCATCTGCGGGTCCGATAGCGCGGGAAGCGAGGCGAGGCGGCGCACGTAGTCGAGCTTGACCGGCGCGAAGCCCGCCGCCTCGATCGTCTCCAGGTCCCAGCCGCTGCCCTTCACATAGAGTACGTCTTCGTCCGCGCCGAACAGGTCTTTCTCGCGCAGCTTGACCGAGGTGTTGCCGCCGCCATGCAGCACGAGCGACTTGTCGCGGCCGAGCAGGCGCGAGGTATAGACGCGCAGCCCGAGCGGGCCCGGGAACCGCGCGGCCTCGGCGTCGTTCCAGAGGCTTTTCATGCGCCGAATTATACTTTTGCGCGATGCTGCGGATCGAGCTGCTCGACTGGGAACGCGCGCGCGCTGAAGCGAGCCGCATCCGCCTCGCGGTGTTCGTCGACGAACAGCGCGTGCCGGCCGAGCTGGAAATGGACGATCGCGACGCGGCCTGCCTGCACGCGCTCGCCTTTGAGGATGGGTACGCGGTTGGCACGGGGCGCCTGCTTCCCGATGGCCACATCGGCCGCATGGCGGTGCTGCGGCAAGCGCGCTCGCGCGGCGTGGGGGGGGCGATCCTGCTGCGGCTGGTGGAGGAGGCGCGCCGGCGCGGCATGCCGCGCGTGGTGCTCTCGGCGCAAACGCACGCGCTCGGGTTCTACCGCCGCCACGGCTTTGCCGCGGTCGGCCCCGTCTTCGACGAGGCCGGCATTCCGCATCAGGAGATGCGGCTCGCGCTGAACTCGTAGCGCAGCGTGCGCTCCTCGCGCCCCGTGGCGTCGAAGGCGCGCTCCGCGAAGATGACGCGCTCCCCCAGGATCAGCACCGTCGAGCAGCGCGTGCCGTAGCGTTCGTCGACGATGCGCGCCGGCGCGAGAACCTGGAACAGCGGCTCGACGGCGACTGGCGCCTCGCGAAACCGCGCTATGTGCGGCTCCACATCGGGCGAATCGAGCAGCAGGTTGCCGAGCCCGTACCACCCAGGCGCCAGCCTCCGGGTCGCGCCGTCGCGGTTCGACAACCACCACAGCGACTCGCCATCGCACGCAAGAAGATTGAAGCCGCTGTAGTCCGATTTGCGCTCGGCGAGCGCCGCGACGCCGGTACCGCCCAGGAACCGCGTCACCAGGGCGCCCCTGGACTCCGCCGCCCCGGGCTCGGTGCCGCCCCGGTAGTTGGTCACCGCCGCAAAGCGGCCCGCGCGCGACACGCCCATCCAGGTGCCGCCCGCCTGGCGGTCGCGCCCGGCGAGTATGCCGGGCGGGTCTGCCCAAAATGCCGCTCGCGACGCCGGCCGACCGTGGAACTCGTCGCGGTTCGCCGCCACGACCAGCGCGGCCGCCGGATGCACGCGCCAGCCGGCGAGGATCAGGCACACGGGACGAAGCGCTCGACGTGCCGATCGAGGCCGAGCGGAGCGGCTTCTCGCTCGAGCAGCGCCTCGAAGGCCTTGGCATCGCGTACGTCCTCGTACACCTCCATGCAGGTCGTCGGCTCGTCGCTGCGGCGCATCCAGCGTCCGCGCACACCCGTCGCGGCCTCGACCGCTGCGAAGAGCTTCGAGATCTGCGCACGCAAGGTCGGCAAACGGGCCGCATCGACCCGGTAGTACACGTAGTAGCTGGTCACGCGTAGGGCAGGGCGAGCGGCTCCAGGCGAGGGCCGTCGGGCGCGCCGGCGTGAAGTGCGTGGCCAGCGTCCAGCGAAGCGATCGGAACCACGACGAGGACTTCGCCGTCGCCCGCCGCGTTGACCACCATGCCCGCGGCCTGCCCCGGAAGGTCGTCCGCGTAGACGGTCTCGCCTGCATGGGCGCCCGCCGAAATCCGTGCCCGGATCATGCGGCGCTTGAGCACGCCGCGATACTGCGTGCGCGCCACGATCTCCTGTCCCGGGTAGCAGCCTTTCTTGAAATCCACGGCGCCCAGGCGCTCGAGGTTCAGCATCTGCGGCACGAACTGGTCCTGGGTCGCGGCCGCTACCCGCGGAATTCCGTCGCGAATCTCGAGCAGCGCCCAGTCGTCCTCGGTGCCGACCGCCGCCGAGGCCAGTCGGTCGCGCGCGCCGCCACCCAGGAGGACGAGGAAACGCTGCGAGGCAATGTGCACGGTCGTCGCTCCGTCTGCCCGCGCGATGGCGAGCTCAGCCTCCGGCGCGCCGAGTCCCAGGGTCGAAAGATGATGGGACGCATCCGGACCCCAGGTGCCAAACTGCCCCCAGGCGCTGCTGACGTCCTCGATTCGCACTTTTGCCCGGAGCACGAACATCGACAGCCGCTTTGCCACGGCGGGCGCGATATCACGCGAGACCTGCAGCAGGTAACCTGAGCCGTGCGGCACGACGAGCATCGTCGCCAGCAGCCGGCCCTTGGCCGTGCACCAGCCCGCGCGGCGCGCTCGATCTTCGGCGAGCCCTTCGATATCGCTACTAAGTTGTGCCTGCAGGAAAGGGCGTGCGTCGTCGCCCATACACGACAGCAGGCCGAGCGTCGGGAGTTCTGCGGCGGCGAATGAGACCCGGGCGTCCATCGTAGAATGACCTGGTCGATTTTATGCCGTTTTCCCCCCGACGCCTCGTTCGGCGGTTACTGACGCTGCTGGCGCTCCTGGCGGCAGCTGGAGGCGGTTCTGCCGCGTGGTACGTCACGACCGCGCTGACGATGCCGCCGGCGCCGGTGGAGTTCGAGATACCGGCCGGTGCGGGACTGCGCGCTACAGCGCACGTCCTTGCACGTGCCGGGGTCGCGGTGCATCCGTTCGCGTTCGAAATGCTGGCGAGGTCCCTGGGCCGCGCGCAGGCGATCAAGGCGGGGAACTACGAGCTCACCGGGCCAACGACGCCGACCGAGCTGCTGGACAAGCTCACGCGAGGCGCCGTGATGCAGGCCGAGCTCCGCATCATCGAGGGCTGGACCTTCGGCCAGTTGCGCGCGGCGCTGAACGAAAGCCCCGTCCTGCGCCACGACACCGCGAGCCTCGGCGACGAGCAGATCCTGGCCCGGCTCGGTGCGCCGGAGAAGCATGCCGAGGGCCTGTTTTTTCCGGACACGTACCTGTTTGCCCGGCAGTCGAGCGACCTCGCGGTCCTGCGGCGTGCGTACCATGCCATGCAACGGCACCTGGCGGAGGAGTGGGCGCAGCGCGCCGACAACGTGCCCTACAAGTCGCCCTACGAGGCGCTTGTCATGGCGTCCATCGTCGAGAAGGAGACGGGCAGGCCCGATGAGCGCGGCCTCATCGCCGGGGTGCTGGTCAACCGGTTGCGCGTCCGCATGGCGCTGCAGGCCGATCCCACCGTCATCTACGGGCTCGGAGGAGAATTCAACGGCAATCTGAAGCGCGCGCACCTCACCGCGGACGGACCGTACAACACCTATACGCGCCCGGGACTCCCGCCCACGCCCATCGCGCTGCCGGGGCTCGCATCGATTCGCGCCGCATTGCGCCCGGACCCGACCAAGGCGCTCTATTACGTGTCCCGGGGCGACGGCAGCAGCGAGTTCTCGAGCAGCCTGCAGGAGCACAATCGCGCGGTGGACCGGTACCAGCGCCATCCGTCGAGGAAGTGATGCGGGGACGATTCCTCACGCTCGAGGGCGTGGACGGCGCCGGCAAGTCGAGCCACGTGGCGTGGATCGCGGAGCGACTGCGCTCGGCCGGCCACGACGTGCTCGTTACGCGCGAGCCGGGCGGCACGCGGCTCGCCGAACGACTGCGCGAGCTGGTACTCGCCGAAGCGATGGACCCCGTGGCGGAAACGCTGCTCCTCTTCGCCGCCCGCAGCGACCACGTGCTGCGCGAGGTCGAGCCGGCGCTCGCCGCCGGCCGCTGGGTGCTGTGCGACCGGTTTACGGATGCGACCTTTGCCTATCAGGGCGGGGGAAAGGGGGTCGCCGTGGAGCTGATCGCGCACCTTTCCCAGGTGACGCACGCCGGGTTGCTGCCGGACCGGACCCTGGTGTTCGACTGCCCGTACGAGATCAGCCAGGAGCGCCTCAGGCGGGCGGCTCGTGCGCCTGACCGCTTCGAGAGCGAGAACCGGGAATTCTTCGAACGCGTCAGGCAAGCGTATCTCGGACTTGCGCGCAACGACCCGTCGAGGATTCGAGTCATCGACGCGTCCGGCGCGCTCGAAGAAATTAAGAAGAAGATCGAAGAAAGCATTTCAGACCTATGAAAGATATAGATTATCCTTGGCTCTCAGGATTGGCGTCCGACCTGCGATCGCTTCGGAACAGGATGCCTCATGCGCTGCTCATCCATGGGCCGCAAGGGGTTGGCAAGCTCGCCCTGGCGGAGCATCTGACGCAGGCGCTTCTTTGTGAAAACGGCGAGGAGACCCCCTGCGGCCACTGTCCCGGCTGCCGCTGGTTCATTGCGGGCAGCCATCCCGACTATCGCCTGATCGAGCCGGAAGCGCTGGCGCGTGCGTCCGAGCCGGTGGATGAGGAGGGCGATGCACCCGCGCCGCAGGCCCGGGCCGCCAAGCCGAGCGCCGAGATCAAGGTGGACCAGGTGCGCGGGCTGGATGATTTCCTGAACCTCAAGTCGCACCGCGACGGGTACCGGATCGCCCTGGTGCACCCGGCGGAAGCCATGAACGTGAATGCGGCGAATGCGCTGCTGAAGTCGCTCGAAGAGCCGCCCGGGGCCGCCATGTTCGTTCTGGTGTCCCATCGTCCGTCCTGGCTCCTCGCCACGATCCGGAGTCGTTGCGTGCCCTATGCAGTGCCAATCCCGAACCCCGACGCGGCTGGCGGCTGGCTTAGGGGCCAGGGGGTAAGCGATCCCGCGCGCTGGCTCGCCTTCGCCTCAGGCGCGCCCCTCAGGGCGCTGGAGCTGGCCAGGGATCCCGAGGGCGAGGAGAAGATGCGCCTGTGGAAGGCGTTGGAGAGCCGGGATCTGGACCAGCTGGCGAGAGTTCAGGATCGCGAGCAGCTTGAGGTCCTGGCCGAGGTTCTCCAGAAGTTCGCGCTCGATCGCGCGTTCATTTCGATGAGCGGTCGCGGGAAGTACGGTCCTGCGAAGTCCTCGACCCACGCGGCGGCCTGGCTGAAATTCGCTCGCAAGATGGGCCGCAATCGACGTCTGGCGGGCCATCCGCTCAACCCGCGGCTCTTTGCGGGGGAGATGCTCAGGGAGATGCCGACCGACTAGGAAGCAGGTCGGTTTAGTGGGTCAGAGATGATTTACCATAATACACAATGTACAACTTCTCCGGACAAGGAGATAAGCCCGGAGCCCCCCGGATCGCCCCGGTTGCTGCACCAGCTCGGCGGCGTGCTTCGCGCCACCTGGCGAGGCTTGAACCGCTCACCCCCTGCCAAGCCGAACGGCGCTTGCATGGCACAGGCACCGGCTGCGCGGGGCCGGGCGCCCGGGCCGAGGGGGGAACCCGCCGAGCGTCTGCTCGAGCCGGCCCTCGCCGGCT
>JBOIFE010000074.1:0-2319 GCA_050741015.1 Burkholderiales bacterium | reverse complement strand
CGCGGTCGGCGCCGCGTACGTAAGGCACCTGTTCCTCGTGGAAGTCCTCCCCTGCCAGATCCGCGACGACGGCGAACAGGCCGCCACGGTGGCCGCGCAGGTAGTCGCGAAAGGCGCTGATGCCGGGGTCGTCGCCGGAGAACTTCGCCTCGAGCTCGAGCGTGCGGCGGGTGCGGCGGTAGAGGGTGTGCTCCTCCGCCGTGAAATAGAGCAGTCGTCGCGCAGCCATGGTCAGAACTTCATCTTCGAGATCGCGTCGTAGACCGGCCCAAGCACGGCGAGCATCACCCAGCCGAGGATCAGGCCCAGCACCACCGTGAGCACCGGCTCGATCATCGCCTGCAGCTTGCCGATCGCCTCGCGCACCTCGCGGTTATAGAAGTAGCTGACGTTCAGCAGCGCCGTATCGAGTGCACCGGTGTTCTCGCCGATGCGCAGCATGCGGATGACGAGCGGCGGAAACAGCTCGAGCTCCTGGAACGCGCCGGTGAGGTTCTTGCCGTCGGCGATCTGCTGGCCGGCGGTGCGCAGCGCCTGCTCGAGCGCCTTGTTGCCGACGATTTCCTCGCAGCTGCGGATCGCGTCCAGCACCGTGATGCCCGACGAATACATCATCGCGAAGCTCGAGGCGAAGCGCGAGAGGATGATCTTGCGCAGGATCGGGCCGATGAACGGCATGGAAATCTTGTAGCGGTCGAGCGCGTACTCCACCGCGGGATAGGTGCGGGCGGCGAACTTCAGGCCGAACCATACGAGGAACGGCAAGGCGAGCACCGCCCACCAGTATTCGACGAACACGTTCGACACCGCCATCAGCATGCGCGTCTGCAGCGGAATCTCCTGGCCCATGTTGCGGATGAAGCCGGTCATCTGCGGCACCAGGTAGATCATCAGGAAGAAGGTGACGATCAGCACGATGCCGCCGACGAACGCCGGGTACATGGCGAGCTTCTTGGTCTGCGCGGCGAGCTCGTCCTCCCACTTCAGCGACTCGGTGAGCGACTTCAGCACCTCGGGCAGGCGCCCGGTCTGCTCGCCGGAGCGCAACAGGCTCACGAACACCTTGCTGAACACCTCGGGGTACTCGGCGAGCGCCTGCGACAGGTTCTTGCCGCCCTCGATCGACTCGAGCAGGCCGGAGATCACCTCGCGGAAGCGCCGGTTATCCACGCTCTCGCGCAGGTCGACCAGCCCTTCCACGACCGGCACGCCGGCGCCGGTCAGCTGCTCGAGGTGGAAGCAGAAATTGATCAGGTCCTGGCGCGGGATGCGCGCGCCGGCAATGAGCCTGGCGGTGTGCGCGCTCGGTGCCCCGTAGACCAGGTCCAGGCCCATGCGCAACAGGCGCTGCTCGAGGTCGAACGGATTGACCGCCTCGGTGCGGCCGACGACGTTCTTGCCATGGGAATCGACGGCCTTGTAGGTGTAGAGCGGCATTCCGACGCCGTACGGTGGGCTTTCAGCCCACCCTACGCCATCCGATCGGTGAGATCGACCACGCGCATCAGCTCGTCGAGGCTGGTCAGGCCCGAGCGCACCATGCGCACGCCGTCGTCGGCGAGCGTCTTGAAGCCCTTGGCGCGCGCCGCGGTCAGGATCTCGCGCGCCGTGGCGCGGCGGGCGATCAGCTCGTCCAGCCCGCCATCGATCTTGAGGATTTCGAGGATCGACTGGCGGCCGCGATAGCCCTGGTAATCGCACTGGTCGCAGCCGACGGCGCGGAACAGCGCCGCGGATTCGATCGGCGAGAGGCCCAGCATGCGCCGCTCCTTCACCTCCGGGTCGTAGGACTGCCGGCAGGTGCGGCACAGGCGCCGCACCAGCCGCTGTGCGACCACGCCGATGATGTTGCCCGACATGACGTCCGGCACGATGCCGATGTCGAGCAGTCGCGGGATCGCGCCGACGGCCGAGTTGGTGTGCAGCGTGGAGTACACCTGGTGGCCGGTCATCGCGGCGCGGAACGCCATTTCGGCCGTATCCTGGTCGCGGATCTCGCCAACAAGAATGATATCGGGATCCTGCCGCATCATCGAGCGGATGCCGGAACCGAAATCGATCTTGTCGGTGACCGACGTCTGCCTGATCATGGGCAACGGGTACTCAACCGGATCTTCCAGCGTCATGATGTTGACGCTCTCGGTGTTGATGTGGTTGAGCACCGAATACAGGGTGGTGGTCTTGCCGCTACCGGTCGGGCCGGTGACGAGGATGATGCCTTCCGGGCGTGCGATCATCAGCTTCAGCAACGTCAGCTCATTGTCATCGAGACCGAGCCCGTCGAGCGGCACGAGGCCTTTTTGCCGATCGAGAATACGC
>JBOIFE010000073.1:0-1797 GCA_050741015.1 Burkholderiales bacterium | reverse complement strand
GCAGACCGCCGAGCGCGGCCAGCAGCCCGAACAGGGCGCCCGCGGCGAAGAACGCGAGCAGCATCACGACCAGCGGCGCCCGCCACGCGAGATCGAAGTACAGGCGCAGCGTCGCGGTCTCCGTGTTGCGCACGGCGAATGCGAGCAGCAGCAGGAACAGCGCGAGGCGGATCGTCCAGGTGAGCAGGCGCATGGCGCGGGCCGGGGTGGCGCCCCCGGCTTAGCGCGCGGCCTGCGCCTGCTCGGCGGCGGCCTGGACGGCGGTGTCCACGCGCTCGCGCAGTTCCTTGCCGGCCTTGAAGTGCGGCACGTACTTCTCGGGCACCTGGACCTTCTCGCCGGATTTCGGATTGCGGCCGACGCGCGGCGGCCGGTAGTTCAGGCCGAAGCTGCCGAAGCCGCGGATCTCGATGCGATGGCCCGACAGCAGCGCCTGCGTCATCGCGTCGAGGATCATCTTGACCGCGTACTCCGCGTCCTTCGCCACCAGCTGCGGGTAGCGCTGCGCCAGGCGCGCGATCAGTTCGGACTTGGTCATGGCGCCGCTCGCCCCTTCGCCGGTCCGCCTGCTACTGCGGGTTGGAGTTGCTCTTGTCGAGCTTGGCCCGCAGCAGCGCGCCAAGGTTGGTGGAGCCCGCGGCGCTCGCCGCGTTCTCGGTGCGCATCTGCTTCATGGCGTCGGTCTCCTCCGCCACGTCCTTCGCCTTCACCGACAGGTTGATCGAGCGGTTCTTGCGGTCGACGTTGATGACCATCGCGCTCACGCTGTCGCCGTCCTTCAGCGTCGTGCGCAGGTCGTCGATGCGGTCGCGCGAGAACTCGGAGGCGCGCAGGTAGCCCTCGACGCCGTCGGCGAGCAGCACCACCGCGCCCTTGGCGTCGACGGTCTTCACGGTGCCCAGGACCACGCTGTTCTTGTCGTGCCCGGCGATGAAGTTCGTGAACGGGTCGCCCTCGAGCTGCTTGACGCCAAGCGAGATGCGCTCGCGCTCGACGTCGATCGACAGCACGACCGCCTCGACTTCCTCGCCCTTCTTGAAGCCCTTGACCGCTTCCTCGCCGGTGCGCGACCAGGACAGGTCCGACAGGTGCACCAGTCCGTCGATGCCGCCCGGCAGCCCGATGAACACGCCGAAGTCGGTGATCGACTTGATCTGGCCCTTCACGCGGTCGCCCTTCTTGTACTCGCGCGCGAAATCCTCCCACGGATTCGGCTTGCACTGCTTCATGCCGAGCGAGATCCGGCGGCGCTCCTCGTCGATCTCGAGGATCATGACCTCGACCTCGTCGCCGACCTGGACCACCTTCGACGGGTGGACGTTCTTGTTCGTCCAGTCCATTTCCGAGACGTGCACCAGGCCCTCGATGCCGGCCTCGACCTCGACGAACGCGCCGTAGTCGGTGAGGTTGGTGACTTTGCCGAACAGGCGCGTGCCCTGCGGGTAGCGGCGTGAAATGCCGATCCAGGGGTCCTCGCCGAGCTGCTTCAGGCCGAGCGACACGCGGTTTTTCTCGGCGTCGAACTTGAGCACCTTGGCGGTAACCTCGTCGCCCACGCTCAGCATCTCGGACGGATGCTTCACGCGGCGCCAGGCGAGGTCGGTGATGTGCAGCAGCCCGTCGATGCCGCCGAGGTCGACGAACGCGCCGTAGTCGGTGATGTTCTTGACGATGCCCTTGACGATCGCGCCCTCGGACAATGTCGCCAGCAGCTTCTCGCGCTCCTCGCCGAGGCTCTCCTCGAGCACCGCGCGGCGCGACACCACGACATTGTTGCGCTTGCGGTCGAGCTTGATG
>JBOIFE010000072.1:0-11014 GCA_050741015.1 Burkholderiales bacterium | reverse complement strand
CGCCTAGCCCGGCGCTTCGAGCGCGCGCGGTAGCGCGACGATCTGCGCGGGCGCCGCGACCGGGCGCGGCGTGCCTTCGAACAGTGCCGCGAGCGTGCGCGCAATCACCGGCGGCTGCGGCGTGACGACGCCGAAGAAGACGGGCACGCCATCGCGGTAGACCGCCAGCGTCGGAAAGTTCTCGATGTCGACCTCGCCGATCAGCGCGCTGTCGTCCTCGACATCGACCCAGCGGAAGCGGGCGGCGGGATGCGCGCGCGCCAGGGCATCGAATGCCCCGCGAAAATCGTTGCAGACGTAGCACCACGCTGCGCACAGGCAGACGACCAGTCGCGCCTGCGGATCCTGCATGCGCCGATGATACACTTTGAACAATGCTCCGCAGCACCAAGATCGTCGCCACGCTGGGGCCCGCGTCGAGCGACCCCGCGATCCTGGAGCGCATGCTGCTCGCAGGCGTGGACGTGGTCCGGCTCAACTTCTCGCACGGCACGGCGGACGACCACCTGAAGCGCGCCGAGTTGGTGAAAGAGATCGGCCGCAAGACCGGGCGCACGGTCGCCATCATGTGCGATCTGCAGGGCCCGAAGATCCGCGTCGGCAAGTTCAAGGACGGCGAGGTCGAGCTGGAAAAGGGCGCACGCTTCTCGCTCGATGCCGACTGCGAGCTCGGCGACGCGGCGCGCGCCGGCCTGGACTACAAGGAGCTGCCGCGCGACGTGGAGCAGGGCGCGATCCTGCTGCTGGACGACGGCAAGATCGAGCTCGAGGTGACCGCGGTGCGCGGCAACGAAGTGCAGACGATCGTGCGCCATGGCGGGACGCTGTCCAACAACAAGGGCATCAACCGCAAGGGCGGGGGCCTGACGGCCGCGGCGCTCACGGCCAAGGACATGGAGGACATCCGCACGGCGGCGAAGCTGAACGCCGACTTCCTCGCGGTGTCATTCCCCAAATCGGGCGCCGACATGTACATGGCCCGGGAGCTGTTGCGCGCCGCGGGCGGCAAGGCGATGCTGATCGCCAAGATCGAGCGCGCGGAGGCCGTAAAGCACGAGGCGCTGGTGGGCATCATGGCCGCCTGCGACGGCATCATGGTCGCGCGCGGCGACCTGGCGGTCGAGGTGGGCGACGCGGTGGTGCCGGCGCTGCAAAAGCGGATGATCCGGCTCGCGCGCGAGCACAACAAGCTCACGATTACGGCCACCCAGATGATGGAGTCGATGATCTCCAGTCCCGTGCCCACGCGCGCCGAAGTGTCCGACGTCGCCAACGCCGTTCTCGATGGCACCGATGCCGTGATGCTCTCGGCGGAGTCGGCGAGCGGCCGCTACCCGGTCGAGACCATTGCCGCCATGGACCGGGTCTGCGTGCAGGCCGAGCAGACGCAGTCGATCAGCCTCGACCAGGACTTCCTCAACCGCGTCTTCACGCGCGTCGACCAGTCGATCGCGATGGCGGCGCTGTTCACCGCGTTCCACCTCAAGGTGAAGGCGATCGCCGCGCTCACGGAGTCGGGTGCGACCGCGCTGTGGATGAGCCGGTTGAACTGCGGCGTGCCGATCTACGCGCTCACTTCGCAGACCACGACGCGCTACCGCTGTGCGCTGTTCCGCGACACCTACCCGCTGATGGTGAAGTACGTCGGCCACGACCGGGAGGAACTGCTGCAGGAGGCCGAGAAAGCGCTGGTGGCGAGCGGCGTGGTCGAGAACGGCGACCTCATCGTGCTCACGATCGGCGAGCCGATCGGCAAGGCGGGCGGCACCAACACGATGAAGATCGTGCGGGTCGGAGAGCACGCGAAGAGCTAGCGCGCGCGCCCTGCGGGTGCGGGCGTGGTGAGGGCCGCAGGTGGGCTCGACGGCATCGGCGCCGGCTTGGCGGAGGCCTTGGCGCGCGCTCGAGCGAGATCGGCCTCGGCCGCCGCGTGCGCCTGGTCCTCCCGGCGCAGTTCGTCCTGCTGCGAGAAGAACCAGGCCATGCCGCCCGCGGCCGCAATGAGCGCCAGCCCGAGCGCGATCCACTGCCCGGGGCCGCCGGCCGGCTTGCGCTTGGCCTGATTGACGGGCATGGCGCGAGGGATTATAGGTTAGGGGCCATGAGCGGCGTGACCCCCAAGGCTCTCAACCACGGCGACCTTCCGCCGCTGGCGTCGCGCTTTGTGGCAGTCGCCGCACTCCCATGGCAGGGAACGCGGTTCCAGGGCGTGGAAATGAAGACCCTGCTCATGGACCGCGCGACGGGCGTCTTGACCGCCCTCATGAAATTCGCCCCTAACGCCAGGCTCCCCGACCACGAGCACGTGCTGATCGAGCAAACCTATGTGCTCGAGGGCAGCCTCGTTTGCGGCGAGGGGGAATGCAAGGCCGGCGAGTTCGTCTGGCGCCCGGCCGGTAGCCGCCACGAGGCCTGGGCAGGTCCCGAGGGTGGCCTGATGCTCGCCATGTTCCAGATCCCCAACCGCTTCTACGAGCCTGACGGCCGCGAGACCGACCCCATGGGCGAGGACTGGGACGCGGCCTGGGGCGCCGCGCTCTTCCGCTAGGCGAAAAAAAAGCGGGCGCTCCGCGCCCGCTTCCGTGGCCGCAGGTCGCGGCTACTTGCCGATGATCGGCCCGAAGCGCTTCCACTCCTTGCCGTCGAAGCGGATCAACTGCTCCGATTCGATCGGCGCGAAGTCGGTCGCCGACGTGTTGATCCGGATTCCCGGCAACAATGTCTCCGGCCGGAAGTTATGCAGGCTCGCCGCCTGCTTCATGATGTTGGCGTGCGTGAGGTTGTCGCCGGCCTGCTTGAGCACTTGAACCATCGTCTGCGCCACGGTGTAGCCGTAGATGTTTGACGCGTCGGCCAGGTTTCCCTCGGGGTAGTACTTGTGCATGAACGCTTTCCAGTCCTGCACCGACTTGTCGTCCTTCCACTGATCGTCCGTGGGGTCCTTTATGTACTGGGTCGAGATCAGCCCGACGCACTTTTCAAGCCCCGCGGGTTTGAGGACCGAACCGACAGACGCAGACACGTTGTTCAGGTATTGGGTGGGCTTCCAGCCGGTGTCGTAGGCCTTGCGGATCGCCTGCGCTGCGAATTTGGGCGTGCTGATGTTGAAGAACGTGTCCGCGCCCGCGGCCTGCAGCTGCACGACCTGCGAGTCGACCGTCGGATCGCTGGTCTCGTAGGACACCTCTTTCACGATCATGCTCGAGGCATTGGCACCCAGCCCGTCCTTGAAGCCCTTCAGGTAGTCCTTGCCGTAATCGTCGTTCTGGTAAAGGATCCCGATCTTCGCCTTGGGGCTGTTCTTCAGGATCTGCTCGGCGTAGATGTGCGCCTCGGTCTGGTAGTTGGGCTGCCAACCCATCGACCACGGGAAGTGCTGCGGGTCGTTCCACTTTGTCGCGCCGGTCGCCACGAAAAGCTGCGGCACCTTCTTCGCGTTCATGTACTTGTGGATCGCGCTATTGCTCGGCGTGCCGAGCGATTGGAAGATGAGCAGCACCTGGTCCTGCTCGACCAGCTTGCGCGCCATCTCGACGGCCTTGGGCGGGCTGTAGCCATCGTCGTAGGAAATGAATTCGATCTTGCGGCCGTTGACGCCGCCATGCTCGTTCACCATCTTGAAATACGCCGCGATCGTCTTGCCGATCGTGCCGTAGGCGGATGCCGGCCCGCTGTACGGGTTGATGTTGCCGATCTTGATCTCCTTGTCGCTCGCGCCGGTGTCGTACTTCGCGGCGAGAGCTACCGGGGACGCAAGCGCGGCGGCCAGCAGGGCTGCGAGTGCTGAGTGTTGCAATTTCATGGCTGCCTCCTCCTATTGAAGTACCTCACGGATTTTGCGCCTTCCGCGTCAGCCTCGCTACGGCCATGCGCACGGCGCCTGCTACCCCCATCGGCATCAGATACACGAAGCCGATCAGGAATACCCCGAAGATCGCCCAGGGAGCGGCCTTCGAAATATCGTCGGCGATGTTGGGCACGAACTGGATGAACAGCGCCCCGTAGATCGCCCCGGGAATCGAGGCGAGCCCGCCGACGACGATGCCGACCAGGAAAATGATCGACAGGAATGGGCCGAAACTGTCCGGCGCCACGAATTGCACGGCAATGGCGCCGAGCGCGCCGGCGACGCCGGTGTACATGGCAGACACGCCGAAGGTGAGCGACTTGACCATGGCCGTGTTGACGCCCATCGCCTCGGTCGCGACATGATGGTCGCGGATGGCAATCATGGCGCGCCCCATGCGCCCGCGCAGGATGTTCCAGGCGAACAGGAACATCAGCAGCGTCACCGCGAGCGTGAAAAAATACAGCCACTGATCCGGGTCGAGCGGCAGCCCGAAGGGCGCGTCCGGCTTCACAATGACGATGCCCTGCACGCCGCCCGTCCACTGCTCGAGGTGGTGGTACTTGAGCAGCGGCGGCAAGGACACGCCGAGGGCCAGGGTCGCCACCGCCAAATACACGCCCTCGAGGCGCAACGCGGGCAGTCCGAAGAGGAATCCCACCGCTAGGCACACCGCGGCGGCGACCGGCAGCGTGGCCCAATAGGGCATGCCGTACTTGTCCATGAGTATCGCCGCGCAATAGGCGCCGATGGCGTAGAACGCGCCGTGCCCGAGCGATATCTGGCCGTTGTAGCCGGTGAGCATGTTCAGGCCCAACAGCGCGATCGCGTAGACGAGGGCGAGCGTCAGCTGGAACGAGCGATAGCTGCTGACGAAGAAGGGCAGCGCGCAGGCGACGATCAGCACCACCCCGAGCACCACGAGCCGCTGGCGATTCATACGCGGCTCACCACGACCTTGCCGAAGAAACCCGAAGGGCGGATCACGAGCACGCTGATGATGAGAACGAGCGCGACGGCAAGCTTGAGCTCGTTGCCGATGACAAAGGCGCCCAGGAGGTTTTCCAGCACGCCGACCAGGAAGCCGCCGAACACGGCGCCCGCGGGATTGTCGATGCCGCCGACCAGCGCGGCGGCGAAGGCATACAGCAATATGCCGCCCATCATGTTCGGATCGAGGAACACGATCGGCGCCACCATCATGCCGGCCACGCTGCCGATGGCGGCCGCCAGGCCCCAGCCGAGCGCCAGCATCCAGCCCACGCGGATGCCGACCAGGCGCGCCGAGTCCGGGTTCTGCGCCGCCGCGCGCATCGCCAGCCCCAGCGGCGTGAAACGGAAGAACAGGAACAGCAGCAGCAGCACGACCAGCGTCACGCCGATCGCCCCCGCCTCGTGCGGCGACAGGAACCCGCCCAGGATCTCGCCCTCCGGGAAGGGGCTGGGGAAAGTCTTGATCGTGTAGCTGAAGATCCAGCCGGTGACGCTGTTGAAGATGACGAGCAGTCCGATGAACACCGTCACCACGGCGAGCACGGGCGCGTTTTCGACGGGGCGGATGATTATTCGCTCGACGAGCACGCCGAGCAGGAAAGCAAATCCGACGGTGAGCAAGAAGGTCGGCCAATACGGCAGGCCGGCATTGATCAGGCTCCAGGCGAAGTACGTGGTAAACATCGCCATTTCCCCTTGCGCGAAGTTCACCAGATGGGTCGCCTGGTAGATCATGACCAGCGCGAGCGCGAGGCTGGCATAGATGCCGCCGGTCGCGAGGCCCGCGAGCACCTGGTGGAGAAACGCATCGGCGAAGCCGTGCATTGCGGTCTCCTCAGTAGCCCAGGTACGAGCGCCGCACGGCGTCGTTGCTCTTGATCTCGGCGGCGGTGCCGGACAGCACCACGCGCCCGGTCTCGATCAGGTAGGCGCGATCGGCGAGCTCGAGTGCCATCGCCGCGTTCTGCTCCACGACCAGCATGCTGACCTTCTCCTTCTGGTTCACGGCGCGCAGGATCTCGAACAGCTCGCGCACGATGAGCGGCGCCAGGCCGAAGGAGGGTTCGTCCAGCAGCATGAGCTTCGGGCGCAGCATGAGCGCGCGCGACACTGCGAGCATCTGCTGCTCGCCGCCCGAGAGCGTGCCCGCCTGCTGCTCGCGCCGCTCCTTGAGCCTGGGGAAATAGCCGAACACGCGCTCGAGGTCCGACTCCACCTGGGCGCGGTCCTTGCGCGTATAGGCGCCCAGGCGCAGGTTTTCCTCGGTCGTGAGATTGACGAAGGTGCCGCGGCCATCCGGCACGTGGGCGATGCCCAGGCGCACCACGTCCTCCGTGGCCTTGCGGTCGATGCGCTCGCCGGCGACGCGCACTTCACCCTGCGTCTTGACCATGCCGCAGAGCGCGCGCAGCGTCGTCGTCTTGCCGGCGCCGTTGGCGCCGAGCAGCGTCGTGATGGTGCCTTCATCCAGGGAAAAGTCGATGCCGTGCAGGACGCGGGTCGGGCCGTAGGCCGCGCGCAATCCCGCCACCTGGAGCAGCGCCGCCATCAGTGCGCCGCCCCGCCGAGGTAGGCCTGGATCACCTCGGGGTGCGCCTGTACTTCGGCGGGCGTGCCTTCAGCGATTTTGCGTCCGAAGTTGAGCGCCACCACGCGGTCCGAGATGCTCATCACCAGGCTCATGTGGTGCTCCACCAGCAGCACCGTGAGCCCGAGGCGGTCGCGGATTTCCTGGATCAGCACGCCGAGCTCGCCCACTTCCTCGTGGTTGAGGCCGCTCGCCGGCTCGTCGAGCAGCAGCAGCTTCGGGTCGCTCGCCAGCGCGCGCGCCAGTTCCACGCGCTTGGCGGTGCCGAACGGCAGGTCGGCGACGCGCGCGCCGGCCACCGCCTCGAGCCCGAGGAAGCGGATCAGCGAGCGCGCCTTTTCCCGCGTTGCGGCCTCTTCGCGCGTCACCTTCGGCAGGCGCAGCGCGTTGAACAGGAAGCCGCTCTGCGTCCGGCAATGGTGCCCGACCATGACGTTCTCCATCACCGTCATGGTGCGGAACAAGGCGAGATTCTGGAACGTCCGGCCGATGCCGAGCGCCGCGATGCCGTATTTGGGGACCTTCAGCAGCGACGTGCCGTTGTACAGGATGTCGCCGCTGCCGCATTCGTACAGTCGCGACAGGCAATTGAACAGCGTCGTCTTGCCGGCGCCGTTCGGGCCGATCAACCCGACGATGCGCCCGCGCTCGACATCG
The DNA here is from genome assembly GCA_050741015.1 of Burkholderiales bacterium. Lineage (GTDB taxonomy): Bacteria > Pseudomonadota > Gammaproteobacteria > Burkholderiales > SG8-39 > JAABQT01. The sequence continues at coordinate 3,929 of JBOIFE010000072.1, read as the reverse complement.
AAGCTCACGCCGTCGAGCGCGACGATGCCGCCGAAGCGGACGCCGACATTCTCAACGCGCAGCAACGCCGTTGCAGCAATCGGGTCGATTGCTCTCTCCTCCTCCGTGGAAACTGCCAGCGGCGCCTCGTGGGACGCTATTGCGAATTGTGTCGGATTGTCGGACGATAGTCCCGAATCCGTCAAGAAATCCGAAGCGGTCGCCTTAGACCTCGAGCCACTCGCGGCGGATCTGCTCGTTCGTGCGCAGCGTGTCGGGGGTTCCCTCGAACACCACCTGGCCGTGCCCCATGACGAACAGGCGGTGCGAGATCTTCAGCGCGATGGTGAGCTTCTGCTCCACCAGCAGGATTGATACGCCGCGGGCCGCGATCGCCTCGAGCAGCCGCGCGACCTGCTCGACCAGCTTCGGCGCGAGGCCCTCGGTCGGCTCGTCGATCATGACAAGGTCCGGGTCGCCCATCAGCGTGCGGCACATGGTGAGCATCTGTTGCTCGCCGCCCGAGAGCACGCCGCCCGGCAGGTCCGCGCGATCGCGCAGATTGCTGAACAGGTCGAACATGTCGTTCATCTTCCAGCGCCCCTCGCGCCGCGCGTGCTTCTGCCCCAGCAGCAGGTTCTGGCGCACCGACAGCGTCGGAAAGATGTCGCGGTTCTCGGGCACGTAGCCCAGCCCCCGGCGCGCGATCTCGTGGGGCTTGAGGCCGACCAGCTGCTCGCCCTTGAAGCGTATCGATCCCGAGGGCGCGACATCGCCCATGATCGCCTTGCACGTGGTCGAGCGCCCCACGCCGTTGCGCCCGAGCAGGCTGACGATCTCGCCCTGGCGCACGTCGAACGACACGCCGTGCAGGATGTGGCTCTTGCCGTAGTACGCGTGCAGGTCGCGGACCTCGAGCATCGCTCAGACGACCTCTTCGCCGAGGTAGGCCTCGCGCACCGCCGGGTTGCCGCGGATCTCCTCGGGCGGGCCGCTGGCGATGATCTCGCCGTAGACCAGGACCGAGATGCGGTCGGCGAGGCCGAACACGACGCTCATGTCGTGCTCGACCATGATGAGCGTCTTGCCCTCGGTGATGCGGCGCACGAGCTCAACCGTCTGGCCGGTCTCCGTGCGGTTCATGCCCGCGGTCGGCTCATCCAGCAGGATCACTTGCGCGCCGCCCGCGATCGTGATGCCGATCTCGAGCGCACGCTGCTCGGCGTACGAGAGCACGCCGGCCGGCACGTCGGCGCGCGCGGCCAGTCCGATGTCGTTCAGGATCTGCAGGCTGCGCAGGTTGACGTCGTCGAGCCGGTCGACGTCGCGCCAGAACGAGTAGCGGTAATTCATCGCCCAGAGCGCGCCGCAGCGCACATTCTCGAACACGCTCATGCGCTGAAAGATGTTGGTGACCTGGAAGCTCCGCGCGAGACCCATGCGGTTGATCTCGTAGGGCTTGCGCGCGGTGATGTCGCGGCCGTGCAGCCGGATGCGCCCCGAGGAGGGGGCGTATTTCGCCGTGATCAGGTTGTACAGCGTCGACTTGCCCGCGCCGTTCGGGCCGATGATGGCGTGGCGCTCGCCCTCGCCGATCGCCAGGTTGACGCCGCGGATCACGGCGGTCGAACCGAAGCTCTTGCGCAGGTCGACGAGTTCGATCGCGGCGCTCATGGCGTGCGCCTTCCCGGCATAAGAGGGCTCGCCGCATCCCAGGCGGCGGCGAGCTGCGGCGCCATCCGCCGCGCGAGCAGGAATCCACCGAGCGCGAGCACGCCGAAGACGATCCAGGGCAGCGGCTGATCGACGTTGAGCTTCATCCAGAACAGCCGCTTCACCCCCTGGCCGATCGCGCGCACGCCGAGGAAGTGCAGCAGCTCGAGCAGGCCGATGACGCCGACCGCGCAGCACAGCGCGGGCAGCCCGACCTGCACGTAGGGCAGCGCGAGCGAGCGCAGGCGTCCGGCGCGCAGGATCGGCAGGTGCATCAGGATCAAGCCGGTGAGGCCGGCCGGCGCGTACATCACGGTGGCGACGAAGATGAGGCCGACGTAGAACGCCCAGATCTCGGTGTAGTTCGAGAGCAGCGTTTGCAGGAGCGTGTACACCACGGCGCCGACGATCGGCCCGGCGAAAAAGCCGACGCCGCCGATGAAGGCTTGCAGCAGCACCACGCCCGAGGTCGTCAGATTCACGGCCTCCTCGGTCACGATCTCGTAGTTCAGCGCGAACAGCCCGCCCGCGATGCCGGCAAAGAAACCCGCGGCCATGAACGAGAGCAGCCGGACCTGCTTCTGCGAGTAGCCGACGAACTCGGCGCGCTCGGGGTTGTCCCGCACCGCATTCGCCATGCGGCCGACAGGCGTGCGCGAGAACCGGTACATCAGCCAGGCCGAGAGCATCATCCACCCGGCGATCAGGTAGTAGACCCTGACCTCGCTGCGGAAATGGATGCCGAACAGCGAGGCAAGCTCGGTTCGGTCCGCGGTGATGCCTTCCTCGCCGCCGGAGAACTTGACGAAGATGAGCGACGACGCCGCAATCAGCTCGCCGACGCCGAGCGAGATCATCGCGAACACCGTGCCCGCGCGGTTGGTCGAGAAGCTGCCCAGCACGAGGCCGAAGAACAGGCCCGCGAGGCCGCCGATCAGCGGCACCAGCGGCAGCGGCAGGAAGTGACCGACGGCCCCCGCCATCTTCATGAAGTGGATCGCGACATAGCCGCCGAGGCCGAAGTACACCGCGTGCCCGAACGACAGCATGCCGCCCTGGCCGAGCAGCATGTTGTACGACAACGAGAAGATGACCATGATGCACATCTGGTCCAGCACGGCGATGCTGGTGCCGGAGCGCGCCACATGCGGCAGCACGAGGACCGCGAGCAGCGCCACCCACCAGATCGCGTTGCGACTGACGAAGGTGCCGCGCGGGGGCAGGGCGGGTGTCGCGAGGCTGCTCATACCTCGCGCTTGCCGAGCAGGCCGGTCGGCCGGAAGATGAGGATCAGTACCAGCAGCAGGTAGGGCAGGATCGGCCCGATCTGCGCCACGGTGACCGAGTACAGGTCGCTCAGCATGCTGCTGCGGCTGGTCGCGATGCCGAACGCGGCGAACAGGTCCTTCAGCGAGTAGTTGACCGCGACCGCGAACGTCTGCAGCAACCCGATCAGCAGGGACGCGATGAAGGCGCCGGCGAGCGAGCCCAGGCCGCCGACGACGATGACGACGAACACGATGCTGCCGAGCACCGACGCCATGCCCGGGAAGGTGCTGAGCACCGGGCCGGCGATCACGCCGGCGAGCCCTGCCAGGGCCGTGCCCACGCCGAACACGCCCGTGAACACGAGCGGCACGTTGTGGCCCAGCATGGCCACCTGGTTCGGGTGCGTGATCGCCGCCTGGATGATCAAGCCCACGCGCGAGCGCGTGAGCACCACGAACAGGGCGATGAAGATGCCGATCGAGACCGCCAGCATGAAGGCTTTGTAGGCCGGGAAGTCCGTGCCCCACAGGTTGAAGAGCGGAAACGACAGGATCGCGGGCTCGCGGTAGTCGACCGTCTGTTTGCCCCAGATCAGCACCACGGACTCCTGGATCAGGAACGCGGCGCCGAAGGTGAAGATCAGCTCGGCCACGTGCCCGTAGCGGTGCACATGGCGCAGGCCGTAGCGCTCGACCAGCGCGCCCAGCACGCCGACCCCGAGCGGCGCGAAGAACAGCCCCGGCCAGAAGCCGACCTTGGTGGAGATCGAGTACGCGAGGAACGCGCCGAGCATGTAGAAGCTCGCGTGCGCGAAATTGAGCACGCCCATCATCGAGAAGATGAGCGTGAGGCCGCTCGAGAGCATGAACAGCAGCAGCCCGTAGACCAGGCCGTTCAGCAGCGAGAAGACGGTCAGCTCGAGCATTTGCGCGATATGCCGCGGAGCGCGGCATCAGGCCGCGTCCGGC
>JBOIFE010000071.1:0-5220 GCA_050741015.1 Burkholderiales bacterium | reverse complement strand
GCATCAACCTCACGCTCTACAAGATCGACCGCATCATGGACGGCGAGCTCGACGAGCTGCTCGACGCGCTCGCGCTCGAGCACCAGGCCGAGCAGCTCGCGCAGCTCGCCGAAGAAGCGGCATGATTGTTGCGGAAGCCTTGCGCGCGCTCGAGGCGCGCGAGGCGCGGCTCCTGCTCGCGCGCGCAACCGGGTTTTCGGAGGCAAGCGTGCTCGCGCACCCGGAGCGCGAGCTGCCCGAGGAGGCCGCAGAGCGCTTTCGCGACTTCACGGCGCGCCGCGCCGGCGGCGAGCCGATCGCCTACATCCTGGGCGAGAAGGAGTTCTACGGCCTGCCGCTCGCGGTCAACCCGGCCGTGCTCATACCGCGGCCGGAAACCGAGCTGCTGGTGGAGCTTGCGCTCGCGCTCCAGCCGGCCTCGGTCCTCGACCTCGGCACCGGCTCGGGCGCGATTGCGCTGGCGGTGAAGCGCCGGCTGCCGTCGGCGCGCGTGGTCGGCGTCGAGCGCAGCGCGGCTGCGCTCGCCGTCGCGCAGCGAAACGCGCTCAGGCTCGGCCTGGACGTCGAGTTGCGCCACGGCCGGTGGTTCGAGCCGGTGGCCGGCGAGCGCTTCGCGCTGGTGGTCTCGAATCCCCCCTATGTCGCCGAGGGTGATCCCCACCTCGCCGAGGGCGACCTGCGCTTCGAGCCGCGCTCGGCGCTCGTCGCCGGCCCGGACGGGCTGGCATCGATCCGCGAGATCGTCGCGGCGGCACTGGCCCACCTGGCGCCCGGCGGGACACTGCTCCTCGAGCACGGGCTGGGGCAGGACGGGGCGGTGCGCACGATGCTCGCGGCCGCCGGGCTTGAAGATGCACGCAGCTGGCCCGATCTGGCGGGCATTGCCCGCGTTTCGGGCGGAGGACTAAAATGACGGCCATGGACACCCAACAACGCATCCAGGAGCAGGTCACCTCCAATCCGGTGATCCTGTACATGAAGGGCACGCCGCAGGCGCCGCAGTGCGGCTTCTCGGCGCTCACGGTGCAGGCGCTTCAGGCCTGCGGCATCACGCAGTTCGCGAGCGTCAACGTGCTCGCCGATCCCGAGATCCGGGAGGGCATCAAGCAGTTCGCCAACTGGCCCACGATCCCGCAGCTCTACGTCAACGGCGAGTTCGTCGGCGGCGCGGACATCGTGCGCGAGATGTACCAGTCGGGTGAGCTGCAGAAGCTGCTCGAGGGAATCAAGCAGCAAGCTTGATTCAAACGCCCGCGAGGCGGGCGTTGGCGAGCGACAGCCGCTCGACCAGGATCTCCATGAACGCGCGGTCGAACTTGTGGCGGCAGGCGTCCGAGGACTGCGCGAGCTTCTGCATCGGCACGGAGATGATCTTGGATTCCTGCGTCACCGTGACGTCGGCGCCGCGCAGGTGCTCGTCCTTGGACAGGTAGGCCATCTCGCCGAAGCACTCGCCGGTCTGCAGGACGTTGAGCAGCCGCCCCTTGCGGCTCACGCGCACCTGGCCGTCGGCGAGCAGGCAGAAGAAGGCCCCCGGCTCGCCTTCCTTCATCAGCACCTCGCCCGCCTGCGCCGTGCGCCAGTTCGAGATGCGCGCCACTTCCCAGAGCTCGGCGTCGGTGAAGTTGGAAAAGAACGGCAGCGTCCTCAGCGTCTCGAACTTGTCGGAGTCGGCGAAGGTCTCGCGCCGCGTGCCCAGGCTCTCGTTGCGGAACACTTCCGCCAGGTCGAGCGAGAAATCGGACCAGGTCGGGTAGCGCCGCGCGAGGTCCTTCGACATCGCGCGCTTGACGATGGCGTCGAGCGCCGGCGGGATCTGCGGCCGGTAGGACGAAGGCGGCTGCGGCTCGACGTTGGCGATCTGGTAGATCAGGCTGAAATTGTTGGTGGCCTGGAACGGCAGCCGCCCCGCGAGCAGCTGGTACAGCACGACGCCGAGCGAGTAGATGTCGGTCTGGTGGTTGAGCGCATGTTCCTTGACCTGCTCGGGCGACATGTAGGCGGGCGAGCCGATCGCCGTGATCTGCGTGACGTCGCCGGTCGCGATCAGCGCGGCGCCGAAGTCGGTGATCTTGACGTCGGTCTCGCCCGAGCCGAGGATGTTGGCGGGCTTCAAGTCGCGGTGCGTGATGCCCATGCGGTGCGCGAACTCGAGCGCGCGCGTGCACTTGAACACGATCTCGACCACGCGGTCGATCGGCAGCAGGTCCTGCGCGTCGCCGTGGCGCTCGAGCGTGCCGCCGTCGACGTACTCCATGACGATGTACTGCTCCTTGTCGTCGGCCACCGCGTCGAAGATCTGGCAGATGTGCGGGTGCTGGAGCTTGCCCGCGAGCGAGGCCTCGGTGACGAAGAGCTTGCGGTACAGACGCCCCTTGTCGGCGTTCTGGAACGCCTCGGGCACCACCACCTTGACCGCGACGTTGCGCGCGTTGAACGGGTCGTTGCAGAGGTAGACGACGCTCGTCGCCCCGCGGCCGAGCTCGCGCAGGACCGGGTACTTGCCGATGCGCGCGGGCAGCGGCGCGGCGTCGTTCACGGACGCTCGCGCCGCGCGCGCGCGCGGGCGACGGCGGCCTTGACCCGCTTCGGGGCGGTGCCGCCGGCGTGGTCACGAGCGGCGACCGAGCCCTCGAGCGTGAGGCTCTCGAACACGTCCTCGCCGATCGCCGGCGAGAAGCGCTTGAGCACCGCGAGCGGCAGCCCCGAGAGGTCGCAGCCCAGGTTCTCGGCCTCGCGCACGGCGCGCGCGACGATGCCGTGCGCATCGCGGAACGCGACGCCCTTGCGCACCAGGTAATCGGCGAGGTCGGTGGCGGTGGCGAAGCCCTCGAGCGCCGACGCGCGCATCGCCGCGGGCACGGGCTCGAGCCCCGCCGCCAGCTCGGCGAACACCGCGAGCGAGTCCTTCAGCGTGTCCACGGCGTCGAACAGCGGCGCCTTGTCTTCCTGGTTGTCCTTGTTGTAGGCGAGCGGCTGCGCCTTCATCAGCATCAGCAGCGCGACCAGGTCGCCCACCACGCGCCCCGCCTTGCCGCGCACCAGCTCGGGCACGTCGGGGTTCTTCTTCTGCGGCATGATCGAGCTGCCGGTGCAAAAGCGATCCGGCAGCCGCACGAAACCGAAGCGCGGGCTCATCCAGAGCACAAGCTCCTCGGCGAAGCGCGACAGGTGCGTCATCGCGAGCGCGGCGTGCGCGCAGAACTCGATCGCGAAGTCGCGGTCGGAGACCGCGTCGAGCGAGTTCTCGCACAGCCCGTCGAAGCCGAGCTCGTGCGCGACGCGCTCGCGGTCGATCGGGAATGGGGTGCCCGCGAGCGCCGCGGCGCCAAGCGGCAGCTGGTTCACGCGCCGGCGGCAGCTGGCGAAGCGCGCGCGGTCGCGCTCGAGCATCTCGACGTAGGCCATCAGGTGGTGGCCGAAAGTCACCGGCTGCGCAACCTGCAGGTGCGTGAAGCCCGGCATCACGAGGCCCGCGTGGCGCCCGGCCTGCGCGAGCAACGCGTCCTGCAGCTTTCCGAGCAGCGCGTCGATCGCGTCGATCTCGCCGCGCAGCCACAGCCGCACGTCGGTCGCCACCTGGTCGTTGCGGGAGCGCGCGGTGTGCAGGCGCTTGCCGGCCTCGCCCACGAGCTCGATCAGGCGGCGCTCGATGTTGGTGTGGACATCCTCGGCGTCCTCGGACCAGGCGAACGCTCCGGCGTCGACCTCGGCCTGGATCGCCTTCATGCCGCGCTCGATCTCGCCCAGGTTCGCGCGCGAGACGATGCCGCAGGCCGCGAGCATGCGCGCGTGCGCGAGCGAAGCGCGGATGTCGACGTCGGCCAGGCGCCGGTCGACGGCGACCGAGGCGGTGAAGCGCCTGACCAGGGCGTCGACGGGTTCCGAGAACCGGCCGGACCAGGGTGCGGGGGCGCCCCCGGCAGCGGGCTTAGGGCGAGGCGACCGCTTGGTGCGGGGAGGGGCCATGGGGCATACTTGAAGCGCGGCACGCCGCGTATGCCAATGAGTATAAAGCAAAACTTCACGGCGGACGCCCTGCCGGACTTCCGCAACCTGGGCGTCGTTGCGCGCATCCTGCTCGGGGTCAACACGCTCGCCTTCGCCGCGGTGCTCGCGACCGAGCCTGGCTGGAGCGCCGCGCTCGAGCGCTTCGTGCTCGTCGCGGCGCAGCTCGAGCCCGCGCTCGCGGTCACGCTGGTTGCGCTGTACGCGCTTTCGCCGCTGCTTTCACTGCTGCCCTACTGGGCCGGCGGCACCGCCGTGGTCGCCCTCGCGCTGGCGGTCACCGGGGGCGTGCACGTCGCGCTCGCCGCGCCGGGCGACCTGTTCGCGGGCCTCGCGCGCGCGCTCGCGCTGGCCGGCATCGCGGCGCTGCTGCTGCTCGCCTACCTGCGGCTGCTCACGCGCGCGTATTCGCCGGCGCTTTCCGAGGCGCGCCTGCAGGCGCTGCAATCGCGCATCCGGCCGCACTTCCTGTTCAACAGCCTGAACGCGGTGCTGTCGCTCATCCGGCGCGACCCGCGGCGCGCCGAGCAGGCGCTGGAGGACCTCGCCGACCTCTACCGCGCGCTGATCCAGGACAACCGCCGCTTCGTGCCGCTGTCCGACGAGATCGCGCTGCTCGAGCGCTACGCCGGCATCGAGCAGCTGCGCCTGGGCGACCGGCTGCAGCTCGCCTGGGAAATCGACCTGGCGCCGCTCGACGCGCTGATGCCGCCGATGGTGCTGCAGCCGCTGCTCGAGAACGCGATCTACCACGGCATCGAGCCGGCCACGGCGCCCGGGCGCGTCGCGGTGCGCATCGAGCGGCGCGGCACGCGCGTGCTCGCGCGCGTGGAGAACCCCTACATCGAGGAGCATGCGCACCGCGCCGGCAACCGCATGGCGCTCGCCAATATCCGCGAGCGGCTGCAGCTGTTCTTCGACGCCGAGGCGCGCATCGACCACCAGGTCGCCGACGGCCGCTACGTGGTCGAGCTCGAGGTCCCGTACCGGCCGGGGCGGGGCTAGCGCCGATGCTGCGCGTATTCATCGCCGACGACGAGGCGCCCGCGCGCGAGCGGCTGAAGGAGCTGCTCGCCGACCTCGCCGCCGAGCTGCCGACCGAGCTCGTGGGGGAGGCGGCGAGCGGCCTGGAGGCGGTCGATCGCCTGCCCGGGAGCGGCGCGCAGGTGCTGCTGCTCGACATCGAGATGCCGGGCATGCGCGGCCTCGAGG
>JBOIFE010000070.1:0-3919 GCA_050741015.1 Burkholderiales bacterium | reverse complement strand
GCAGCAGCCAGAACGACCAGTTGTTCAGGCGCGCGAAGGCCATGTCGGGCGCGCCTATCATCATCGGGATCTGCCAGTTCGCGAAACCGACGAAGGCAGGCATGATCGCGCCGAACACCATGATCAGGCCGTGCAGCGTCGTCATCTGGTTGAAGAAGTCCGGATTGACGATCTGCAGGCCGGGCTCGAACAGCTCCGCGCGGATGACCATCGCCATGATGCCGCCGACGATGAACATCGTGAAGCTGAACCACAGGTACATCGTGCCGATGTCCTTGTGGTTGGTCGTCGTGATCCAGCGCATCAGGCCCTGGTAGCCGCCGTGATGGTCGCCGTGCTCGTGGCCATGAGTATCTACGATTGCGCTCATCGCTATTTCCTCCGGGCCTTGATGTCGGCGGGCTGGACGGCCTCGCCGGTATGGTTGCCCCAGCTGTTGCGGGTAAACGTGATCACCGACGCGAGCTCGACGTTCGACAGCCGCTCGAAGGCCACCATCGCGGTCTTCGGCCGGCCGTAGAGCTCGGTGTCGATCTGCGCCTCCTTCGGCCCGAGCACGGTCTTCGAGCCGTCGAGCGCGGGGAAGGCGCCGGGTACGCCCTTGCCGGTGGCCTGGTGGCAGGCGATGCAGTTGGCGGCGTAGACCTTCTCGCCGCGCGACTTGAGCTCGGCCAGCGTATAGGTCTTGTTCTCGTCCTCGGCCGACTTGGCCATCAGGGCCTTCTGCGACGCGACCCATTTCGTGTAGTCCCCGGCCGACACCACGCGCACCACGATCGGCATGAAGCCGTGGTCCTTGCCGCAGAGCTCGACGCACTGGCTGCGGAAGGTGCCGGTCCGGTCGGCCTTGAACCAGATGTCGCGGATGATGCCGGGAATCGCGTCCTGCTTGGCGCCGAAAGCCGGCACCCACCAGGAGTGGATGACGTCGGCGGCGGTAGTCAGCACGCGGATCTTCTTGTGCACCGGCACGACCATCTCGTGGTCGACCTCGAGCAGGTAGTGCTCGCCCTTGGGCTCGCGGCCCTCGATCTGCGCGCGCGGCGTGGACAGCGTCGAGACGAAGCTGATGCCCTCGCCCTCGCCCTTCAGGTAGTCGTAGCCCCACTTCCACTGCATTCCGGTGACCTTGATCGTGAGGTCGGGATTCGAGGTGTCCTTCTGCGCGATCACGACCTTAGTGACCGGCCAGGCGATCAGCACGAGGATCAGGGCCGGGATCACCGTCCAGATCACTTCCACGGTGGTGTTCTCGTGGAATTGCGACGCCTTGTGCCCGACCGACTTGCGGTGCGCGTAGACGGCCCAGAACATGAAGCCGAACACGCCGACGAACAGGATCACCACCACCAGCATGATCCCTTCATGCAGCCAGTGGATCTCCTCGGCCAGGTGCGAGGCCGCCGGCTGCAGGTTCCACTCGGCAGCCGCCGCCACCCCGCTCAGCGCCAGCGCCAGCGCGCCGGCCAACAGCTTGTTCAGCATCATTGCCCTTTCCCGATCAGCCCAGCAACCGTTTCACGAGCTCGGCCGCGAATCCGGCGCGCGAAGCCGCGTCCAGATGCCGTCCGAGCTCCAGCCGCACGCGCGGTGCGACCAGCATCACGCGCCCCTCGTGCAGGCCCACGCGCGCCCGGCGCGCTTCGAATTCATGGCGTAGCTCGCGCGCCCCTTCGCCGACCTCGACGCGCAGGCGCTCGCCCTCGCGCTCGATGCGCTCGTAGTCCGTCGCGTGGCGCGCCGTCAGCCAGAACGCGCCCGCCAGCACCGCGATCTCCAGCCCCGCGAACGGCAGAATGAGCCACGCGCCGAGCAGCGCAAAGCCCGTGGCGATCGTCGCGGCGATCGCCGCGATCAGTCCGAACGCGAGCAACAGGCCGCGGGGAGAGATCGAGCAGTTGCGCTTGAGCACCACGCGGAAGCCCGTGGCGGTTGCCGCGAAATCCAGCTCGCGACGTGGACCATCCATGCTCAAGGTGCTCACCGATCCACTCGTCGTGCCGCGGAAAAAACGAGGCGAAACATTAGCATAATTTCGCCGCGCCGGGCGCGGTCGCGCGCTCGAAACGCACGATCGCGCGCCCGTCGGCGGCGCGCCGGGGCTCGCCCTTCCACGCGTGTCCATAGACGACTTCGATGGAGGCGGAAGCGCCGGCGCGCTCGAGCGCCGCGCGAAACCGCCGCCCCGCGAGCCCGCGCGCGCGGTCGCGCCGCGCGAGCGTCTGGCCGCTGGCGCGCAGGTCGGCCAGCACGCCCGCGTCGGACGGATACGTGAGCGTGATCTTCTCCATGTCCATCACGGGCGCCGAAAATCCCGCGGCCACCAGCGCATCGCCCACGTCGTGCATGTCGGCGAAACGGTGCACGCGCGCCTCGCCCGCAGCCGCCCGCAGCTCCATCAGCGTGTCCGGGCCCACCGTGCTGAACATGAACAAGCCCCCGACTTCGAGCACGCGCTGGAGCTCCGTGAGCGCGGCCTGCGGATCGGCCGCCCAATGCAGCGCCATGTTCGACCAGGCGAGCCCGATCGAGCCGGGCGCGAGCGGCAGGCGCTCGAACGAGGCGCACAGGGCGAGCGGCTCCTTGCCCCGCAGGCGCACGAGCCAGCCGCGCGCGCTCCGAGCTCGCTCGAGCATCGGCAGCGAATAGTCGAGCGCGACAAGTTGCGCGCGAGGGTAGCGGCGCGCGAGCCCGGCCGCCTGCGGCGCCGGGCCGCTGCCCGCGTCGAGGATGCGCGCGGGGTCAAGCCGCACGTAGTCAAGGCGCTCGAGCATGCGCGCGCCCACTTCTGCTTCCAGGCGCGCCGCGCGCGAGTAGCCCGCGGCCGCGCGGTCGAAGCGCCGGCGCGCGGCGCGCGCGTCGATCTCAGACACCCGGCCGCAGCACGCGCTCGACCGCGGCCGCCGCCGCGAGCACCCGCGCGTCGCTCATCGCGGGGCCGAACAGCGTCAGCCCGACCGGCGCGCCGCCGGGCGCGTGGCATGGCAGCGACACGCCGCAGCCATCCAGGAAGTTCACCACGCCCACGTTGCGCAGGATGCGGAAGTTCCAGCGGAAATAGGCTTCGTCGCTCGCATCGACCTCGGCGATGGACGGCGCCACGCACGGCGTGGTCGGCATCAGGATCGCGTCGAAGGGCGCCGCGATCGCACCGATCGCGCGCATGTACCGCCCGCGCAGCAGACCGAGGTCCACATAGTCGGCCGCGCTCATTTCGCGCGCGAGCGCGATGCGCTGGGCGATGCGCCGGTCGTACTCGCCGAGCCGGTCCTGCCAGCGCCGGTGGATCGAATAGGCCTCGGCGCCGGCGAATCCGCCGCCCTTGAAGTAATCGGCCTGGCGGTCGAACTCGGGCACCGCGCGCTCCTCGATCGCCGCGCCCGCGGCGGCGAGCTTCTTCAGCGCCTCGCCGAACACGCGGCCGACCTCGGGGTCGAGGTCCTCCAGCAGCGAGCCGCGGGGTACGAGCAACCGCAGGCCCCGCGCCGGAACTTCCGCGAGCGCCCCGAGCGGCACGTCCGCGATGACCGCGTCGTAGGCCGCGCAGCAGGCGACCGAGTTGGCGAGCGGGCCCACCGTGTCGAGCGTATAGGAGAGCGGGAACGCGCCCTCGAGCGGAACGCGGCGCTGCGTGGGCTTCCAGCCGGTGACGCCGCACAGCGCCGCGGGCTGGCGGATCGAGCCGCGAGTATCGCTGCCGAGCGCCATCACGCACATGCCGTCGGCCTGCGCCACCGCGGCGCCCGAGGACGAGCCGCCCGGCACGCGCCCGGTCGCGCGGTCCCAGGGATTCTTCGGCGTGCCGTAGTGCGGATTGAGGCCCGTGGTGCCGAAGGCGAACTCCACCATATTGGTTCGCCCGACGATGACCGCGCCCGCCGCGCGCAGCCGCGCCACCGCCGGCGCGTCGGCCGCCGCC
>JBOIFE010000069.1:0-12829 GCA_050741015.1 Burkholderiales bacterium | reverse complement strand
GCCGGCATGACGCTCGACGGCGAACGGGCCGAGCGGTGCTTTGCAGGCCGGAATCGATATGTTCTTCCCAACGGCCTGGAGATCGCCCACCTGAACCGCTACGAGACCGAGTATCTCTACCAGGAAGTGTTTGAGGACCAGGTCTACCTGAAGCACGGCATCGCCCTGCCGGACGGCGCCACGGTGCTGGATATCGGCGCCAACATCGGCCTGTTCTCGCTTTTCGTGCTCGGCCGTTGCAAGAACCCGAAGATCTACGCCTTCGAGCCGGCACCGGCCGTGTACGAGTTGCTGAAGGCGAACTGCGAGGCCTACGCCGCGGCGAACGTCCGCGTCCTGAACCTCGGCGTGTCGGACCGGGCCAGGACCGCGAGCCTGACCTTCTACGAGAAGTCGTCCGTGTTCTCGGGCTTCTACGCGGATGAAGCCGCGGACGGCGCCGCCCTGCAGGCGATCGTGCGCAATACGCTCAAGCGCGAGAGCGCGGACGAAGACGAATCGCTGGCGCAATACGTGACCGAGCTCACCGCCGACCGGCTCCGCGGCACGACCCACGAATGCCGCCTGACGAGCGTATCGCACATCATCCGGGAGCACGGCATCGAGCGGATCGATCTGCTCAAGATCGACGCCGAAAAGAGCGAACGGGACATCCTCGAGGGCATCGACGAGGAAGACTGGCCCAAAATCGCCCAGCTGGTGGTGGAAATCCACGACCCGACCCACGAGTCGGTCGGGCGGGTGCGGGCCCTGCTGAGCGCGAAAGGCTACCGCTGCGAGGTCGAGCACGAACCCCTGCTCGAGCATTCCGGGTTGTTCAACCTGTACGCGATCCGGGACGAGGCGCGCCCAGCCTCCCGGCCGAACGACGGCCTGCAGCGCAACGTGCGCGATTTCTGCGCCGCGCTGGACGGATTCATGAAGCAGTCCTCGGCGCCGCTGATCCTGTGCGTCTGCCCGCGCACGCCGGCGGCCCGGACCGACCGCGAGCTCTGCGCCGCGCTCAACGACGCCGAGCGTTCGCTGCTCGCGCAGGCCGGCGGTCTGCCGAACGTGCTTGCGCTCGGATCGGATGCGGCGCTCGGCCGCTATCGGCTCGCGGACTACTACGATCCCCACGGCCATCGGCTCGGCCGGATCCCGTACACGCCCGCGTGCTACGCCGCGATCGGCACGGCCCTGTACCGCACGATCTTCAATCTGCGGCGCAAGCCGTACAAAGTGATCGTGCTGGACTGCGACGACACGCTGTGGAGGGGCGCCTGCGGCGAGGACGGACCGATGGCAGTCGAGCTGAGCGAACCCTACCGCGGGCTGCAGCAATTCATGCTCGAGCAGATGAACGCCGGCATGCTGCTTTGCCTTTGCAGCAGGAACAACGAGCAGGACGTGCTGGAGGTCTTCGATCGGCGCAGCGACATGGTGCTCGGGCGCGAGCACCTGGCGTCGTGGCGCATCAACTGGAACCGGAAGTCGGACAATATCAGGTCGCTCGCCGACGAGCTCGATCTCGGGCTGGACAGCTTCATCTTCGTCGACGACAACCCGGTGGAGTGCGCGGAGGTCAGGGCGAACTGTCCCGGCGTCCTGACGTTGCAGCTGCCGCAGGCGGGCGAATCGTTCGCCGCGTTTCTCGATCACGTGTGGGCGTTCGACCACGCGGGCGGCACCAAGGAGGACGGCGTGCGCACCCGGATGTACCACGAGCAGGCCCGGCGGGAGGATTTCCGCGCGCAGGCCGGCTCGCTGAAGGACTTCATCGACGGGCTGCAGCTGCGCGTCGCGATCGGCGCCCCGCAGGACGGCGAGCTGGGCCGCGTCTCGCAGCTGACCTTCAGAACCAATCAATTCACTTTCACCGCCCTCCGGCGCTCGGAGCAGGAGCTCGGGGCTTTCCTGCGGCGCGAAGGCGCCGGGTGCCTGGCGGTGCGCGTCGCCGACCGCTTCGGAGACTACGGGCTGGTCGGCGTCGTGCTTTACCAGGCCCTGGCCGAGCGCTACAAGGTCGATACCCTGCTGCTGAGCTGCCGTGTGCTCGGCAGGGGCGTGGAGCATGCGGTGCTGTCGCACCTCGGCTGCCGGGCGCTCGAGGAAAACAAACGCCGGGTGGAGCTCGATTTTCGGCCGACCGCGAACAACGCGCCGGCGCGGGAGTTCATCGAGCGCCTCGGCGCCCCGGACGGCAACGGATCGGACGGTTCGCGGGTCTTCGCCGCGGAGCGCCTCGCGCGGCTCACGTACAACCCTGGCGAAGCGCCGCCCGTGCCTGCTGCCGCCGCCGGGCCGCGGCGCCCGCCCGAGCGCGGGAGCGGCGGGTCCTGCGACGCCCTGCAGCAGGTCGCGCAGCATCTGTGCGACATCGACCGCCTGACCGACGCGATCGAGCGGCACCGCGTCAAGGGCGAGCCGCCGGCGCCCGCGACGGACGCCGCGCCGGCCGGCACGCTGCAGGCGACGCTGCTGGACATCTGGCGCAGGGTCCTCGGCCGGAACCGGATAGGGCTCGACGATAATTTCTTCGAGGTAGGCGGGTCGTCGCTCAGGGCGGTGCAGGTGGTTGCGGCGATCAGAAGGGAGCTGAACCGGAACATGCCGATCGTCAGCCTGTTCGAATGCCCGACCGTGAGCCTGCTGGCCG
Source organism: Burkholderiales bacterium (assembly GCA_050741015.1). Lineage (GTDB taxonomy): Bacteria > Pseudomonadota > Gammaproteobacteria > Burkholderiales > SG8-39 > JAABQT01. The sequence continues at coordinate 10,191 of JBOIFE010000069.1, read as the reverse complement.
CGCGACTGGACCCGGCCTGCGGCCGGCCCGGCGGAGCGCCCGCAGCGAGCCGGGCCGCCCTGCGCGGCCGCCGACGCCGGAGCGTCGTCAGGCGCAAGGCGGCGTAGCATGGAATTCAACCGGATTGGAGTCGCCGGCGCGGGCAACATCGGCACGGGGGTCGTCACCGATCTGGTGCTGCACGGGATAGGCACGGTCGTGGTGGACGTCGCGCGCGACGCGCTTGCACGCACCCAGGCCGCGGTGCTCGAAAACGTGCGCTGCGCGCCGCTGCTGTCGAAAACCCTGCCGCGCCTGACCAAAGACGAGGCCCTGCAGCGCATGGTCCTGACGACCGAGCTCGAGGCGCTGGCGTCGTGCGACTTCATCGTCGAGAACGTCACCGAGGACTGGCAGGTCAAGAAGTCGCTGTACGAGCGGCTGGACCGAATCGTGCCGCCCGAAGTCTGCTTCGGAGCGAATACCTCGTGCATTTCGATCACGCGGATCGCCGGTGCCACCCGCCGGCCGGCGAACGTGGTGGGCATCCACTTCATGAATCCGGTGCACCTGATGCCGACGGTGGAGGTGATCCGCGGACTGCATACCTCGGACGGGGCCGTCGACATGCTGCGGCAGCTGCTTTGCGCGCTGCGCAAGGAGGCGATCGTGGTCGAGGACCTGCCCGGCTTCGTTTCCAACCGGATTTCCCATCTGTTCATGAATGAGGCCGCCTTCGTCCTGCAGGACGATGTGGCGAGCGCCGCGAACATCGACCTCATCTTCAAGAAATGCTTCGGCCACAAGATGGGCCCGCTGGAAACGGCCGACCTGATCGGCCTGGACACGGTGATGCGTTCTCTCGACGTGCTGTTCGAGAGCTATCAGGACCCCAAGTACCGGTGCTGCCCTTTGCTGAGAAAGCTGGTGCACGCGGGCCATCTGGGGCGCAAGACCGGGAGGGGATTTCATGCTTATCCGGACGCATGATCATGAGCGCCGCTGACCAGGACCAGATCAGGCAAACCCTCCGCAGCTTCGTCCTGGGCTCGGTTCCGGGCGCGGATCTGGACGACGACGCGAACCTGTTCGAGTCCGGGATCGTGAATTCCCTGTTCGCCGTGCAACTGATGACCTTCATCGAAAGGACCTTCGCCATCGTCGTGGGCAAAGACGACCTGGACATCAAGAATTTCAAGTCGCTCAACGCCGCCACCGCCTTCGTGCTGCAAAAGAACGGACGGCGGAACGCATGAGCGCGGGAGCGCATATGCGGCGGCTGCTGAGCGACTGGCATGCGGACAAGCACGACGAATTCCAGGCCTTCGTCGCGCGCGAGGTGGCTCCGTTCGCCGCGCAGTGGGACCGGGACCAGGAAATTCCGCGCTCCGTGATCGCGAAGCTTGCGCAGCGCGGCTACCTGGGCTGCAGCCTGCCGCGCGAGCACGGCGGTCTGGGCTGGGACGTCGTCACGTTCGGACTGCTCAACGAAGCGTTGGGCCGCGCGTCGTCCGCTCTGACGGGCGTGCTCACGGTGCAGGCCATGGTCAGCATGGCCTTGCTCAAGTGGGGCACGCCGGAGCAGAAGCGCAGCTGGCTTTCCCCCCTCGCCAAGGGCGAGATGATCGGGGCCTTCGCGCTGACCGAGCCGGGCGGGGGCAGCGAGCTGAATGCGCTCGCGAGCGAGTTCACGCGCGGCGGCGAGGGCCTCGTTCTGAACGGCGTCAAGACGTGGATAAGCTGCGCCCAGTTCGCCACCGTGTTTCTGGTGTTCGGAACGCTGGGCACGCTTTCGGTCGCGTGCCTGGTGCCCAGACAGGCTCCCGGCCTCGAGGTGGAGCCGATCTCCGATCTGGCAGGCTTTCGCGCGGCCGGCCTGGCGCAGCTGCGGTTCGACCATGTGCAAGTGCCCCTGGCCAACCTGGTCGGCAAGCCCGGTTTCGCCCTGTCGCACGTCGCTCCCGTGGGCCTGCACTACGGCAGGCTGAGCACGGCCTGCTCGGCATCGGGGCTCGTGGGGGCTTGTTTCGAGGAGAGTATCGCCCACGCGGCGACGCGCAAGATCGGCGACAGGACCGTGGGCGAGATCGGAATGATCCGGTCGCTGCTCGCGGCCATGGGCACCGATCTGGAGGCGGGGAGCTTGCTGTGCCACAGCGCCTGCCGGGCCGAAGACGAGCATCGTCCGGAAGCCTTCGAAGCGGCGTTGATGGCGAAGTATTTCACCTCGCGGGCCGCGGTGCGGGCAGCGTCCGATGCAGTTCAGATCCACGGCGCCGCGGGCTGCCACGCCTCGTCTCCCGTGTCGCGCTACTACCGTAACGCCAAGATCATGGAGATCATCGAAGGCACCACGCAGATCCACGAGGACATCCTGGGCAGGATGTTCGTCGCTCGCGCCGGCAGGCTCGGCAAGCTGAACCGGCCCGATTCGAAAGATGACCCCCAGATTCGACCGCACCGACGCGCCGTTTCCGGATGACGTCACGCTGCAGGAGCTGATCGAGCCGCAGATGGCCCGGCAGGGGTCTCGCACGGCCGTCATCTGCGAGCATGACCAGGCACTCGGCGCGCCGTCGCTGACCTACGCGCGGCTCGCCGACAAGGTCAATCAGCTGGCGCATGTGCTGAGGGCCGAGGGCGTCGGGCCGGGGCAGATCGTGGCGCTCATGGTGGAACGATCGTTCGCCATGGTCATCGGCATACTGGGGATCATCAAGGCCGGCGCGGCGTATCTTCCGATTGCACCGGACAACCCGCCGGCTCGCATCGACTACCTGCTGAAAGACAGCGCGGCGACGGTCCTGCTGACGCACGGGAAGAAGACGGCAGGGGCGGTCGCCTTCCGCGGGCGGATCATCGAGCTCGACGACCCGGACCTCTACCGCGGGCCCACGTCGAATCCCGTCGTCCTCAACCGGCCCCGGGATCTGGCGTACGTCATCTACACGTCCGGCTCGACCGGCAGGCCGAAGGGCGTGATGATCGAGCACCGGTCGCTGGTCAATCGCCTGCACTGGATGCAGCAGGCCTACCCGATCGATGAACGCGACGTGCTGCTGCAGAAGACTCCCTACTCGTTCGACGTTTCGGTCTGGGAGCTGTTCTGGTGGATGCTGCAGGGCGCCACGCTTTGCATGCTGGCGCCGGGCGCGGAAAGGAACCCGCCGGCGATCGTCGAAGCCATCCGGCGCCACCGCGTCAGCGTGCTGCACTTCGTTCCGTCCATGCTAAACGTGTTCCTGGAGTACCTGGACGTCAGGGGCGACGATGCTCCGCACGCCCTGGCCTCGGTGCGTCGCGTGTTTGCGAGCGGCGAAGCGCTCACGCCCAGCCACGTGCGCAAGTTCAACGCCACCTGGGGCCGCAGGACCGCGGCCCGGCTCACCAACCTGTACGGACCGACCGAGGCGACGATCGACGTCAGCTATTTCGATTGTCCCGCGCACGACAATCCCGACGTGGTTCCCATCGGACGGCCGATCCAAAACGTCCGCCTCTACGTCATCCGCAACGGGCGCCTGGCGGCTGTCGGCGAGGCTGGCGAGCTGTGCATTGCCGGGATCGCACTGGCGCGAGGCTATGTCAACAACCCGGCGCTGACCGCGCAGAGGTTCACCGACGACCCGCTCAGTCCCGGCGAGCGCATCTATCGGACCGGCGACATGGCGCGCTGGCGGCCCGACGGGAACATCGAGTACCTGGGCCGGGAGGACCACCAGGTCAAGATCCGGGGGCTGCGCATCGAGCTGGGAGAAATCGAAAACACGATCCGGGAGTGCCCCGGCATCGCCGACTGCGTCGTGCTCGTCAGGAAGTACTCGGAAACCGTTGTTCTGATCGTCGCCTATGTGGTCGGCAAGGCGGACCTGGACCTCGCGAGGCTGAAGGATTTCCTGGGAGAGCGGCTGCCAAAGTACATGATCCCGAACCGGATCGAGACGATCGAGCGCCTGCCGCTGGCGCCGAGCGGCAAGGTGGACCGCGGCGCCTTGCCCGAGCCGGCACTCCTGAGCGGTCATTGACGCGCCGATGAGCAGCGAATTCGACATCGCCATCGTCGGCATGTCCGGCCGCTTCCCGGGCGCGCGCGACATCGAGCAGTTCTGGCGGAACGTGGCCGAAGGCATCGAGTCGATCTCCCGGCTCTCGGACCACGAGCTGCTGGAATCCGGCGTGCCGGCGTCGCAGCTGCGTGACCCGGCCTACGTCAAGGCCGCGCCGATTCTCGATCAGCCGGGCCATTTCGACGCGGCGTTCTTCGGCTACTCGCCGAAGGAAGCGAGCACCATGGATCCGCAGCACCGCCTGCTGCTCGAGCTGGCGCACGAGGCGCTCGAGCATGCGAGCTGCGACCCGGAGCGCTACCCGGGGCGCATCGGCGTGTTCACCGGCGCCGCGCTGAACACCTATTTCACGAGCATGGGGCTGAACCGCCGGCTGGCGCAGGAGTACATCACCACGCTGATCGGCAACGACAAGGATTTCCTCAGCACGCGCATCTCCTACCAGCTCAACCTGAGGGGACCCAGCGTCGCCGTTCAGAGCGCCTGCTCGACGTCCATGGTCGCGGCGCACCTGGCCTGCCAGAGCCTTCTCAGCCGGGAGACGGACATGGCGCTCGCCGGAGCGGTATCGGTGCGGGTTCCGAACCGCGCCGGCTATTTCTGCGACGGCGCGGGGGTGGTCTCCGCGGACGGGCATGTGCGCGCCTTCGACGCCGCGGCGAACGGCACGGTGTTCGGCAGCGGCGGCGGCATCCTGGTGCTGAAGCGGCTGGCGGACGCCATCGCCGAGGGCGACGCCATCCACGCCGTGATCAAGGGATCGGCCGTCAACAACGACGGCTCGGCAAAGGCCGGCTACACGGCCCCCAGCGTCGACGCCCAGGCCGACGCGGTGGTGGAGGCGCTGGCCAACGCGGGAATCGAGGCCGACAGCATCAGCTATCTCGAGGCGCACGGCTCGGGCACGCCGATCGGGGATCCGATCGAGGTCAAGGCCCTGACCAAGGCGTTCCGCACGTCCACTCAGCGTTGCGGCTACTGCGCGATCGGTTCGGTCAAGACCAACGTGGGCCACCTCGACGCCGCGGCAGCGGTCGCCGGCATCATCAAGACGGTGCTCGCGCTCGAACAGCGGCAGCTCCCGCCGAGCCTGCACTTCAGCCGGGCCAATCCCGAAATCGACTTTGCGGGCAGTCCGTTCTACGTCAACGACCGGCTGCGGGAATGGGCCGGCGACGGTCCCAGGCGGGCCGGCGTGATGTCCACCGGAATGGGCGGCACCAACGCGCACCTGATCCTGGAGGAAGCGCCGCCGCGCGCCGCGCCGGCCGATACGCGTGCGCCGCAGCTGCTGGTGCTGTCGGCGAAGACCGAGACCGCGCTCGACGCGGCGACGCAGCGCCTGCGCGAATGCCTGAGCCGCGACCCGTCGCAGAGCCTGGGCGACGTCGCGTACACCTTGCAGGTCGGGCGCAAGGCGTTCGCCCACCGACGCTGCCTGGTCTGCGACGGCCGCGAAGATGCCGTCAGCGCGCTCGCCGGGGAGCGCTCCGCCAGAGTGGCCTCCGGGCGAGCCGAGCGGGGGCGGCGCCCGGTGATTCTGCTCCTGCCCGGCGTGGGCGATCAGTACCCGGGCATGGCCCACGGGCTGTACCAGGCGTGGCCCGTGTTCAGGGAGGAAGTCGATCGCTGCGCGCAGATCCTGCAGCCCCAGCTCGGGCTCGACATCCGGAGCGTGATCTATCCGCCCGGCCGAAGCTGGCAGCAAGCGGCCGGGCCGCGAGGCATCGACCTGGCGCAGATGCTCGGCCGGGACGCCGATGCGGCGCAGGATCAGGACGCCGCGACCCTGAACCGGACCCTGTATGTCCAGCCGGCGCTGTTCACGATCGAATACGCGCTGTGCCGCGTCTGGCAATCGCTGGGCGTCGTTCCCGAGGCGATCGTCGGGCACAGCATGGGCGAATACGTGGCGGCCTGCCTGGCCGGAGTGCTGTCGCTTGGCGATGCGTTGCGCCTGATCGCGACGCGGGCCAGGCTGGTCGATCGGCTCCCCGAGGCGGGCATGCTCGCGGTCACGCTGCCGGAGGACGAGCTGCGTTCCCTGCTCCCCGCGGGCCTGTCGATCTCCCTGATCAACGGCCCCGGCCTGTGCGTGGCGGCCGGTCCGGTCGCCGGCGTGGCCGGGCTCGAGCGGCTGCTGGGCGAAAGGGGCGTCATCTGCCGGCGCGTCCGCAACGCGCACGCGTTTCACTCCGGGATGCTCGAGCCGATCGCGCAGGCGTTCGAGGAGGAGGCGAGCAAGGTGCGCCTGAATGCGCCGCGCGTGCCGTACATCTCCAACGTCAGCGGGACCTGGATCACCGCGGAAGAAGCGACCAGCCCCGCGTACTGGGCCAGGCACGCCACGCGCAGCGCGAGGTTCGGCGACGCCCTGCGCGAGCTTTGGCGATTCGAAGATCCGATTCTGCTCGAGGCCGGGCCCGGGCGGACCCTCGGCGTGCTGGCGATGCAGCACCCGGACCGGCGGGATGCCGGTGAGCCCGTTGCGCTTTCCTCGATCAGGCACGACTACGAGAACTGCCCGGACGTCGAATTCCTGTGGCAGAGCATCGGCAGGCTGTGGCTCGCGGGATCGGACATCAACTGGGACAACGCGCCGCGGGAGCGGCGCCGCAAGCTGCCGTTGCCGACCTATCCCTTCGAGCGACGCCGCTTCTGGCTCGATGAGCTGCCTGTCACGGGCGCCGCTGCGCGCGCGCAGGCGGTGATCCGCAAGAATCCGGATCCCGCGCAATGGCTCTATGCGCCGTCCTGGAAGCGTCAGCTGCCGAGGTCGCTCGGCAGGGGGCCGGCCGCATTGCCGGCGCAGCAAGCCGGAACCTGGCTGGTTCATGCGGACGACGCGGGTTTCGCCTCGATCCTGAGCGCGAGGCTGACGGCCGCGGGGCACTCCGTGGTGAACGTGCGGGCCGGCAGCCGCTTTCAGCGGGGCGACGCGCGCAGCTTCACGATCGAGCCGGCGAACGCGGAGCACTACGACGCGCTGATCCATGCCCTGCAGGCGAGCTGCCTGCTGCCGGATCGCATCGTGCACGCCTGGAGCGTCGGCGCGGGTCATTCCGCCCGGTCGGAGGCCAAGCGCTTCGCCAGGGCCCAGGCCGAGGGCTTCTACAGCCTGCTCCATCTCGCCAAGGCGCTCGCGGCAAACAACGTCCGGCACGAGATGGCGCTGTTCGCGCTCTCCAGCGGCGTGTACGACGTCTGCGGCAGCGAAGCGCTGTGGCCGGAAAAGTCGACGCTGCTGGGGCCGTGCATGGTGATCCCGCAGGAATACCCGAACCTGCGCGTGAAAAGCATCGACGTCGATCTCCCGCCGCACGGCCGCGAGCGCGAAGCGGCCGCGGATCTCGTGCTCGGCGAGCTGCTCGACCCCGATGCGAGCCAGTGCATCGCGCACCGAAATGCGCTGCGCTGGATCCAGTGCTACGAACCGGCCGCGACGGGAGGAGCCGGACGCGGCAGCTCGCCGCTGCGCGCGGGCGGCGTCTACCTGATCACCGGCGGACTCGGCGCAATCGGCGTCGCGATCTCGGAATGGCTGGCCGCGAAATACGGCGCGCGCCTCGTGCTGACCGGACGTTCGATCTTGCCGGCCGGCGCGAAAATCCGCGCGATCGACAGGATCGAAAAGCTCGGCGGCGAGGTGCTGTACCTGAACGCCGACGCCGCCGACCTGGACGCCATGCGCGGCGTCGTCAAGCAGACGTACCGGCGCTTCGGCGCCCTGCACGGCGTGATCCACGGCGCCGGCATCGTCGGGTCGGACGGCTACAGCGAGATCAAGGACAGCGATTACGCCGGCTGCGAGCGGCATTTCCGGGCCAAGGCGCGCGGCGCGCTCGTGCTGGAAAAGGTGCTCGAGGGCAAGGCGCTGGATTTCTGTTTGCTGCTGTCGTCGTTGACGTCGGTCCTCGGAGGCATCGGGCAGGCGGCCTATGCGTCGTCCAACATCTTCCTGGACGCGATTGCGCGCAGGCACAACCGCAGCTCGCGCGTGCCGTGGCTGAGCGTGAACTGGGACATCTGGCGCCTGCGCGACGATGAGCTGGCCGGCGCGGGTTTCGGCGCAACGCTCAGGGAGCTGGGCATGAGCGCCGCGGAAGCCACCGACACGATGGAAGCGGTCCTCGCCCTGCGCGCCGCCGGCCAGCTGGTCGTGTCGACGGGCGATCTCGGCGCACGCATCGACCAGTGGATAAAGCTCGAATCGCTGCGCGCGCCCGACCCGGGCACGCGGCCCGCCCCACAGGCCGGCCCGGACCACCCTGCGCGCGACGCGACCGAGCAGCAGATCGCCCGAATCTGGCAGGAGGCGCTCGGGATCGAGTCCGTGGGCATCAACGAGACGTTTGCCGCGCTGGGAGGGCACTCCCTGCTGGCGGTGAGAATCGTGGCCGAGCTGCGCAAGACCTTTCGCATCGACGTGCCGCTCAGAGCGCTGTTCGACGCGCCGACGGTGGCCGAACTGTCGCGCTACATCGATGCGCTCGTCTGGGCGGAGCGCCCGCAGCGGTCCGTCGCGAACGCCGGCGACCGGGTGGAGATCGAGCTGTGACGGTGACGGCGCTCCTGGCGGAGTTGCGCAGCCGCGACGTCCAGCTCTGGGCCGACGGCGAGCGCTTGCGCTGCAGCGCGCCGGACGGCGTGCTGACGCCCGAGATGCGCGACCGGCTGGCACGGCACAAGGGCGACATTCTGGAGTTCCTGCGCTCGGTCGGGACGCGCGCCCGGCAGCAGCGCGCCATCGTGCCGCTGCAGCCGCTGGGGGAACGCACCCCCATCTTCGGCGTGGGCGGTCACAACGGGGACGTGTTCTGCTACCGCGCGCTGGCGCATCACCTGGGCCGCGATCAGCCTCTGTACGGGCTGCAGCCCCCGGGCCTCGACGGCCAGAGCGAGCCGCTCGAGCGCATCGGGCAACTGGCCGCGTACTTCGCGGCGCAGATTCTCGCGTTCCGTCCGCAGGGCCCGTACGTCATCGCCGGGTTCTGCGCCGGCGGGACGATCGCGTTCGAGCTCGGGCGGCAGCTTCTGCAGCAAGGCGCCGGGGTCAGCTTTGTCGCGCTGTTCGGGGCGCCGTATCCGACCATGTTCCGGCGCTCGTCGCTGCTGCAGGAACGGCTCGCGGAGCAGCGGGCGCGCATGGCCGCGCACGCCCGCGCGCTGATGTCGCTGTCGTTCGCGGAGCTGCGCTCGTACATCGCGCGCAAGCTGCGCGAGCGCCGGGCGCGGCGCGGCGCGGCGAGACCCGATGCCGCGGACCCGGTGCTGGCGCTGCGGACCACGGTCGAGCGCGCGACCATCGCGGCGGGGCGCCGCTATACGCCGGGTCATTTCGCGGGCCGCCTCTGCCTGTTCGTGCCGAGCGAGGACTGGGCGCGCACCCGCAACGAACCGCTGCGCTGGCGATCGTCGGCCCGGCAGGCCGAGGCGTATTTCGGCCCCGCCGGCTGCCACGTCGACGACATGCTGCGCGAGCCGTACGCGCCTGCGTTTGCCGCGCTTTTCCGGCAATCCCGCGACGCAACGGGAACCAACTAGCTGGGCGCCCGGCCGGCGGGCGGGGCGCGCGCCCCTCCATCCGGACCACGCCGGCGGCGCAGAAACAACACACAGAGATCCGATCATGGCCCGATGGCGCGCTATGAAGATGTGCTGGAGCAGCTCAAGGCGAAGCCGCGCACCTGGCTGGTGACGGGGGCGGCGGGCTTCATCGGCTCCAACCTGGTCGAAGCGCTGCTCGCGCTGGAGCAGCGAGTGGTCGGGCTGGACAACTTCGCCACCGGGAGGCAGGACAACCTTGCCCAGACCCGGGCGGCGGTCGGCGAGAGCCGCTGGCGGAGCTTCCGCTTCATCAAGGGCGACATCCGCTCGCTCGACGATTGCCGCCGTGCCTGCCGGGCGGCGGACTTCGTGCTGCACCACGCGGCGCTGGGCAGCGTGCCGCAATCGATCGCCGATCCGATCGCCGCCGGCGAAAGCAACGTCAGCGGCTTTCTCAACATGCTGGTCGCGGCGCACGGCGCCGGCGTGTCGCGCTTCGTCTACGCCGGATCGAGCGCGGTCTACGGCGACCACGCCGGCCCCCTCAAGACCGAGCCCGAGATCGGGCGGCCGCTGTCGCCCTACGCGGTGACCAAGG